>NZ_ANPE02000143.1 GCF_000328305.2 Arthrobacter crystallopoietes BAB-32 | reverse complement strand
CAGCACCAGCGCATCGGCATGCCGCGGCCCCACCAGCTGCAGCCCGACCGGCAGCCCGGCCGAGGTCAGCCCGCACGGCACGGTGACTGCCGGCTGCTGCGTCATGTTGAACGGGTAGGTGAACGGCGACCATTCGGCCCAGCGCTTCAGCGCCGAGCCGGCCGGCACCTCGCGGCCGGCTTCGAACGCCGCCAGCGGCATGGTCGGGAGCGCCAGCAGGTCATACTCCTCGTGGAAGGCGCCCATCTGCCGGCCCAGTGCCGCCCGCACTGCATTCGCGTCCAGGTACGCATCCAGGGTGGTGGCCTGCCCTTGGCGGCAGACCTCCAGCAGGGCCGGATCGAGCTCGTTCCACCGCTCCTCCGGATAGCTGCGGATCACCTTGCCGGCTCCGGCGAACCACAGGGTGTGGTACTCCGCCAGCGGATCCCGCAGCCCCGGGTCCGCCTCCTCCACGTCCGCGCCGAGGGTGCCAAGGAGTACGACGGCGGCTTCCACCAGTGCGGCGACCTCCGGGTCCACGTCCGCGTAGCCGAGGTCGGGGCTGTACGCGATCCGCAGGCCGGCAACTCCATCACCCAGCCCCTCCCGGAACGAGCCGCGGGGCGCGGCCAGCGCCGACCAGTCCCGGCTGTCGAAGCCGGCCAGCACATCCAGCATCAGCGCGCAGTCCTCCACCGTGCGTGTCATCGGCCCGGCGTGCGCCAGCGTGCCGTACGGGGTCGGCGGATACAGCGGGATCGTGCCGTAGGTCGGCTTCAGACCCACGATCCCGCAGAAGGAGGCCGGAATCCTTACCGACCCGCCGCCGTCGGTCCCCACCGACAACGCGCCCATGCCCAGCGCCACCGCCACCGCGGACCCGCCGGAGGAACCGCCGGACGTCTTCGCGGCATCCCACGGGTTGCCGGTGATGCCGGTCAGCGGACTGTCCGTCACGCCCTTCCAGCCGAACTCCGGCGTGGTCGTCTTGCCCAGGAACACCGCCCCCGCGGCGCGAAGCGCGGCCACCGCCGGAGCGTCCTCCGCCCATGGCTGCTGCGGATCGACCAGCCGCGAGCCGCGCAGCGTCGGCCAGCCCTGGGTCAGCAGCAGGTCCTTGATCGAGACCGGCACGCCGTCGAGCGGCCCGGCCGGTTCGCCCTTGGCCCAGCGCGCCTCCGACATGCGGGCGGCCGCGAGCGCTTCCTCCTCGGCGACCAGGCAGTACGCGTTGAACGGGTCGTTGTGCGTGCGGATCCGGGCCAGCGCTGCCTGGGTGGCGTCGACCGGGGAGACGGACTTCGCCTGGTATCGCTGGAGCAGTTCGGCGGCGGAAAGGTCCGCCAACGACGTCGTTGCTGCAGTCATCTTGGGTCTCCTCCTTGGTCGGGGGCGGGTGCGGGGGCGAGGACCGGCGCCGCGGTCCGGAACAGGCTCCCGAGGCCGTCGAACCGGCCCAGGCGGCCGGCGATCCGCAGTCCTTCCCACACGGTCACTTGGTTGGCGGTGAGCACGGTCTTGCCCACTGCCTGCTCGAGTTCCTCCAGCCACGCCAGCGAATGCACTGCGGTATCGGGCACGAGCACGGCGTCGGCGTCGGGGCGGTCCGCAGCTGCGGCCATCCGTGCCACCTCCGCCAGGCCCATCCGGCCGGCCTCGCCCGCGGTGGGAATGCCGCTGCTGTCCAGATTCACGACGTCGATCCCGGCCTCAGCGAGGAACATCCGGAAGTGCCGGGCGAGGTCTTCGGGATAGCTGGCCGCGACGGCGACCTTCGCCAGCCCGAGCCGGCGGACGGCATGGGCGAACGCCAGCGAGGTGGACGAAGCCGGACAACCCAGCTCGCGGGAGATTCCGGCGGCCTGTTCCTCTGCGCCGGCCCAGCCGTAGACGAAGGATCCTGACGTACAAGCCCACACCGCCGCATCCGGTTCATACACCGCAAGCCGCCGTGCGCCGTCGAGCAGGTTGCCGCTGCCGCCCACTTGGCGCAGCGTCTCCACGGTGTGCAGGACGTCGCCGCCGGACGTGGTCACCAGCGGAAGCCGCAGCCGGCCCGCCAGCCGCCGCTCCAGCGCAGGAAAGTCGTCCTCGGCGCCCACGCCGGGGTAGAGCAGCCCGATTACCGGCGCCGCCCGCCGGTTCACCGTGCCGTCCCGTCTGCCCGCACCGACAGCAGCCGCTGCCCCGGGCCCACCGGTGCCAGCGCCAGATAATCCAGCGCCGCCCACATCACGGCCTGGTTGGCTGTGATGACCGGCTTGCCCAAGTACTCCTCGAGCGGCGCGATCAGATGATAGGTCGGCAGGTTCGTGCAGGCCACCACCACCGCCTCGGCATCCGGGTGGTCTGCTGAGGCGACCAGCTCGGCCGTGTGCGTGTAGGGGACCTTGCAGATCTCGCCGGACAGGCCCAGCATCGACGCGCGGCAGACCTCCAACCCGGCTTCACCCAGGTACTCCGTGAACCGTTGGGTGACGGCCGCCGTATAGGGGCCGGCGACCGCCACGGTGCCGGCCTTCAGCGCGGACAAGGCCGCGACGATCGTGCTGGACACGGTGAACAGCTTCGGCAGGCCGCGCTGGTGCACCGCGGCCGCCAGCTCCCGCTCCCCTGTCCTGCCATGGACGAACGAAGCAGAGGTGCACGCGTAGATATAGCAGTCCGGGGACACCGCGCTGATCCGCAGGGCGGTGTCGGCAACCATCTCCGGGCGGGCCAGCAGCTCGGCCTGGACGAGGTTGACCTCGCTTGGCTCGAACGGCGACCGGGCAAAATACAAGTCGGCCCGGTCTTCGGCCCAGCGCCCCATTTCATGGTCCAGCGCCATGTCGTACGGCGCGACGACGCCGATCTTGCTGAGCACCACGGGACCGGGCGGCACCGTGAGGGCCAGGGTCTCCTGCATGCTTCTCCAACCCCCTAAGATGGTTGATTGTTGACAATCCTAGGGGATGGGCGGCTAGGCTCGCATCAACAATTTCAGCCGTTTTCCCCTGCCGCCCTGACGCCCTTGGAGCGGCCGGAGCGGCCCCGCTTTGGGAGGTTCGATGGACCGGTTCATCAAAGTGACGTTGGAGAAGCACGGCGTGTCCTGCCTCGCCAGGCTCCTCGATTCCGAAGCGCCCCGGACTGCCTCGGCAGTCTGGGATGCCCTGCCCTTGTCCAGCCAGGTCTTCCACGGCAAGTACGCCCGGAACGAGATCTACCACCTGGTGCCGGCCTTCGCGCCCGTGGAACCTGGTCCGGAGAACACCACGGTGACGCCGATCCCCGGGGACCTGTGCTACTTCACCTTCAACTCGGACATCCTGAACACTCCCTCGCACGGCTATGGAGCCGACGAAGAAGTCCGCGCGCCTGAGGCCATCATCGACCTCGCCCTGTTCTATGGCCGGAACAACCTCCTCCTCAACGGCGACCAGGGGTGGGTGCCCGGCAATGTCTTCGCCACCGTCGTCGAAGGTTTGGAGGAGATGGCCACCGCCTGCCAAAGCATCTGGATGGACGGGGCACGCGGCGAAACGCTCGCCTTCTCGCGCCATGAACCGGGAAGCAGGACGTAACCCGGCGGTTGACGAGCAGCGTCCCAGCCGCCCACGCGTCCCGGGATGCTTCCCTACCCCCAAAATGAGGGGCTTGTTGCCCCGCAAATGGCGGTCTTACTGTAGCTGGACTGGAAGGCGGGGCTTCTCATGGGGGATCGCACCATGAAAAAGGCAACCACGTGGCGGCTGTTCTTGCTGATCGCGGGCGTTTTGCTCGGGCTGGTTGCCGGACTGGGCGGGGCTGCCCCGGCCAGTGCCGGCGCCACCGTCTTTGCGCCGGCCCAGCAGCTGACCCTAGCTGTCAGCAGCAGCGGCGCCTACACCATCGACGGCAGAGAATATCGCGGCGAGACGGTCGACGTGTGGGTCGTCCAGGTCAGCAACCGCGACCGGGTGGTGGACAGTGAGAAGGTCCGGCCGGGAGGCGACAACGCGTTCAGGATCCGCGGCTGGGGCCTGGACTGCGGCCAAACGTACCAGGCCGTGAGCTACAGCAGCGTTGACGGCTGGGACAAGAGTGCCCGCAAGCGCGTGAGCTGCGGCGGCTGACCGCGCCCGCGCCGGCACCCTGTCGGGAAAAGCGAGAGAGGACCGGGTCCGCCGGTCCTCTCTCTTGTCAGCCAATCGGATCCGGGCAACCGGGGCGAGTCGCGGGGATCCGGGTTCCTTGGCTGGATCTACTGTCGCCGCTGCCACTTGGAAAACCCTTGCATGGTCGGGTCCATCGCGGCACGCATCGCCGGCTATGGCGGAATCTTGACAGTTAGTGGCAGGAATTGCGGCCATGGAACCGGGCCGGGCAAGCGTTGAAACCAGTGTCAGCGCATGAATCCTGATCCGAAAGAAGAAGCCATGAGCCTCCAACCCCCGGAATACTGGCTGGACATGCACAACCTGGAAGTGCAGCTGCGGATGGTCGAAGCCGAACGCAGCCGCCGGCGTGCCGAAGCGGGCATCCGGACCGCGCCACATCGCCTGCCCTGGCGGCAGCGGTTCGCCTCCCTGTTCGCCCGCCCGGCTGGCCTTGGCGGCACAAGCCGCCGCGCCGCCGTCGTACCCTCCCCCTGCCCGGAGTAAAGGGGCCCGGCTGGCCCGCCAACCGTCCGCGGCCACATGGAAGATCCTTGGCGTCCGGCCCGGATAGGAGGACGATTAAAGAACCGAGGTGAAGGAGGTTTGCGATGTGCTACGCCTCGAATAGGGATTTCGGCTGGGGCTTCAGGAAGGAAGCCGGCCGTCGGCCGGAGGATCGCAGGGCGGACGAGGACACCCGCGTCGAGTCCTGGACCAAGACCGACGACTCCGAAGTGCAGGCGTTCCTCGACAAGTCCACGGAGGCCGCGGAAGAACCGGCCAGCGACCGGACCAGCTAACGGCACAGCAGATTACGGAGCCCCGCAGGTCCATCCTGTGGGGCTCCCCTATGGGCAGGTCAGGCCAGCCGCTTGCGCACGATCTCGCTGACCGCCTTGCCGTCGAACCGGCCGGCGACCTGGGCGGTGACCGGCTTCATCACGACGCCCATCTGCCGCATCGACAGCTCGGCGCCGTCGGCTTTCAACCCGGCGACCACGTCGTCCACGATGGCCTCGACTTCGGCCTCGGTCAGCGGCTTCGGCAGGTACGCTTCGATGACCTCGGCCTCGGCGATTTCCGCGGCGGCACGGTCTGCTTGGCCCGCGTCGGCGTAGATGCGGGCCGTGTCGCGCCGTTTCGCCGCTTCCTTTTGCAGCACTGCCGTCGTCTGCGCATCGTCCAGCTCCACCGGAGTCTTGCCTGACTTCTCCTTGGTGCTGATCTCGCCGAGCACGTTCCGCACGGTGGTCAGGGCCGTCTTGTTGCCCGCCTTCATGTGGGTTACGACGTCGGCCTGCAGCTTTTCCTTCAGCGTTGCCATTCGCTCCTCGTTTCGGTAGTTCCTTCGCCCTTGGATTTTCGCACCCTCCGCGAGCATCATGCACGCTCCGGAGCCCGGCGCTGCGCAGTTGGAACACGAGGGGGACATCTCGGCGCCGCGGCATTCGGAACAGTTTGTTAAATGCGCTTCCGCCCTTCTTGGCTTTGGGGTGGTGAACTGTTTACCCGCAGGTGAAACGGTAGCGGCGTCCGGTCGATCAGCCGGCGCAATCACCGCACTAAGGAATTTCGTGAACCCGAAGAAAACACCCCCGCTCCCCGTTCGCGCGGCGACAGCCACCCTGGCGCTCTCCTTCGCTGGCGCCCTGCTGTCCCCCGCCGCCACTGCGGCTCCCTCTCCTGCTCCCGCTCCTGCCGAAACCGACTGGTCGTCCACCGCTTACCGCGGCCAGGTGGACGTGGTTGAAGGGCCGGACGATGACCAGCAGGTCCTCGACGGCGTCGTCTTCGACGACAAGAACCAGAACTCGAAGCAGGACGTCAACGAACCGGGCCTGCGCGGCGTCACCGTTTCCAACGGCCGCGACGTCACGGCCACCGACAGCCACGGCCGCTACGAGCTGCCGGCCTTTGACAACATGACGGTCTTCGTCACCCAGCCCCGCGGCTACCAGGTGCCGGTCGACGAGGACAACGTCGCGCAGTTCTTCTACCACCACCTGCCCGAGGGCTCGCCGGACCTGAAGTACGGCGGGATCGCCCCGACCGGTGCCCTTCCGGATGCCGTGAACTTCCCGCTGGCCAAGAGCCAGCTCACCCAGTCGCCCGAGCAGCACTGCGTGATCGGCGCGGATGTGCAGACCTATGACCAGGAAGAAGTGGAGTTCGCCCGCAGCGGCGCCTTCGCCGACCTGGCCGCCCGCGACGACTACGCCGGCTGCGGCGCCCTCTTCATCGGCGACGTCGTCGGCGACGACCTGTCCCTGTTTGGGCAGACCCGCGAGCTGACCGCCATGCTCAACGGCCCGGCGCGCTTCCTGCCCGGCAACCACGACCTGGACTTCGACGCACTCGACGGCGAGCACGAGTTCGACACGTTCCGCGCCCAGTTCGGCCCGGAGTACTACTCGTACGACGCAGGCAAGGCCCACGTCGTCGCCCTGAGCAACATCGAGTATCCGACACGGATCCCCGCGAAGAAGAGCAACTACACGTACGGCCTCGGCGAGCGCCAGCTCGAGTGGCTCCGCGCGGACATTGCGAAGGTTCCCCAGGACCGCGTGATCGTGCTGGCTGGCCACAGCCCGCTGCTCGAGTTCTACTACAGCAACTCGCACACCCATAAGCAGCTGCAGGAGATCTACCAGATCCTCGAAGGCCGCGAAGTCGTCTCCCTCGGCGGACACACCCACATGTCGGAAAACCTGCGCGAAGGCGACCTCATGGCCGGCTGGCGGGACGAACTCGGCGACGCCGGCCTGCCGTTCACCCACCTGACCGTCCCGGCCGTGTCCGGCCAGTGGTACGGCGGACGCGTCCTCGAACAGGGCTACCCCACAGCCGTGCAGCGCGACGGCACTCCTCCCGGCGTCCTGACCCTGGATATCAAGAACACCGAGGTCCGCGAGCGCTTCACTGCCACCGGCACCGACGGTTCCGACCAGATGGCCCTCGGCATCAACTCCCCCGCCTACCGCGCCTGGTTCGATGAGTACAAGAACCAGCGTGGCAAGGCTCCGGCCCCGGAGAATCCGAACGCCGTGGCCCAGGGTGAACTCGGTGAGACCTGGCTGACCACCAACTTCTGGATGGGCTCCACCGGCTCCTCGGTCAACGTCTCCATCGACGGCGGCGAAGCCATTGAGGCTCAGCGCACCCAGTCGATGACTGCCGATGACGTCCCGCTGATCGGTGCCGAGTACACCGACCCGGCAGCAACGCTCGAGCAGCTCGTGCACGGCGGCGGCCTGCACGACCGCACCATGCACCTGTGGCGCCTCGAGCTGCCGGCCGACCTTGCCGTCGGCGAGCACACCGCCGCCGTCACCGCCACGGACGTCCACGGTCGCCAGTACACCGAAACCCTGACCTTCGAGGTCACCGAGTAGCACCTCCCGCCGGAGAACAACCATCGGTGCCGGCCCCGCCCAGCCAAGCAGGCTCGCGGCGGGGGCCGGCACCGGACTCGTTAAGCCTGCTTCCCATCCGCTTGGTCTGGCTGTGGTGAACTGTTTACCCGCCGATGAAACCGTGGCGGTGGCCGGTCAGAATGGCCGGTCACCATCACCGCACGGAGGACCATCGTGAAGCCGATTACCCACCCGTCCAAGAGATCCTCGACCAAGCCCGCCCGCTTCGCCGCAGCCGGCACTTTGGCGCTGACTTTTACCGGCGCCCTGCTCGCGCCCGCTGCCACCGCGGCCCCCGCTCCGGCCCCTGCCGAAACCGACTGGTCCGCCACGGCTTACCGCGGCCAGGTCGATGTCGTGGAGGGCCCGGACGCTGACCAGGAGACCATCGACGGCGTCGCCTTCGCCGACGACAACCGGAACTCGGTCCAGGACAACAACGAACGAGGCCTGGCCGGCGTGACCGTCTCCAACGGCCGCGACGTTACCACCACCGACAGCCACGGCCGCTACGAGCTGCCGGCCTTCGACAACATGACCGTCTTCGTCACCCAACCCCGCGGCTACCAGGTGCCGGTCGACGAGGACAACGTCGCCCAGTTCTTCTACCACCACCTGCCCGAAGGCTCGCCCGCACTGCGCCACGGCGGCATCGCCCCCACTGGTGCCCTCCCGGACGCCGTGAACTTCCCGCTGGCCAAGAGCCAGCTCACCCAGTCGCCCGAGCAGCACTGCCTCATCGGCGGCGACATCCAGACTTACACACAGGAGCAGGTGGAATTCGCCCGCAATGGCGCCTTCGCCGACCTTTCCAGCCGCGACGACTACGCCGGCTGTGGCGCCCTCTTCATCGGCGACGTCGTCGGCGATGACCTGTCGCTGTACCCGCAGACCCGAGAACTCGCCGGCATGCTGAATGGCCCGGCCCGCTTCCTGCCGGGAAACCACGACCTGGACTTTGACGCCGTCGACAGCGCGCACAACTTCGACACCTTCCGCGCACAGCTCGGCCCCGAGTACTACTCCTACGACGCAGGCAAGGCGCACGTCGTTGCACTGAACACGGTCGAATACCCGACCAAGCAGCCCGCTGCCAAGGGCGACTACACCGGTTCCCTCGACGAAAAGCAGCTCGAATGGCTGCGCAACGACATCGCCGCAGTGCCGGAAAACAAGCTCATCGTCCTCGCCGCGCACATCCCGCTGCTCGACTATGCCGACCAGGGCAGCGCCAAGCACCAGGTGGCCCAGGTCAAGGAGATCTACGAGATCCTCGAAGGCCGCAAGGTCGTGGCCCTCGGCGGACACACCCACAGCATCGAGAACCTGCGCGAAGGTGACTCCCTCGAAGGCTGGTCCGAGATCTTCGGCATCGACGGCCTGCCCTTCACCCACATCACCGCCGGCGCCACCTCCAGCGACTGGTACTCAGGACGCGAGCTGGCCGAGGGCTACCCGCTCGCCGTCCAGCGCGACGGCGGCCTGCCCGGCGTCTTTACCCTGGATATCAAGAACACCGACTTCCAGGAACGCTTCACCGTCCGCGGCGCAGACGAGTCGCTGCAGATAGCCCTCGGCCTGAATACCCCTCGCTACCGCGAGTGGTACGCCGAGAACGTCGACAACAAGGGCTCCGCTACCGAGTTCGCTGATCCGCTCGTTGTCTCCCGGGACGACCTCGCGAACACCACCTGGTTGACCACCAACTTCTGGATGGGCAGCACCGGATCAACAGTCAAGGTAAAGCTCGACGGCGAAACCACCGAGGCGGTCCGCACCCAGCAGATGCAGGGCGAAGGCCAGCTCGTCGGATCCGAGTACTCCGACCCGGTCGCCGTCCAGGAGCAGCTGGTGCGCGGTGGTAGCCTCGCCGACCGCATGATGCACCTGTGGCGCCTGGAACTGCCCTCCGGCCTCGCCGTCGGCCTGCACACCGCCGAAGTCACGGCGACCGATGTGCACGGCCGCCAGTTCACCGAAACCCTGACCTTCGAGGTCACCGAGTAGTTCCTCCCGAGCGACATCCTCATCCGGTGCCGGCCATGTCCACCCATCCAGGGCTCCGGACATGTGCCGGCACCGGCGTCGTCAGGCCGGAGCAATTGCTGCGGACGCCTTGTCCCGTTTGGATCCTCCCGGCATGATGGCGGCAACGCACACCAGCTACGCCCGGACCTAACGTCCGGTGCCAAGGAGGCAGGATGAGCACCGATTCCACGTCGACTGTAACGATGCCGGCGGCGTTCTTCGGACATGGAAATCCGATGAACGCGCTGGAAACCAACCGCTACACCACCGCTTGGAGGGCTTTCGGAGCTGCGGTGCCGAAGCCGCGTGCCATCCTCGTGGTCAGCGCCCACTGGTACATCAATGCCACCGCCGTCACGGCAATGCCCGATCCGCGCACGATCCACGACTTCTACGGCTTCCCGCAGGAACTCTTCGACGTCCAGTACCCGGCGCCGGGACTGCCGGGACTGGTCGAGGAGATCAGCGACACCGTCCATCCCACCTGGGTCGGGGCCGACGTCGACAGCTGGGGCATCGACCACGGCACCTGGTCCGTGCTCACCCACGCCTTTCCCGACGCCTCGATCCCCGTAGTGCAGATGAGCATCAACGCCGACAAGCCGCTGGACTACCACCTGGACCTCGGCGCTCGGCTCGCCCCGCTGCGCGACCAAGGCGTGCTGATCATCACCAGCGGCAACATTGTGCACAACCTGCGCGGCATGGACTGGAGCCTCGCGGACGACGGCTACGACTGGGCCCGCCGGTTCAACGAGGACGCCAAGCAGAGGCTGCTCACCGAGCCTACCGAGGTGGCGACCCTCGACGGCCACGCAGACTGGGGCCGGGCCGTTCCCACCCCCGATCACTTCATCCCCTCCTTGTACTTGGCAGGCCTGGCCGGAGCGGCCGGCTCCACGGACACCGACGTGCTCGTCGACGGCTATTCCTACGGATCCCTCTCCATGACCGCGTACACGCTGGGCATGGATTGTCCTGCCAGCGACGGCCAGGGCGGGCCCCGCAACCGCCATCCGACCTCCCCGCCGACGGCTCCAACATCTGATCTTTTTGGTCTGGCAGCCGTGTTGACCACAGGTCATGATCAGGTCGATGCTAGGAGCCAGGGGAGGCAGGTTCAGACCCTCGTCGAGGAGGCGCCCCCATGCAGACGTTGGACCGGGACGAGCTGGGCATCCATATCAGTGCGCCGCCCGAGACGGTGTATGCCATCGTGGCAGACGTGACCCGGACGCCGGAATATAGTCCGGAAGTCGTCGAATGCACGTGGGCGAAAGGAGCAACCGGACCGGCCCCCGGTGCCCGTTTCCATGCCAAGAACAGGATCGGCAAAGTAGGTTGGGGAAACAAGCCGATCGTCACGGCGGCAACGCCTGGCCGGGAATTCGCGTTCGCCCGCACCGAACCGTTCTGCGGCACAGTCCACTGGCGCTATCGGTTCGAACCTGAGGACGGCGGAACCCGGGTCACCGAATCCTACGAAGTTGTTCGGCCCATCACCCGAATTGGCTGGATAGTGGTCAGCAACTTCGGCCGGGACAAGAACCGGCGCAGGACGCTGCACGAAGGCATCGAACAGAGCCTGCAACGGCTGCGCCAGGTCGTTGAAAAATCGCAGCCGGCATCCTGAAGCCCGTGAGGAAGCCTGGGGAAGAATGGCTGCAGCACGGCATGCAGGAACCGCTTCGGGCCACGTAGTCCTGCTCGGGGATTCGATCTTCGATAACCAGGCCTACGTGGACGGCGGTCCCGACGTGGTGGCCCAGCTGAGGGACGAGCTCCCGGCAGGCTGGCATGCTACCCTCCTTGCCGTCGACGGCGACCTCACCACCGACGTCGCCCAGCAACTCCGCCGGCTCCCCTCGGACGCGACACACCTTGTGGTCAGCGCCGGCGGCAACGATGCTCTCGGCTTCGCTTACCTGCTGGATGAACCGGTCCGGACAGTATCGGGAGCCTTGGCCCTTCTCGGTGCTGCCCGGGACCGGTTCTCAACCAACTACGTCACGATGCTGGAGTCCGTGGCGGCAGCCGGCCTGCCCACGGCCGTCTGCACCATCTATGACACGCCGCCGTCCGCACCCGATCAGCCAATCATCAAGACAGCCGCAGCAATCTTTAATGACAGCATCACCAGGGCGGCCTTCGCCCGCGGAGCCGCCCTGATCGATTTGCGCTTGATCTGCGACGAGGACGCCGACTATGCCAATCCCATCGAGCCCTCGGCCCACGGTGGCCGCAAGATTGCGCGAGCCATAGCGGCGTTGTTGATTGAAGACCGTCCGGTGCCTCGCTCCGCCGTCATCGGCGCCTGAACGGACTCCATGCACGGATCTGTGTAGGGGCAGCCAGCCCGAGCCCGGCCGCTTCCATGCGGGCCATGTTGATGAGGCCGCGGATGCCATTCCGCTTCTTCATGCCCAGCGCGACGTTTTCGACCCGCTGCATTTCGCCCTCTTTGGCGCCGAGCACCATCACCCAACCGGCGAAGACCGGAACCATCCACTGCAGGACCTTCAGTTGTTTCTGTGCTTTCGCCAGCTCCTCCGATGACGTCGGGCCGGGCTCCGTCGCGCCTTCCGCACCCTCCGGCGAAAGCATCTCGACCTTGCGCCCCAGCATGCCGGCGTACGCTGTCACGGCAGCGCCGGTTAGGGTCACGATGGTCTTGTACACCGTCAGACGCATGACGCCATGCTGCTCCGTCAGCCGCCTGCTGTTATCAATGATGAGCGGAACCCCTGATCCGAGATGGGCGAGGAACGCGCCCATCTGGACGGGTGCCCATCTCTTCCACCCGAGGCTGGACAACCTGGTCCGCTCAGCTGCGTCCCGGGCCTCGGCGGCTGCTCCGTTGAGCCCGACGGCGCCCATGAGTGAGCCGCCGAACCATGCGCCGGCAGTCAGGTCGTGGATGGATCGTGCGATGAGGTTTCCTGACATTTTCTTCTCCTGCATGCCTTGGCGGATGGCGGCTCAGCGTCCGGAGATACCGGCGCTGCATGGGTCAGGCGGGACGGGGCGGCAAAGAGGATTGCTGGACCTCAAGCCGGTTTCCCCGGCCACATTGGATCAGTCCACCCTAGAACGAAGAGCAGCCTGGCGGAAGATCCGCTCCCGTATTCGTGCCCGCGTACGGGCTATTGTGCGCCGCACGCTTGGTCCCTACCATGAGGCCAACGACAGGAGCGTGGCATGGAACCACTGATCTTCATCATGATCGCCCTTGTGGTGGCCGGAATCGTGTGGGTACTGCTGGCGGCACGGGCCGACCACCGCGCGGACAAACACGTTTCGCGGAGTCGCTCCGGTTCCGGCTGGAGCGCTCCCGGAGCCTATGGGGCCGGCACGATCGGAGGAACGGGATTCTATTCGGATTCCTCGACAGGTGACTCCGGCGGAGGGGGCGACTGCTAATTTGCAGGATTGCCCCCGGCCTGACGTCAGGGTGAGGAGTCGCCAGATGCATCCGTTTCCCGTCGTCGATGCGGGACGGTCGCTCACGTAATATCAGCCCGGTCGACCGGCGAGCGGGGTAGTGCGAGCGCCCATCCGCCGGCCACTCCAATGGCAAGAAGTACGGTCACGAAGCCGAGCGCTGGCGCGCTCGGCCACGTCAGGGCGTCGCCATACCGCAGCAGGGCAACCGCCTGCAAAATGACAAAAGCTACGGAGGTCAGGGCCACGGGGCGGACGGTCCGTGGGTCGCCGCTCATCTGGCCCTGGGCGGCCGCCCAACCAAGACCGACCAGCCATGCTCCGATCGCCCTCGCTGTGAGCTCGGTCAGTGGCCACGGCCACCACATCGCGGCATAAATTGGTGCTGCCAGGAGCGCCACTCCATATATCAGCAGCACACCGGCGATTCCCACCAGGAGCAGCCGAAGCGCATGCGGTAGCACCGGGCGCCCCGCCGGTAAGGATCTTATGGCAGGACGCCGGGACCGGTTCTGCATCCAGCTGATAACCAGCATCGCTACGGGCACGATGGCATAGATGGCCAGCCAGGCCCAGGTGGCTACTCGGGCAACGGTGCCGGTGTCTGCCGACAGATGGAAGCGATCGAGGTGCAGCAGGGTGATTCCCAGGGTCAAGGTCGTAAAGACGAACACGGGCCAGACTGCCAGCCTCGCCGATTCCCAACGCGCTGAGCGGGCGCCTGTCACCTCCAGACCGGCGCTCGACCAGTAAGCCGCCCCGAGGAAAACCGCGGTCATGGGCGGATTGACTGTCCAGGCGAACCATTCCTCGGTCCGAAGCGGAAACACAAACAGCACGAGCCCGGCGAGAAACACGAGGAATGCAGCGACGTAGAGCAGCCACCGCATCGGCGGAATCAACGGTGTGACCTCATTTAAGGCGGACATCACCCGGGCAGCTCCTCGGAAACGGCAGCTTCGCCAGGGGCAGGAGCCGAGGAAGGCAGGGGATTCTCGGCCAGATAGGTGTGAAGCATCGAGACCACCGTGGCGCCATCCCCAACTGCGGTAGCGACCCTTTTGATCGAACCGGCCCGCACATCGCCGATCGCGAAAACGCCCGGCATGCTGGTTTCCAGTGCCAACGGAGACCTACCCGGCCTGACGGACCTAGCGTCACCGACTTCCCGGCTGGTGCCCGTGTGCAGGAAACCGGCTGGGTCGCGCTCTACTGCGTCGGGCAGCCAGGAGGTCCGCGGCACTGAGCCGATCAACACGAACAAGCCGCCCGCTTCGATCTCCTCACTCGGAGCTGGATCGGCGGCTCCGGACGCGGTGACTTTGACGGCGGCAAGGAATCCGTCCTGGTCGCGCGCCCCCACGATCGCGGTGCCATAGCGGACCGCAACGTTCCGTGTCGCCTCAAGCTGGGAGATGAGGTAGTCCGACATGCTGACCGAAAGAGTGCGTCCGCGCACCAGCAGCGTCACTTTCTTCGCGTACCTCGCCAGGTGCAGAACTGCCTGTCCGGCCGAGTTGCCGCCGCCCACGACGCAGACGTGCCTTCCGGCCATCGACGGTGCCTCGGAGACCGTGGCCCCGTAGAAGACGCCTCTGCCGACGAGCTCTTCCAGCTGAGGTATGCCGAGGCGGCGGTAGTCCACGCCGGTGGCCACGACGACCGTGCGGCACCGCACGACACTGCCGTCGGAAATCGCCACGGCGTACACGGCACCGTCAACGCCCAGCCCCTCCACCTTCCGCATGAAGAGGAAGTCTGTGCCCAATGTCCAGGCCTGGTGAAACGAACGGTAGGCCAGGTGGGCGCCGCTCACACCGCGGGAGAAGCCCGGGTAGTTGCGGATCAACGAACTGGTGCCAGCCTGCCCTCCCACAGCTTCCCTCTCCACCACCATGGTGGAAAGTCCCTCGGAGGAGGCATAAACCGCAGTCGCGAGACCGGAGGGACCGGCACCCACGACCACCACATCGAAGATCTTGTCCGCCGGTGGCGGTCGCGTCACCCCCATCGCTTGGGCGATCTCCAGGTCACTGGGGTTCTCGAGGACAATTGGTGGAGCGGTGAACTCCAGCACCATAACCGGCAGCACCGGGTCGCGGAGATCCAGGCTCGCCAGCGTCCGTTCCGCAGTCTCGGAACCGACCGGGTGGAAACCCACCGGGATGTGGTTGCGGCTCAGGGAGTCGCGCAACGCATGCGTCCTTTCGTCGCCTACCTCCCCGATCAGCCGGACCGCCTCGAACTCGACACCTTGGGCCAGATGCCAGTCGTCGAGCGCATCGGTAATCGCCCCATGGAATTCTTCGTCGCGCACCCGTTCGGGACGTATGATCACCAGATCGGCGTACCCCTGAGCGACCGCCTGGAATACAGTGGGTGCGCTGGCGAAGTCGCCCCATGTCACCACAACACCGCGCTTGGCGGCCGGGTGAAAACCATAGGCACGCCGCAGGAAATCGAGTCCACCGCGGTCAGCCGGTCCGTAACACCCGAGTATGAGGGCAACCGGTCGCTGCCAGCGCCGAAGCCCCTCAAGCACCGCCCGCCCGTGGGCGTGGTCGGTGCAGTCCACCACCTCGTAGTCGGCGCCGTAGCGTCGGCGCAACTCGTCTCCCAGAATGCGCCGAGAGGTTGGGTCTGGGGTAGCAATCAGCATGACCGGAACCGAGTGATCCATGGCCGCCGTCTTTCCGGTTCAGTGGTTCGGTGGCGCTCACGATACTCGCGCAAAGACAGTGGGGACAAGGGGTGCCCGTTGCCTCCGGATGGTCCTTCAACCCCGGTGCCGTAGCCGCATCGGGACTCCGGATCTCGCCTCGATTCTGTCATTCCGAGGGTGCAGAGATTCTGCCAGAATAGCTCCCGGCAGTGGGCAAGCAGGATGACCTGAGCAAGATGGGAGCGATGGAAATGGATGAGCGTCCTATTCCCGGAATCAACCCCGCCGCCAAACCGGGCGGAACCGGGTGTCTGGAGTGCCTCAGCGGTGACGGTCCTGGCTGGTGGTTCCATCTTCGCCGCTGCGCCGAATGCGGCCACATCGGATGCTGCGATTCGTCACCCTCACAGCACGCCAGTGCGCACGCACGCACCGCCGGTCATCCAGTGATGACGTCCTTCGAACCTGGGGAGGACTGGTTCTACGACCACACAATGAAGAAGTTCTTCCGCGGACCGCAGCTTCCGGATCCTCAGTCCAGACCACCGGAACAACCGGCACCTGCACCGGTAGAAAAGGTACCGGCAAACTGGCGAGAGCGCCTGCACCGGTAGCCGCTGATGCCGTTCCGGCGAAGCGCCGGCTGACTGACAGTGATTGCCCGAGCGCCGGGCCAAGAGGGGTCGCGTTTTATTGGGCGCTGGCATTCGCCAACAATTGCGCGTCAGTGGAGCCTAGGGGAATCGAACCCCTGACCTTTTCATTGCGAACGAAACGCTCTACCAACTGAGCTAAGGCCCCGAGTAACTGCGATAGATCATATGACCGCGATGGCTAAATCGCCAAAAACGGCCGCAGCGAGACCCCCGCTCCATCCGGCAGGCACCCGGCTGGATCGGGGGTCTTCAGCTGTGAACAACAAGGTCTGGATCCTTGCGGGATCCGTCGACAGCTCAACGGCGGGGTGGGCCGGCATTGCTGCACCTTGACGGGCTTCGGCTTGTGGCTTGTCCCGTACTGCCTGTAATTTCAGCAGAGTCAGGACAATCGGTGCAATAGTTAGTAGAGGCATTGATCAATCTGGTCAAGGCTATCGCCGGAAAGAGGACACCAAGTGGTCAAATTGCAGGATTTGGACGCGACGGACCGGCGGATCCTCCTCGCCCTCGACGAGGATCCGCGCATCCCGATCATGATGCTGGCCAGCAAGCTCGGGCTCGCACGCGGGACGGTCCATTCGCGGTTGGAGCGGATGAAGGCCTCGGGAATCCTGCGGCCCCATTCAGCACGGGTGCTGCCGGAGGCCACGGGCCGTGGAGTGATGGCCATGGTCAGCGCCGAGCTGGACCAGAGCAAACTCAACAAGGCGGTCGAAGCGCTGCGCCGGATCCCGGAGGTGCTGGAATGCCATGCGCCCGCCGGCGACACCGACCTGCTCATCCGGGTGGTCGCCAAGAGCCCGGATGACCTCTACCGCGTGAGTGAAGAGATCCGGCTCTGTCCGGGCATCATGCGCACCTCGACGCAGATGTTCCTGCGGGAAGTCATTCCCTACCGGACCACCGGCCTGCTCCAAGAGGAATGAGGGCGTCAGAAAAAGAAGTGGATGAAGACCCCGGCCGTCCAGATGCTGGCGGCAGCGAAGGCACAGCCGAGTTCCACGACGATCCCGACACCCATGGCCTTCAGCGCCACACCGCTCGACGCCAGCGCCTGGCGGAAGTCGCGTTGGCGCAGGTACTCGCTGAGCAGCAGGCCCACGGCAAAGCCGATGAACAACCCCACCACGGGAATGACGAACATCCCCACCAGCCCGACGACAATTCCCACCACGATCGAATGGTTCGGGATCCTGCGGGCTTTGAGCCGCTTGCCCGTAAGCACGGCGCTGGCCGCCATGCCGATCGCCACCAGCACCGCACCGAGCCCGAACACCACCCAGCCCACGGTGTTCTGCAGCACCACGGCCCAGATCAGCAGGCTGGCCGCGATCGTGACGGCGCCGGGCAGGACGGGCACGATGATGCCGGCAATCCCGACGGCGATGAGCAGGCCGGAAATGACGGTGGTGATGACTTGGACTTCCATAAGCCCAGCCTATGCGGCGTCGCGCGCCTCTTCCGCCCGCGCGGCATGTTCCCGCCGCCTGCGGCGCCAGACCAGGAATGCCACCAGCGCGGCCAGCAGCAGGGCAATAACGACGGCGGCAGCCGGCGAAGCGAGCACCAAACCTATCCAGGCGGCTACTGCGGCGAGGCCCACCGTGGCATAGACGACGGCCCAAATGAGGCTGCCGGCGATGACCGCCGGCAGGAACCGGGCCAGGTGCATCCGGGCAATGCCCGAACTGGCGATGACGGCAGTCTGGAGGCCGATGGTCAGGAAGCACAGCGTGACGGCGAACGGGCCGTACTTGTCCATGAGCCGCTCGGCCCGCTTCATCACGGGGCTGTCCATTTGCTTCTCCAAGGAAGTGTGCCGCACACCGGCTGCAAGCCCGCGGCCGAGCCAGTAGGTGGCATTGGCACGGGCCATGGCCACGCCGAACAACGCCAGGATCGCCCAGCCGAGCGGCAGTTCCAGGAAAATATCCATCGCCCTCCTCTCTGCACTGGCCCTGACATCAATTCTACAGTCTGTAGAAGTGATCCGGCACGACGGCCTCCAAGGCGGTAACGGGGCCTGCGGTCCGGATTATTCCGGCTGCTACCGGACCTGCTTGATCTTGACCACGAACACGGCGCCGAGCAGTCCGATGACGGCCGAGAGCATGAACAGCGCCGTGTAGCCGCCGAGATAGAGCACCACGGGCGCGGCGATCAGCGGGGCGACAACCTGGGGCGAGGAGTTGGCGATGTTGATGACGCCCAGGTCCTTCCCGCGGTCCGCGGCGCTGGGCAGCACCTGGGTCAGCAGCGCGAAGTCGACTGCCAGGAACATGCCGAAGCCTGCACCGAGGACGGCCGCGGCCACCAGCGCAACGGGCCAGGTCTGCCAGAAGGCCATCAGGAGGGACGCCGTCGCAATGGTCACGGCGGAGGCGATGACAAACGGCTTCCGGCGCTCGATCCGGTCGCTCCACGGCCCGCCGACCACCGCGGTGATGACCACCATCAGCGCGTAGATCCCGGTCAGCAGCAGCACACCGGCGGCGGGATCCGGATGCCCGACGGCGTCCTGCAGGAAGAAAAACAGGTAGAGCGTGAACAGGCTGTTGCCCAGGTTGACCAGGAAACGCGTCAGCCAGGCCCAGCCGAAGTCCGGGTAGCGGCGCGGCGAAATGTAGAAGCCCTTCAGGAACCGGCCCCAAGCGAACGGCGGCCGCAGCGCCGGATCCAGCGGTACGTCGCGCCCCTTCACGAGGAAGAGCATCACGCTGGCCAGCAGGAACACGGCGCAGTAGATGTAGCCGAGCACGAACCCGCCGGCCAGGTTGGCCAGCACCGCGCCGAACACGATGCCGACGGTCTGGCCCATCGCGGCCAGCCCGCCGACCTGCCCGCGCTGCAGCGTCGGAACGCGGTCCGGGATGCTCGCGGTCACCGCCGCGTAGGCGCCGTTGCAGCCGGCCTGCACCAGGCACCAGCCCACCACCATGACGGCGATGCTCGGGGCGCCGGCCAGCAGGAGGAGGGCCGCGAAAGCCAGCACCGCGCCGCCCAGCACCCATGGCACCCGCCGGCCCAGCGCCGACGTCGTACGGTCACTGAAGGCACCGGCGATGGGGTTGGCAACCAGCGAAACCGCCGCCCCGAAGCCGGTGGCGAGCGCCAGCACGGCTTCCTTGTTGGCGGCGTCGAAGGCCTGGGCCTGCTGTGCGAGGAGCACCTGGAGCGGGCCGAAGAAGGCCGCGTTAATGCCGACGTTGACCAGGATGACACCGGTAATCCAGCCTGCACCCACCCGCCGCGTCGGTTCCGCGAACACCGAGGCCGGCACCTGCGCGCCCGCTGTCCCTCCCGGCTCCTGCATGGTCACGGCTGCGTCACTGGAGTCCGGCCAGCTGCATGATGAAGCCGACGCCCACGCTGGCCACCATCGCCACAATGATCAGCCACACGATCGGCGTGCGGTATTTGCGCATAGTTTTCATGATTCTCCCAGTGTAGGCGTCGCGCTTCCCGGCGGCGCACTACCCCACTGGCGCGCGGCCGGCCTGCTTGGCCAGCTTCTTCAGCCCGACGGAGACCTTCACCGGTTCCGGCCAGCGCGGCGGCAGGTTGTCCCCCAGCGTGACACCGCGCAGCTTCCGCCCGAACATCGGCACCACCCATTCCTGCATCCAGGCCCGCTCGCGGCGCATCATTTCGCGCCACCCGTAGCGTTCCACCGGGCCCAGCGGCCGGATCTTGAGCGTGTGTTCGACGCCGAGCAGCTCCAGCACCTGCGACGCCATGTACTTGTGGCCGGCCGGGGACATGTGCAGCCGGTCGGTATCCCACATGCGCTTGTCCTGGTAGGCGTCGAAGGCCCAATGGTCCACCAGCAGCGCCCCGTACTGCCGCGCAATCCGGCGCACCTCCTCGTTGTACAGCCAATTCCGGCGCCGCATCGGCTCGAGCACGGACGGCAGCATCACGTCGAAGCCGGTGAAGAGCACCAGCTGCGCACCCGTGGCCGCGAGCCGGGCCACCGCATCCTCGTATTGCTGCAGCAGTTCGCCCATGTCCTTGCGGATCTCGAGGATGTCATTGCCGCCGGCATAGAACGAGACCAGCGTCGGCTTCATCGCCACCGCCGATTCCAGCTGGTCGGCCACGATCTGGTGCAGCCGCTTGCTCCGCACGGCCAGGTTCGCGTAGCGGAACTCGGGGTCCTGCTTGCCCAACTGCTTGGCCACGCGGTCCGCCCAGCCTCTGACCCCGTTGGGCAGCTTCCGGTTCCGGTCGCCCACTCCTTCCGTGAAGCTGTCACCCAATGCGACGAATAGCCCTGGCACGCGGTCCACGCTAGCGGCGGGCTGGAAAGTTCGGGCAAACTCCGGGTGAACTCGCCACACACAGCCCAGCCCCAACCCCAACCCCGAAACCCCGAACGCCCCAACACCCGAAGCTCCCGAGGCTCCCGATCGACTGGTCAGCTGATGCCCCGCTTTTGCCGAATTTGGGGCTTCTGCTGAATAGTCAAACGGGGGGCCTGCCCGTTCCGCCGGCCGGCCCTATGCTTGGTTCCATGAATCCAGCTTCCGTTCCCAGCGTTCCCAGCATCGCGGTCACCGGTGCGTCCGGCCGGCTCGGCGGCACTACCGCGCGGTTCCTCGCCGACCAGGGCGTACCCCTGCGGCTGCTCCTGCGTGATGCCACGCGGGCGCCGGATCTCAAGGGAACAACGACGGCGGAGGCGGGCTTTGGGGACAAGGAGGCCGTACGCCGGGCTTTGGACGGCATCGACACGGTGTTCATGGTCTCCGCGGCCGAGTCCGAAGACCGGCTGGAGCAGCACTTCACGTTCATCGACGCCGCTGTGGAGGCCGGCGTCGACCACATCGTCTATACGTCATTTTTCGGTGCGGCCCCGGACGCGACCTTCACGCTGGCCCGCGACCATTTCGCCACCGAGGAGAAGCTCCGGACGGCCGGACCGAAGTTCACGCTGCTGCGCAACAACCTGTACGCCGACATCCTGCCGGATTTCGCGGATGCCGAAGGCGTGATCCGCGGCCCCGCCGAGGACGGCCGCGCCGGCTTTGTGGCCCGTTCCGATGCGGCCCGCGCAGCCGCGGCGATCCTGCAGCAGCCCATTCCGCACGCCGGCTTCACCTACGAACTGACCGGGCCGGAGGCCCTGACGCTGGACGAAGCGGCCGCCATCCTGGCTGAAACCACCGGCCGGCCGATGTCGTTCCGGAACGAAACCGTGGACGAGGCCTACGCGTCGCGGGCGCACTACGGCGCTCCGCCGTGGCAGCTCGATGCCTGGGTCAGCACCTACACCGCGATTGCCCGCGGCGAAATGGACAAGACCACCAACGACGTCGAACTGCTCACCGGACAGGCTCCGCTCAGCCTCCGCCAGCTCTTCTCCCGGCCGCTGGTGTAAGTCCCGCCGGCGCCAGGCGCGAACCCACGGCGAGAAGCCCGGTCAGGCGTTCCAGAGGCCGTAGGAATCGGCCAGCGCGGAGATCTTCTCGGCGCGGGCCAGGCGCGGCAGGTAGGAGCCGTCGCCCACAACGGCGCCGGCGGCATGCGCGTCGAGCAGTTCGTGCGCCCACTTGATCTCGGACTCGCTCGGTGAGAGGCCCTTGTTGATCGTGTCAGCCGCCTCAGGCATCAGGCACAGCTTGCCGGTCATGCCCATGGACGCGGTCACCTTGCAGGCGGCCAGCAGGTCCTCGCCGAGGGCGCCGACGGTGGGTCCATCGATTGGGCCGGGCAGCTGGCCCACGCGGGAAGCCACCACGAGCCGCGAGCGCGCATAGGCCAGCGCCATGGGGTCATCGCTGGCGCCGGTATCGCGGCGGAAGTCGCCCACGCCGAAGGCCAGCCGGAAGGTGCCGGGAGCCCGGGCGATCGCAGTGGCGTTTTCGATTCCGATGGCGGACTCGACCAGTGCCAGCACCGGAGTACCCGCCTGCAGGCGCATCGCCGAATGGGTCACCTGCTCCGGGTGCTCAGTCATTGCCAGCATGATGCCGCGGAGCCCGGGAGCCTTGGACAGTGCCGCCAGATCGTCGGCCCAGAACTCGGTTTCCATGCCGTTGACGCGCACCCAGGCGGTCATGCCCGTGGACAGCGCTTCAACCACGCGCTCGCGTGCCGCCGCCTTGCCTTCCGCCGGAACGGCGTCCTCCATATCGAAAATCACGGAGTCCGCTTCGGAGGCCAGGGCCGGGGCGAAGTTGGCTTCGTCCGCCGCCGATGCCAGGAGCCAGGAACGGGAGAGCTTAGCCGGCAGCGCAGCGGCGCGGCGGTTTCTGAACGTGGGCATGTATAGAGCCTACTTAACCGCCGCGCCGGCTGCTAACCTGGCGGCCTGCAACTGCGGCCAAAGTCACGCCCGAAGGTGGATTAGGGTATGTGGTATGGCGCAGCTGAAACCCCGCACCACGGACGCCTTGCCCGAGGCCGAGGCCCGGCGCCTCGCCCGTGCCCTGGGTGAAAGCGACGATGTCACCGTCTTCGTCAACGGCACTACGGTGAAGCTGCCCGCGCAGGCGCGTGACGCCGTCGTCGATGTCCTGCACCGCCTCGCCCAGGGCGACGCCCTGATGGTCAGCTCGGCGGAGGCGCTGCTCAACACGTCGCAGGCGGCCGAGGTTGCGGGGATCTCGCTGACCTATATGCGCAAGCTGACCGACGCCGGGACCATCCCGGTGGAATACCGCGGCACCCACCGGCGCATCCGCCTGCGCGATGTGCTGGCCTGGCTCGAGTCCCGGGAACAGCGCGAGCAGAAGGCGGCCCGCGCCTGAACCCTGCCGCCGGCGCCTGAGCCCTGCCGCCTCGGTGTGGGGTATGCTGGGCCTTCCGGTCAAGCAGAGGCCGGCTCCTTCATCGTTTAAGGAAGCCGTGGATCTGCACTCCCCCGCCCCAGTCTCCGGGGCCGGTTCCATTCTGACCCTCCTCACCACCGCCGCCGCCGCGGTGGAGCGCGCCGTCGACACTGCACTGGCGCCGTTCGGCCTCGACCAGATGTCCCTGGCGCTGCTCGAGCAGCTAGAGCAGAGGCCGCTGAGCCCCGCCGAGCTCGCCCTGGCCTCCGGTTCCCCCGGCAGCGAGGTCAAGGCCACCCTCCCCGGGCTGGAGGCCCGCGGCTATCTTGGACGCTCCGATACCTCCGCCGGCCGGCCGGCGGCCCTCGCCCTCTCGGACAGCGGCCGCCG
>NZ_ANPE02000144.1 GCF_000328305.2 Arthrobacter crystallopoietes BAB-32 | reverse complement strand
GCCGCAGGCCCGGCCCGGGGCCCGGCGGCCCGAGGTGCACGACGAGGGCTATCCCGCGGAAGGACCGGCGCCGCTCTACGATGAGACGGTCCAGGCGCTGAGCCCGGCCGGCGAAGAACAGGACCGCGAGGACGTGAAGGCCTGACCTAGCCGGACATTTCCTGCGGCAGCGCGATGAGCTCCAACACTGACCCGTCGCGCAGCACGGCCAGCGGGAAGTCCACGCCGATGGCGTCGGCGAAGAGCAGCCGCTGCAGGCTTTGCGCGTTCGCCACGGGCTGGCCGCCGGCGCGGATGACCAGATCGCCGGCTCGCAGCCCGGCGGCTTCGGCGGGGGAGCCGGGCAGCACTTCGACCACCCGCAGCCCGTGCCGTTCGCCGGTCCGCATGGAGTCCCGCGCCGACAGCGGCACCGGCGTGCTGACCAGGCCGAGGTAGGCGCGCCGAACGCGGCCGTCGGCCAGCAGTGCGGAGATGATCCGCCGCGTCGTGGCGTTGATCGGCACGGCCAGGCCCAGTCCGATTCCGGCCACGGCGGTGTTGATCCCGACTACCCGGCCGGTTGAGTCCGCGAGTGCGCCGCCGGAACTACCAGGATTGAGCGCCGCGTCCGTCTGGATCACGTCCTCGATCACCCGCCGGTTCCGCCCCGCGGCCACCGGGATGGAGCGGCCCAGCGCGCTGACCACACCGGCGGTCACCGAGCCGGCGAGCCCCAGCGGGTTGCCGACGGCGACGACCAGTTGCCCCACCCGCAGCCTCGATGCGTCGCCCAGCTCCACCGGCCGCGGCACCGTGAGCCGGCCGCGCAGCACGGCCAGGTCGGAGAGCGGATCGGCCCCGATCAGGTCCACCTCGGTCCGCGTGCCGTCAGCGAAAGCCGCGTGGCCGCCGTCGGAATTCGCCACGACGTGCGCGTTGGTGAGCAGGTAGCCGTCCTCGGTGAAGACCACCGCGGACCCGCCGCCGGTGGCGAAAGCCTTGTCCCGGCGTCGTACTTCCATCTGCACTGCGGCGACATGCGGCGTAACGGTCTCCGCGATGCGGACCACGGACTCGGAGTACGAATCCAGCGGGTCCTGGGCATCGCGGACCGGCTCGATCCGCGGTTCTGGAATGGCATTCACGGCCCACCTCCGGCAGCGTTGCTTGCTCTCCATGCAACAGCAGAACCAGCGCGTTTGATCCGCCTGCCGCTACGCCTTCAGTGAACTGCGGTGCAGGATGAAACAACGACGGCGGGTGGCCCGCCACCGGGGTATGCCGGGTGCGCTGCTGCCTGGCTGAGCGGCCGGGTCAGCGGGATTTGCGGGTCTCCTTGTCGTTGGCCTTGCGCACTGCGTCCACCAGTTCGGACTTGCTCATCTTGGAGCGGCCGGGCACGTCGAGTTTCTTGGCCAGGTCGTAGAGGTGCTCCTTGGAGGCGTTCTCGTCCACCCCGCCCTTGGTCGGGCGCGAGGTGTCCTTGCCGCCCTTGGCCTGCTTGTCCGAAGGGCCGGCCTTGTCCTTGGGCTCCCAGTGGTCGCCGACCTTCTCATGCGTGTGCTTGAGCGCGCTGTAGCCGACGCGGTGCGCGCGCTGCTCGTCGCCGTAGGTTTCGGCGGCGGAATGGTGGGCCTTGGCGAAGGTGGCCTGCGCTTTCTTGCCCGACTTCTTCAGTGTGCTCGGCAGTTCGCTCTGCTTCGGCTTGCCGCTCTTGTCCGTCTTGGGCATCCGGACCACGTCCTTTCGCTGCGCGGTTGGATCGTTCCTCTTCCAACGTGGCACAGTTCGCCGCCGCCGCCAAGAGGCTGGTTCCAGCCCGGCCTGGCCCGCGGGATCGAGGAAGCAGCTGATGCCTTTTCGAGGTCGAAAAGGGCATCAGCTGAATACTGGACGACGGCGGTGCGCAGGCACCGCCGTCGTCCTCCTTTATTGCCGGGCTTAGGTGCGGGGCTGTCGGCAGGTCAGTT
Source organism: Arthrobacter crystallopoietes BAB-32 (assembly GCF_000328305.2). Taxonomy (GTDB): domain Bacteria; phylum Actinomycetota; class Actinomycetes; order Actinomycetales; family Micrococcaceae; genus Crystallibacter; species Crystallibacter crystallopoietes_A. Next base: position 16,290 of record NZ_ANPE02000144.1, on the reverse strand, counting down.
GGCCACAGCGAAGCGCTGGTTGCGGTGCTTCGGGCTCTCCAGCTCATCCAGCACGGCGACGGCAAAATCCTGGGTGGAGATCGAGTCGCCCACGGGGGAATCCTTGCCCAGCTTGTACTCGCCGGTGCGCTGGCCCGGAGCGATCACGGGTGCGGGCGCGAGCATGGTCCAGTCCAGGTCGTCGGCGCCGCGGTAGGACTCGAGCACTTGGGCAAATGTGTCGCTCTCGGCCTTGTACTCCGCCGGGAAATCAGGCAGGTCCTTCAGCTGCACGCCGTCTACTTCCAGGGCGCCGGCGCCGCCGACGACAAACACCCGGGACTGCGCTCCGTTCGCGATAATCGCGCGGTGTGCTTCGATCAGCGGTTCGTGCGTCTTGCCTGTGCGGTCCGGGGAGACGGAAACGACGACGGCGTCATGGTCCGCGGCGAGGTCGCGGAAGGTTTCCAGGTCGGAGAGTTCGGCCTTGCGGGAGGCGGCCCCTTCGACGTCGGCGCCGCTGCGCGTGACGGCAGTGACCTCGTGTCCGCGGCGGAGGGCCTCGGCGGTGATTTCGGATCCGACCATGCCGGAGGCTCCGTAGACGGCGATCTTCATGGTTTTCCTTTCGTCGCACTGCCGGCGGCTCCGGCACTGCACCTAACGGTATCAATTGGAAACCAAGTACCTCAAAGTAATACAGTTACCTTATGGAAATGGATAGTCAGCCGTTCGACGTGATGCAGCCCGGTTGCCGTCTCGCGTGGTGCTGCAGCGCATCGGCGATAAGTGGACGCCGCTGGTCTTCCAGGTGCTCAAGGACGGGCCGCAGCGTTTCTCTGCCATCCGCGCCGCCGTCCAAGGTGTCACGCCGAAAGTGCTCACCCAGACCCTGCGCACGCTGGAGCGGGACGGGTTGGTCAGCCGGACCATTTTTGCCGAGGTGCCGCCGCGCGTGGAATACGGGCTGACGCCGCTCGGCCAGACGCTGCTCGGACCGCTGGATGCCGTCCGCGCGTGGGCCGAGGAGCACGCCGGCAAAATCCTGCAGTCACGCCAGGACTATGACGACCAGGCAGAGGCAAGCACCGCCGTCGTCAGCAAATAACCGGCGCCTGTATCAAGGCGCGAAGCGCTCGAATGTTACGCCAAGCGGCCGATGAACGCTTTAATTCGAAACATTTGGGGAGTTTATCCCGTGAGGCCCTTCACAGCGCTCTTTCCGGCACATATGGTTCGGTAAAGCAATAAACGCCAACTGATACACCAAACGCTTCCACCGACGGGGTGTTGGAGGGGTACGACAAATGAATGCACGCCTGCATGAGGCGCTCGCTATCTTGGGGGATATCGACGCCGACGATGCGAGCACGGAGGCCCGCGGTCGCCGTGCCCATGCCCGGGTTATCGCCATGATTGAGTTCGCCGACGAAGTTTCAGGAATGCGGCAGGAACAGCGCATCGCGAACCTGCTGACGCTGGCGCAGATGGGCAAGAAGGATTCCCAGGCCGCCCTGCACGAGGCCCGCAGCCTGCTGGGACTCGACGGCGGCAAGGAGAAGGCCCTGAAGGGCGTCGCCTAAACGCTGCTACCGCGATGGACGAATGCCGGCCCGTCCCATGGCGTCCCAGTAGGCATCGCGCATTTCCTGCAGCCAGGCCTCCTGCTGTTCCGGGCTGCCAATGAAGGCACGGCCACCTGCGGACCGGACGCGGTAGACCTTGAAGCCTCGGGCGAAGAGGTTGCGGTCCGTGGTCCGGTCGAGCATCGCCGTGAGTTTGTGGGCTTCGGTGCCGTGCGCGACGACGGCGGAAACGCGCTCGACTTTCTTGAGGAATTGCCGGAAGGGCTTCAGGCCGTCGTGGATCTGTTGTTTGGTGAGTTTGCCGTCCTGCTTGTCGGCGATGAACCACGGATAGACATTCCACGGCATGACGTGCCGCGGTTCCAGGCCGACCTCCTCATAGATCGAGCAGAGGCGTTCTGCGCTGTATGAAACCGGAGCCGGCGCCCGCGCCGGGGCTGGCCAGCAGGCTGACGATGCGGCATTCGTCGAGATCATGCCTCGGGTCGATGTAGGGGACGCGGCCTTCCCCGGCATTGCCGCTCAGGCCGTCGCAGAGGAGGTTGATGGCCTCAACGTTGGCACTGTAGCGCCGGTCCCACTGTTGTGCCCGATACTCTTCTTCAGCCATTCGTCGTGCCACGGAACCTCCCTGGACTTCAAGCAGCGGTCGTCTGCTGCCAGCCTATGCCGTCCGGGCGCGGGAAGGTCCATCGCGGCCGAAATGGCTCGACCGATCCGCCGTCAGCGCGCCAGCTGCCGGGAGATCACCAGGCGCTGGATCTGGTTGGTGCCCTCGAAGATCTGCATGACCTTCGCTTCGCGCATGAATCGTTCGGCGGGGAAGTCCTGCGTGTAGCCGGCGCCGCCCAGTACCTGCACCGCGTCCGTGGTCACCGACATAGCATTGTCTGTCGCGACCAGCTTGGCAATCGATGCCTCCCGGGCATACGGGCGGCCGGCGTCCCTCAGCCTCGCGGCGGAGAGGTACGTGGCGCGCGCGGTTTCGACGCCGACCGCCATGTCCGCCAGCAGGAAGGCCAGGCCCTCGTGGTCGATCAGCAGCTTGCCGAAGACCTCCCGCTCCTTGGCGTAGGAGACGGCCAGGTCCAGCGCCGCCTGTGCCAAGCCCGTGGCAACAGCGGCGATGCCCAGCCGTCCGGAGTCCAACGCGGCAAAAGCGATGGCCAGGCCCTGGCCCTCCAGCCCGATCAGCCGCTCGGCCGGGACGCGGACGCCGTCGAAATTCATGGTGGCGGTGACCGAGCCGGTCAGGCCCATCTTGTGCTCCGGCGGAGCCGCACTGAGCCCCTCAGCATCGCCCGGCACCAGGAAACAGGAAATGCCATGCCGCGGATCGTCCGACGTGCGCGCGAAGACGACGTAGAAGTCCGCCGTGCCGCCGTGGGTCGTCCAGGCCTTCGCCCCGGAAATGACGTAGCCCTCGCCGTCGCGCACCGCCCGGGTCCGCAGCGCCGACGGATCCGAACCGGCGTGCGCCTCGGACAGGCAGTAGGCGCCCAGCGTCTCGCCGGAAAGCATGTCGGCCAGCCACGTCTTGCGCTGCACCTCGGTGCCGAAGGTGGCCACCGGGAAGCAGGAGAGCGCGTGCACGCTGGCGCCGACGCCGACACTGGCCCACACCGAGCCGATCTCCTCGAACACCTGCAGGTAGACCTCGGCCGGCTGTTCCCCGCCACCGTATTCCTCCGCATAAGGCAGGCTGAGCAGCCCCGCCCGGCCCAGCGTGCGGTAGACCTCGCGAGGGAACTCGCCGGCCCGCTCCGCCGCGGCCGCCCGCGGTGCCAGTTCCTTCGCCGCCAGCTCGCGGGCAAGCTCGATCAGGTCCTGCGCTTCCACGGAAGGCAACAGCCTCGACGCGCCCATCCACGCCCCCTTGCATGGTCCGGACCGCGCTGGCGGAAACCGGAAATGTCTGCTTCACACCACTACAGCACGCGCCTGCAGCGCTGGCAACCATGATCCAACTGCATCGAACTGAAGGTGGGTGCAGTGTGCACCCACCTCGTATGATTGAGATATGTCGAAGGTCATTCATATTCGAGATGTGCCCGACGAGGTCCATGCGGCGCTGTCTAGTGCAGCGGCGAATAGCGGCCGCTCACTCACCGTCTACCTTAAGGACGAGCTTGAACTTGTGGCTCGCAGGTCGCGGATTGCGGACTCCAACGCGGCTGTCATCACGGAGGTACGTGATCGGGCGGCAGGCAATGTTTCCAGGGAAAGCATCCTCGAAGCCCTTGATGAAGGCCGCAACCAGTGAAGGTGCTTGATGCGACCGTGGTCATAGCGCTTCTGCTGGGAGACGTGAAACCGGAGGTGCTCGGGCATGAGGACCTGGCCGCGCCGCACCTGCTGGATAGCGAAGTGGCCAGCGTCCTGAGACGGCTTGTACGGCGGCAAGCTGTCACTGAGGAACAGGCTGCGGTTGCCCTGGACGGCCACGCGCAACTGAGTATCAGACGCTTCCCGGCTCTGCCACTCATTCCCAGAATCTGGCAGCTGCGGGCCAACCTCAGCGCTTATGACGCGACGTATGTAGCGCTGGCAGAGGAATTGGATGCGGCAAGCCTGCTGACTGTGGACCGCCGTTTGGCACGGGCACCTGGGATCCGGTGCCTGGTCGAAGTGGTGTAGCGGCCAGTGAACCTGCGGCCGAACCGGCGTAGGCTGGAGAGAGACTTGCAAGGGCCGGAGGTCGAATCGCCATGGCACGAACCTGGAAACGCTGGCTGCCAGCCGCCGTCGTCCCGGCGGTGATCGCCGGCGGCGCCCTGATCGGCACGGTGCAGGCCGGCGCCGCGACCGAGTTGCCGGACAAGACGCCGCAGCAGTTGCTGGAACTGCTCGCCGGCAGCGACGTCCGGACACTCTCCGGCACGCTGGAGCAGACCTCTGCCCTCGGCCTGCCGCAGCTTCCAACTGACGGCCCGGACCAGTCCGGCATGTCCGGTGCCGCGGCCGCCCTCGACCTCCTCACCGGTTCGCACACCGCCCGCGTCTACCTGGACGGCAAGGAGCAGGCCCGGGTGCAGGTGCTGGACCGGCTCGCCGAGCGTGACATCATCCGTAACGGCCGCGATGTCTGGTTCTACAGCTCCAAGCAGAACGAGGCCGTCCACATGACGCTTCCGGAGCGTTCCGGCGCCAAGGAGCATGACAAGTACGACGGCGAGTACACGCCCGAGCGCCTGGCCAGCCATTTCCTCGAGGCAGTCGAACCGGGCACCGAGGTGACCGTGGCCGAGGATGTCCGGGTCGCCGGACGGGATGCCTACCAGCTGGTGCTGGATCCGGACAGCGCCGAGACGCTGGTCGATTCCGTCTCGCTCGCAGTGGACGCGGAGACCGGCCTGCCGCTGAGCGTGGAGGTCCAGGCCCGCGGCCAGGAGGAGCCGGCGTTCGAGCTGGCCTTCACCGAGCTGAGCCTCGAGGCTCCGGATGCCGGGCTGTTCGACTTCACCCCTCCGGCCGGCGCCACGGTCACCGAGCACGCCGTGCCGGACCGCTCCGGCAGGCATGCCGACCGCGGTGAGCGGCAGGGACCTGATGCGGCGCAGCGCGACGCCCGGCACCATGACGCCAAGCACCGCGACGGCAAGGTGGAGAAGACCGGCGAGGGCTGGGACACCGTCGTCGAACTTTCTGCAACGAGCTTGCCGGAGGGTTGGGCAGAGTCGCCCGCCATGGCCCAAGCCCTGCGGAAAGTCGACGGCGGGCAGCTGCTGTCCACCGCCCTGGTCAACGTGCTGCTGACAGACGACGGCCGGGTGTTCGCGGGATCCGTCACGGTGGAGCGGCTGCAGGCGGCGGCGGAGGGCCGGTGAGCGCCGGCTCCACCGGGGACCTGCCATCTGGTGAACTGGCCATCGAAACCCAAGGCCTGACCAAGCGCTTTGGCCACCAGACCGCCGTCGACCATCTTGACCTGGCCGTCCCGCACGGCTCCGTGTTCGGGTTCCTCGGGCCCAACGGCTCGGGCAAAACCACCACCATCCGCGTGCTGCTGGGGCTCGCTGCCGCCACGGACGGCCACGCCCGCGTGCTGGGCCAGGAAATGCCGGCCGCGCTGCGCGAGGTGCTGCCGCGGGTCGGCGCGCTGATCGAAGGGCCGGCGTTCTACCCGTTCCTCTCCGGCGCCGCGAACCTGCACCGCCTTGACGCCGCCGATCGGCACGCCCCGTCCGCCACCCGGCGCGCCCGGGTCCGCGAGGCGCTCGAACGCGTGGGCCTCTCGCACGCCGCGGGCAAGAAAGTGCGGGCCTACTCGCTCGGGATGAAGCAGCGGCTCGGGATCGCCAACGCCCTGCTGATGCCGCGCGAGCTGCTGGTGCTGGATGAACCGACCAACGGCCTGGATCCGCAGGGCACCCGCGAAGTGCGCAGCCTCGTCCGCTCCCTGGCCGCCGGAGGCACTACGGTATTCGTCTCCAGCCACCTGCTGGCCGAGGTCGAACAGATCTGCACGCACGCCGCGATCATGAGCGCCGGCAAGCTGGTGGCGCAGGGGACCGTGGAGGGCTTGCGGCGCGGCGGGGAACAGCGGGTGACGCTAACGACGCCGGACCTTGGCGAAGCGGATCGGGTGCTGCGGGGATTGGGGCTGAGTCCGGCAGGCGTTGGTTCCGCCGCGAACGGGATGGTCACGGCCCCGCTGGCTGACGGGATCCTGCCCGAGCAGATCGTGGCCGCGCTGGTGGCCGAAGGGGTCCGGGTCCGTGGCTTCGCCGTGGAGAACAGCACGCTGGAAGAGCGGTTCGTGGCGCTCACGGGGGAGGGGTTCGACATTGTCCAGTAAGCAGCAGGCGGTCCGGGCCCGGCCCTCGGCAGGCTGGGCCCTGCTCGGCTCCGAGCTCAGCGTGCTCTTCCGGCGCTGGCGGACCTGGGCGATGCTCGCCGCGCTCGCCGCCATCCCGGTGCTGATCGCGCTCGCGGTCCGGCTTTCCTCGCGCGATCCGGGTCCCGGGCAGGGGCCGCCGTTCCTGGACCGCGTCACCCAGAACGGCCTGTTCATAGCGCTGACTGCCACGGTGGTTTCCATCCCGCTCTTCCTGCCGCTGACCATCAGCGTCGTCGCGGGCGATGCCATCGCCGGGGAAGCCAACCTCGGTACGCTGCGCTACCTGCTGGCCGCCCCGGCCGGCCGGATCCGGCTGCTGGCCGTCAAGTACGCGGCCGCCGTCGCTTTCTGCATCACCGCCGCCCTGACCGTGGTCACCGCCGGCATGCTGATCGGCGTCGCACTCTTTCCCGTGGGACCGGTGACGCTGCTGTCGGGCGACACGATCAGCGTGGGCGAATCCGTGCTGCGGCTGCTGCTCATCGCCGGCTACGTCAGCCTCTCGCTGGCCGGGCTCGCCGCGATCGGGCTCTTCATCTCCACCCTCACCGAGGTACCGGTCGGCGCGATGGCGGCCACCGCCGTCCTCGCCGTCGTCGCGCAGATCCTCGGCGCCCTGCCGCAGCTCGACTGGCTGCATCCCTGGCTGTTCACCCACCACTGGGTCGGCTTCGCAGACCTGCTCCGGCAGCCCATCTCCTGGGACGCCTTCGCGGCCAACGCCCTGCTCCAAGGCGGGTACATCGCGCTCTTCTGCACCTTGGCGTACGGCCGGTTCGCCAGCAAGGACGTGCTGTCCTGACCGAAGGATCAGTGTCGCGCGGGCCTGGACGCCGCTTGCCTGATTTCCGCTGCTAGATCTTGTGGAAGATTTGCTTGAGCCTCCCGTCCAATGCAGCGGCGAGATGGCCATAGTCCTTGCCGCAGCTCACCACCGTCGCGTCATGCAGTAGGGCGTAGGCTGCAATGAGCGTGTCGACGGGGCCTGCCGCTCGGACGAGACCGGCGTTCCAAAGAGCCGACTGGATTTCGAGGACATCGGAAACCGATGGGTGTTGTTCCGGCTGTTTCAACCTGGCCATGCGGTCGGCAAAGGCTGCATGCTCGGCTGCATTCCGGGCCATAAAACAATACTCCAGCGAGGCCGGAGGGCATGTCATGATGATCCCGCTGTGTCCGATGGCGTCGAGATCGCCCGTGACCGCGCGGTTCGTGCCGTAGCGGGACCAGGCGCTGGCATCGACGATGTACAGGGGGAGCGATGCCGTGGAATGCTCCAACTACACGACTTCCTGGTCAGGGTATTCGACGACGGAGGCGGCGCGGTGCTCCTGGGTGAGAGGCACAGCCTTCATCTCCTCCAAAACCTTCTGCTGATTGTGGAGTGCGATGACGATTTCGAGTGATTTGTCGATCGTTTCGCGCGCAGAACCAGCGGAGAGGATGGCCTTGGCCGCCTCTATTTTCGCCTTGTCAACGTCCACTGATGTGATCGCCATGGTGACCGACTCCCCGCTGATCCCGACTTTATATATTCAATTATATGCCTCTAGATGCTCATGCGCTCAGATGATCGGCGGGCCGTGGCCGGAGATGGCAGTGGATCTTGAGCTCGACTGTGTGCAACTGCAACAACCCCAGCTTGCCCGCCAAACATCAGACGTCTAATGTTTTGGAGTGGCTTCCGAAACTCTGGGCGAGGCGCTGGATGAGTCCCTTGCCCCCGAACTTGATGAACGTGTCCCGGCCCCGCGCCGACGGTGGACTGCCGTGCTGGCGATTGCCGCCGTCGTCCTTATTGGCCTGAACCTGCGGGCCGGGATTACCAGTGCGGCCGCGCTGTTCCACGGGCTGCAGCAGCTGCTGGGCTACGGGCCGCTGGTGGCCTCGCTGCTGCCCACCATCCCGGTGCTCTGCTTCGCGGTGGCGGGAGCGGCGACTGCGTGGCTGAGCGGGCGGATCGGGCTCGAGCGTTCGATCGCGCTGGCCCTGGTACTGCTGACCGGCGGGTTGGCGCTGCGCGGTTTCGAGTCGGTGGAGCTGCTGCTGGCGGGGACCGTGGCGGCTATGTCCGGGCTGGCGATCTGCAACGTCGCGATGCCCTCGTTCATCCGCGAGCACTTCGCGCACCGCACCTCGGCGGCGACCGGGACCTTCACCATCACCATGGCTTTCGGGGCGACTACGGCGGCCGCGGTGAGCGTTCCGCTGGCGGCCCAGCTAGGTTCGCCGACGCTGGGGCTCGCCGCCTGGGCACTTCTTGGGGCGGTGGCGCTGGCCGCCTTCCTGCCGCTGGCGGTCAGGTCCCGCCGGCGCCGGCTCGCGGGCGGGAAGCGGCATGTGTCTCCGTGGCCGCTGCTGGCAACCCGGATGGGCCTGCTCGCCACCGCGCTGTTCGCCATCCAGGCGCTGCTGGTGTACGCGCTGATGAGCTGGCTGCCGTTCGTGATGATCTCGCGCGGCCTGGATCCGGCCGCGGGCGGGCTCATCCTCGCCGTGGTCCAGGTGGTCTCCATTCCCGCGGTGGTCGTGCTGCTGGCGATGGCCACGAAGCCGCACCTGCTGCGCCCGGCCTTCATGCTGACTGCCAGCGCATCGCTGGCCGGCTACATCACGCTGCTGGTGCTGCCGCCGCAGCTGGGCCTGATCCCGGCGGTGCTGCTGGGCCTGGGCTTCGGCGTGTTCCCGCTGCTGATGCTGGTGATCAGCCGCAGCGGCTCCAGCGCGGCGGAGACCACGGCGCTGTCCACCCTGGCCCAGTCCGTGGGCTACCTGTTCGCCGCCGCCGGGCCGTTCGGGCTGGGTCTGCTGCATGACGCGGCCAGGTCCTGGACGCCGCCGCTGGTGCTGATGCTGGCCGGGTCCGCGCTGCAGCTGCTGCTGTGCCTCTGGATCACCGCGCCCCAGCGGAAGGCGCAGAAATGAGCGCGGGCCCGCTGAGCCGGGCGCCGCTGGCCGAGGAAGTCACCGTCCGGCTGCGCGAGTCGATCGTCTCGGGGGAGTGGCCGCTGCAGCAGCGCATTCCGTCCGAGCCCGAGCTGATGGAGCGCCTCGGCGTCTCCCGCGGCACGCTGCGCGAGGCCATCAAGGCGCTGGCCCACGCCGGCATGCTGGAGGTCCGCCGCGGCGACGGCACCTACGTCCGCGCCACCAGCGAGATCAGCGGCACCGCCCGGCGCGCCTACCGCGAGTACGACGACGAAGACGTGCTCCAGGTCCGCTTCGCCCTGGACACGCAGGCAGCCCGGCTGGCTGCGCGGTTAGCGGACGACGGCGCCGTGGCGGCTTTGCGGGAGATGCTCGCCAGGCGGCGGCGCGCCTGGGAGGACGGGGACCTGGCCGCGTGGATCGCCGCCGACTGGGACTTCCACCAGGCCGTGGCAGCGGCCTCCGGGAACCCGCTGCTGCACGAGCTGTACTCGAGCTTCGGGGACGTGTTCCACGGGACCAAGATGGCCCAGCGGCTGCGTGACGGGTTCGACGGCTGCCTGCCGGCCGGCCACGAGGATCTCGCCGATGCGATTGCTGCCGGTGACGAGGACGCCGCCGCCGCGACGGTCAACGTCAACCTCGCGTACTGCCTGCAGTGGATGCCGCCGCGCCAGGCGTAACCCGGCGCCGGGTGGTGGCAGCGTGGGAATGCCGATAGCGTTTTTACGGTGCGTTGGAACGTCGAAGGGGCGGGCATGGCGAAGAAGAACCAGGGCAGGAAGAACAAGGGCGGCCGGAACCGTTCCGGGGATCCGCGGAAGAAGGCGGCCGGGCAGGGCGCAATTTCCCTGGGGTTTGTCCGCGCTGAGCGGGCGCTGGATCCGCTCCTGCCCGACTTCGTGGATTGGTTCGCCCAAGACCTTGGCCCGGCGGAGGAAGCCGTGGCCTACCTCGACATCATGAAGGCAGTGGCCGCAACCTACTCGGACGCCACCGGCGACGCCTCCGTCACCGGCTTCGATCCAGACCACGTTTCCGGGTTGCTGGCCGCGATTGAGGCGACCGATCCTGACGAGGCAGTAGTGGTTTTCGAGGCCTTCCATTGCTTCATCGATTTCCTGCACGCGACCGGCAGGTGGTCCCGTTCGGAGGAAGATTACCAGGCAGTCCACGCCATGCTTTCGGATCCTGGAGCCGAGGAGGGCCTGCCGCTCATCGAGGTGCCGGAGCTTTCCAGCGCCGAGGAAGCCGAAGCCTTGGATGCGCTTCCGCTGGTCCAGCGGGCACGCGGCCTGCTGGAGTGGCTGGGAGCAGGCAAGCCAGTGACAGCCACGGGAGCGCTCCGGCTGAAGGATGTTGAAGGGGCCGCGGCATCGATCGGCGTCGCCGCGCGTGGCCGGAGCGTCCAAACAGCCGCAACCGAGGACACACTGCCCGGCCTGGGCGATGCTCCGGTCGCCAGTGACCAAGGCAAACCAGCCATGGTGGTTCAGTCGATGCATGAGGTTCCTGTGCTGGGTACCCTGTGGCGGACGCTCGCGGAAGAGGGGCTGATCGAGATCAGCCCGACCGGAGCGGTCCCCCAAGCGGACGGGATCAGCCCCCTGTCCGGCGCAAGCGCGGAGGAACGGCTGGAAGAACTGCAGGTTCTTATCGTCGGGTACCTGCAGAATGCAGTGCTGGACGTTGATGAGAGCCAACCGTGGGAAACCGCCGCGGCCGCGATCCAGGTGGCCGTGCTGGTGGCCGGATGTACTGCGGATCCGGCTCCCGTGGAGCGGTTCCAGGACGTGGAGGCCGCTGGCAGTGAGCCGGCCGCTGTCCAGGCCCGTGTCGCCGTCCGTACCGCCTATGCGCGCCTGCAGGAGCTGGCCGAGCTTGGCCTGGTGCACATCGACACCCACATCACGGTGCCGGAGGCGCTTGTCCGGTGCATCGCGTTTGCCTTCGAGGAGGAGTACGAGCTCGACGTCGATTACCCGGAACTCGCGGCCGAGGCGGTCGGGATGCCGGAGCCGGTCTTGCCGCAGGCGGGAGGCGCTGCGAAGCAGCTGGGCCAGCCACCCGCAAGGCCGGCATCGAAGCGGAAGGCGGGAACGCCGTCGTCGGTGTATCAGCTGAAAATCATGCTCAGCCGCTCCAAGCCGCCGATCTGGCGGCGTGTCCTGGTGCCCTCGGACATTTGGCTCGATCAGCTCCATCTGGTGGTGCAGAGGTCGTTCGACTGGGAGTGCTACCACCTGCACAATTTCCAGGTCGGCGGCCGGGGCGGCCGAGTGTACGCGCCGGTCGATCAGGACGCCTACGGCGACCCGCCCCTAGACGAAGCCACGGTCGCGTTGTCCGACGTGCTCACCGGCGTGGGCAGGAAACTCGAGTACACCTATGACTTCGGTGATGACTGGGTGCACGTCATCACACTGGAGAAGATCCTCCCGGCAGATCCCGAAGGCCCGCTGCCCCGCTGCACCGGGGGCCGAGGGAGGGCGCCAATGGAGGACAGCGGCGGCGTGTGGGGATGGACGGCCGCGGTCGAGGCAGCCAACGATCCGAAGCATCCGGCGCATCAGGACTACCGCGAGATGCTCGGGCTGGAGGCTGGAGAGAAGGTGGATCCCAAGGCCTTCAGCGTGGACCAGGTGAACGCGTCCCTCGGGCTTTTCGCGGGGCGCCTGTCGTAATGGTCGGCAGCTGCCGGTGACTAGTACCGGATGGCGTCGATGACCTTCACCCGGACGGCGACGAGGGCCGGAACCAAGCCGGCCAGGGCGCCGACCGCGGTCGCGGCGCCCAGGCCGATGAGCGCCGCTTCCAGCGGGAAGGGCGGCAGTTCGCTGAGGCCTGCGGCTACCTGCTCCTGGACCCAGGGGCTTTTGACGACGGCGATCGCCAGCATCACGCCGGCGACTCCGGCGACGAAGGTGGCCACCACGGATTCAAGCATCACGCCGAAGAAAATCCGTCCCGAGGTGGCGCCGAAGCTGCGCCGGATCCCGATCTCGCGCACCCGGTACCTGACGGTGACCATGGAGATGTTGAGCAATCCGACGGCGCCCAGCAGCAGCACGAGCCCGGCAATGCCGCCCACCACCAGCTGGGTGGGGGCGAACGGATCCCCGAAGGCGGCGTAGTCGGAGCGGAAGACGTTGACGCTGGCGGTAGGGAACTGGGCCCGCAGGTCCGCACTGATCGCCTGCGTGAGCGGCTCGGCGATGTCTTCGGGCACCCACAGTTCCATCGCCGGCGGCATCGATAAAGCTTCGGCCGCGATGGTCCTGTCATAGTGTGCCGCGAGGATCATGGCCCGGGGCATGGCTTCCGGCCAGTCATTCCGCTGGACGCCGACGATCGCGGCTGTAACCGGCCGGTCCTGGAAAATCTGTACCGTCGGCGCCGTGCGCAGATCGGGGTTGCCCAGGCGCTGGTAGAAGGCCTGGTTGACGATCACCGCCGGTGCCAGGCGGTCCTGGTCCTGTTCGGCGAACCAGGCGCCTTGGACCATGTCCACCCGGCGCATGATTCCGTACGCGGCGTCGACGACCAGTGTCTCGGTCGGAACGACTCCGTCCGGGAACTGGAAGGGCACGTTCGTGGAGAGCTTCAGGCTGGAGTGCGCGACGGCGTAGCGCTCGGCCACCGCTTCCAGCGCCGTCTGTACGGATGCCTGCTCGAGCTGGCCGCCTTCGGGGTAGAGTTCCACGCTGAGTGTGGCAGGCCTGCCGCTCTGCTGCTCCTGTCCCTGCACCATGGCTTCCCGGGCCATGTTGCCCAATCCGACGACGGTAGTCAGGGCAGCCACGGACAGCGCCACACCGATCAGGGCCAGCAGGATCCGGGTTTTGTGGATGCGCAGTTCGGACCACGCCTCGGTGAGGGCTGCAATGAAGCCGGTCATGCGGCCAGCACCCCGACGTGCAGCCGCCCGTCCTGCAGGCGGAAATGCCGGTGCGCCAGTCCAGCGACGGTCGGATCGTGCGTGATCGTCACGAGCGCGGCGCCCGATTCGAGCGCCACGCCGTCGAGGAGCGCCATGACGGCCTGGCCGGTCTCGACATCGAGTGCGCCGGTCGGCTCATCGGCGAGGATGAGCTTCGGTGACCGGACCAGGGCGCGGGCGATGGCAACCCGCTGCTGCTCGCCGCCGGAGAGCTTGTGCGGCTTCTCCCGCATCCTGTCGGCCAAGCCCACCCGGTCCAGCATTTCGGCGGCCAGTTGTTCGCGCCGCCAGAACTGCCTGCCGCGGGCATAGAGCAGCGGTGTCATCACGTTTTCCAAGGCGGTCCGGCCGGGGAGCAGATTGAACTGCTGGAAGATGAACCCGACGGAGGCACCCCGGGCCACCGCCCGGCGCTTCTCGCTCATCGACGCCACAGGCTGTCCGGCGAAGCGCATCTCGCCTGCGGAGGGGAGATCCAGCAGGCCGAGGATGTTCAGCAGCGTGGACTTGCCGGAGCCGGAGCGGCCCACGATGGATAGATGGTCGCCCGCCCGGATGCTCAGGTCCACCCCGCGCAGGATATCCAGCGACTGGTCGTCCGAGAGCCGGACGGTGCGCGTCACCTGGTTCAATTCGACCAACGGCTCGTCTGCCGGGTTTGGTTGCGGCGAGATCACGCGGATCAGCCGCCCACCATGCCGAACGGACCGCTTTCGCCCATGGGGTCCTGGCCCGGGGCGCCGGGGACGAACTGCAGCACCAGCTCACCTTGCTCGAGGCCGTCGCTGACCTCTACCTGCTGGCCGTCGTTGAGCCCCAAGGTGACCTCGCGCTCCTCGGGTGCGCTGCCGCCGTCGTCCTTTACCACCCAGACAATGCCGGACTCCACCGCGCCCTTGACCGCGGTGGTGGGCACCGCCAGGACGTCCTCGGCAGTACCGGCGCTGATGTCGATGCTGGCGCCGAGCCCGGCGAAGACCGAAACATCCGTGGGGACCGCGCAGTTGACCGTGCCCGCAGTTTCCGAGGCCGCCGCGCCGCCAAATGGACCGCCGAACGGATCGGCCGGTTCCGGCTGTGCCGCCGTGTCCGCTGGTGCCGCTTCGCCTACGGTGACGGAGCCGCACTCGAAGGGCGCCGGTCCTCCCGTGATCGTCACCGTGGCCTTGCTCGGCCGGCCGAGGATGCGGAACTGCTGGTCAGTGGTGAGCGTCCCGGACACCGAAAAGGTGCCCGGCGCGATGGTCGCAGCGTCGGTGCCGACGGACACCTGCTGGTCCAGGAGGACGTCGAAGCCGGCCAGCTTGCCGGCGGCGGTGGCCACCACATTGGTGTAGGTGTACTGCGGGGCGGGTTCAGGCCTGTTCCCGGTATCCTCGTCGGCATCATCCACGGGCACCGGAGGCGGCTCCAGCGCAGTGGACGGAGCGGGTTCGACCAGCTTGCGGACCTGGAACAACGGATCCCCTTCAGCCACGGTGGCGCCTTCCTCGACGAACACGTGGTTGACAGTGCCCTCGGCAGTGCTGCGCACGGCGACGGCAGGATCGCTGACCACCGAGCCCTTCACCTGCACCACATTGGTGATGGTGGCGCGTTCGACGGAAACGGTCGGCGTGACCAGCTCGGCGGACGGCTGTTCCTGCGCAGCCTCGGCCGTGAGCCCGTCCACGAAGGCCAGCTTGAATAGGGCTGCGGCAATCACCGCGAAAACCACCAGCCAGGCAGCGGGAAGTACATAGCGGCGCACAGCACCCATTCAGGTCCCCCATCAGATTTTGAAGTGCCTGTTCGCCGGCACCGGATAGTCCTTCCCGGAGAATATCAATCAGTTGGAGTAATTCATCCCTTGGCTAGTCTCACGAAGGTGAAAGTGCCGCATATTTCTTTCCGGGGGTGGATTTACGACGGCGGGGTGTTGCCTTCTGTCTTGTGTGGATAGACTGGTCTACCTAGACAGGAGGCCGGAAATGGCAGGAGCGAAGGGCAGCACGCAGGCCACGGCGGGGACGCGGTCCGGGGGAACGGCCCGCGCGCGGATCCTCAACGCAGCCGCGCAGCGTTTCTATGCGAACGGCATCGCGGCCACGGGAATCGACTCGATCACGGCCTCGGCGGGCGTGGCGAAGATGAGCCTCTACAACAACTTCAGCTCGAAGGCGGCGCTCGTCGAGGCGTACATTGAGGCCCGGCACGAGGAGTGGCTCGGCCTCTACGAAGCCCGGCTCGCAGGCAAGGACACTGCCGGGGAGCTGGTGCTGGCGGTGTTTGACGCCTACATCGACCATGCGGCCTCGGCCTACGAACACGGGTTCCGGGGCTGCGGGCTGCTGAATGCCGCGGCCGAACTCGCCGCCGACGATCCGGCCCGGGCGGCGGTGCGCCGGCACAAGGAGCAGGTCGAGCAGATCCTGGCCGGACACCTGGCGGAGCTGGCCGGGCCGGACCGCGCGGAGCGGCTGGCCGAGCACTTCTGCTTCCTGCTGGAGGGGGCGATGGTCCGGGCCGGACTGGAGGGCGGACCGCAGCGGCTGCTCGCTGCCCGGGAGTTGGCGGCCGGAATGCTGGCCGGGCTGTGAGCCGCACTTCCGGCGGCATCGCCGCCATCCTCGCCACGTCCTTCCTGTGGGGCACCACCGGAACCGCCGCCACGTTCGCTCCGGGCGCCGGACCGCTGGCCATCGGCGCCGCCGCGCTCGGAATCGGCGGCCTGCTCCAAGCCGTGATCGCCATCCCCGAGCTGCGCCGCACGCGCGGCCTGCTGCGGGCGAACCCGGGGCTGGTCGCGGCGGGCGCCCTCGCCGTCGCCATCTACCCGCTGGCGTTCTACAGTTCGATGCACTTGGGCGGAGTTGCCGTGGGCACGGTGGTATCACTGGCCTCGGCGCCGCTGGCTTCCGGAATCCTCGAGCGGGTCATCGAGCGCAGGCAACTGAGCCGCTGGTGGCTGCTCGCCGCGTTCCTGGGCATCGCCGGCAGCGCCCTGCTCTGCGCGTCCAAGGCCGGCGGCGGGGCCG
>NZ_ANPE02000145.1 GCF_000328305.2 Arthrobacter crystallopoietes BAB-32 | reverse complement strand
AAGGCGGCGCGGGCCGCTGTGATGGCCCGCTCGGTGTCCGCCCGGCCGGCCTCGGACACAGTGGTGACCAGTTCGCCGTCGGCCGGGTTCCGGATCTGGCGCACGGCGCCGGAAGCGGCAGGCTCCCAGGCTCCGTTGATGAACAAGGTGGCGGCGGTATCGGTCAAGGTGTCTCCTTTGCTGGTGCGTCAACGGGTTCGTCGACCGTTGCGTAGTCGGTTTCCCAGTCCGCCTTGGGCGGGACGTTCTCGGCGACGGTGGTGTAGGGCAGGGTGTCGCGGTGCTGGTGCAGGAACTCCAGGTGCACCTCGTAGTGGTCCAGCACGTCGGCGATGACTTCGTCCGTGCTGTAGCCCATGAGGTCGTACCCGTGGCTGCCTTCGAGCGAGAAGACCTCGATCCGGTAGTACTTTTCGCACTTGGCGGTGGAGCGGGCGTGGGCGGGGACGTCCCGCTGGACCGGGTAGATCTGGTACTTGAAAGTGCGCTCCCCGTCGAGCTCCACGCAGAGGTCGGCGGTGTCGATCCCGAAGGCCTCGACGGTGCTCGTCTCCAGCGTGGCCTTGACGCCGCGGCTGCAGAGGTCGCCGCGCACATCGTCCAGTGCGGGGACCGCGACCTCGCGCACGAAGCACTGGGCCTGCCTGTGTCCGGGGTAGTCCAGGGCCCGCGCCAGGCGGTGGCGCCAGCTGCGGCGGATGCCGCCGGCGGCGTTGGTGCGCGAATTCAGCACCGAGTGCAGCCCGGCCTGGTAGCTGTCGGCCAGCGCGGTCTCCAGGCGCAGGGCCTTGTAGAGGCCCAGCATGATGAAGACCAGCACCACGGAGAACGGCAGCCCCATGATGACGGAGGCGCTTTGCAGCGTGGGCACCCCGCCGACCAGCAGCATTCCCAGGGTCAGCAGGCCGGTGGCAACGGACCAGAAGACGCGCAGCCACTTCGGGCCGTCGGCCTCGGCGTCCTTCAGATGCGAGCTGAAGTTGCTCATGACGAGCGAGCCGGAATCGGCGCTGGTCACGTAGAACAGCAGCCCGGTGAAGGTGGCAATGGCCGCGCTCAGCGGAGCCAGCGGGTACTGCTCGAGCAGGCCGTAGAAGGCGCGTTCCGGGGTACTCATCGCCGATTCGCCGAACTCGGCGTTGCCGCCCATCACGACCTCGAGGGCGCTGTTGCCGAAGATTGAGATCCACAGCAGGATGAACGCAAACGGCACCACGAGCACGCCGATGACGAACTCGCGCAGCGTGCGGCCGCGGGAGATGCGGGCCAGGAACAGCCCCACGAAGGGAGCCCAGGCGATCCACCAGGCCCAGAAGAACAGCGTCCAGCCGTTGAGCCACTCGTCCGGCCGGTCGTACGCGAAGGTGTCCAGCGCCATGGACGGGAAGCGGGCCAGAGTATCTCCGATGTTGTTCACGATGCCGTCGAAGAGGAAGCGCGTGGACCCGGTGACAAGGATGAAGATCATCAGCGCGATCGCAAGGATGACGTTGAGCTCGGACAGCCGCCGGATGCCCTTTTCGACCCCGGTGAGGACCGAGACGGTCGCCATCACCACGGCCACGGCGATCAGGGCGATCTGCACGAACGTGTTTTCCGGGATGCCGAACTGGAAGCTCAGACCGTAGTTGAGCTGGGCGACGCCGATCCCCAGGCTGGTCGCGATGCCGAAGATCGCGCCGAGCAGGGCAGCAATATCGACGGCGTGGCCCAGCGGTCCGTGGATCCGCTTGCCGAGGATGGGGTAGAGCGCCGAGCGGATGCTGAGCGGCAGGTTGTGCCGGTAGGCGAAGTAGCCGAGGGCCAGGCCCATCAGTGCGTAGAGTCCCCAGCCGAGGATGCCGTAGTGGAACAAGGTCCAGACCAGAGCCTGGCGGGCGGCTCCGACGGTGGATGCCTCGCCCGTTGGCGGGGCCAGGTATTGGGTCACCGGCTCCGATACGGAGAAAAACATCAGGTCGATACCGATGCCGGCGGCGAACAGCATCGCGGTCCAGGTGAAGATATTGAACGTTGGCCGCGAATGGTCGGGCCCCAAACGCGTTTTGCCGACTCTGGACAGGGCCACGAAGAGGACGAACGCGAGGACTGCGACGACGATCAGCGAGTACCACCAGCCGAACGTTTCACCCACCCAGGTAACGGCGGTTCCGATGACCGCATTGGCGGATTCCCGGTCCAGGATGGCCCATAGCGCGATGACGAGGACACCGGCTGCGGAACCGATAAAGACAGTCCAGTTGACCTTCGTCCTCGGCTCAGGATCGGGTGCTGGTTCGGGCAAAGGCGGGACAGTGCCGGGCGCAGGACGCTGGCTGTTCTCTTCGTCGAGCCGGGGCTCGACAATCTCGGGCGGCGTGCTCATATCGGTCTCGTACCTCGCATCGATAGCTGGTGCTGGTCGCGGTCTCGCTGATGGCCAAGGCCCCGTCGGGGCACGAAGCCCGACGCTAGCAACAGTGGAAATCAGGACACCTGCGTGCGCATAGCACATCTAAAAGGCGGTCAATGTCACTCGATTATGAGAGGAGCATCACTCGTTTCCGCGCTCCCCGCTCCAGTTCACCCGAGAGTCGCAGCACGACCGCGCGGCGCTGTGTGGTGTGACCTGGCTCATAACGAGGACAATAGTTGAGATTGAACATCTGTTCAAGACTAGATTTGAACAAGCGTTCAAGGTAAATTGGCGAAAGTCATGTCCGGTAGAGGGGTCTTCGCTACAAGGCAGCCGCCTGCGGCCGCAGGGGGACGTTGAGGTGCCGGGCTCCGAGGGCCCGGATCCCGCTCCTTCGGCTACGGGGCGAGCGCGATCTCTTCGGTGCGGCGGATGCTTCGCTCGGTGGATGCCCGGTTCAGTCCAAGGAGCGCCGTAAGCCACATGCCGTTCTGGATGACCACGATGTCGTCGGCCCGCTTCCTGCATTCCTTAGGGGACAGGTCGGGTTTGGCGCTGCCGATCAGTGCAGCGAGTCCGTCGACATAGCGCTCGAAGGCTTCGTCATTGATCGCGGCAAAGTCTTCATTGGCCTGCGCGAGCGCCCACAGCTGGAGGCGGAGCGCCAGATACGGCGTCGTCAGCAGGTCCGGATCGGCAACGCGCCGAAGGGCCTCAAGGAGCCTCTCCCTTGGCGGCGTCGCCGCGTCGGGCTTGACGAGCGCAATGTCGTCCTCGTCGACCCGCTTCAAAGCCGCCCGGATCAGGCTCATCTTGTCCTGGTAGTAGTAGTTCACAAGCCCCAGCGCGACGCCGGCTTCGCGCGCCACGGCCCGCATATTGACGCCCGAGATGCCGTGCTTCGACAGCAGGACCATGGCCGCCTCAAGAATGCGCGCCTGCCTGTCAACCTGTTCGCCGGACTTCACGGAGCCTGTTTCCACCCGACAAGCCTATTGCTCCACTCGCAACGAATGGACCAATGGGACGTGCGGACGGTGTCGGGTCGTCGCGTGGAAGGCGGAGACGCAGAATCTGCTGTTGCCGAACTCGTCACAGCTCAGCGGGTGGGCGTGCGATTCTCCGATGCCATGTGCCTCCGTTGGCACATCGTCACCCGGTGCTAATGTCACTTCACGAACCACCGACGTTAGGGAGATCACCATGGCTGGAACGGAGCACAGGGCCGCCGCGTTTATGAGGGACGGCGGGGCGAAAGCAAAGGATGCAGGAGCCAGGATTTTTGCCATAGCCAAGGATCCCGCCACACAGGAGAAAGCGAAGAAGCTGGTTGACGACGGCAGGAAGGTCTATCAAGCGCTGACCAGTCCTGAAGCGAAACGCCTCTACCGCCAGGCAGCAGAGAGGATCAGAAGGGTGCAAAAAAGGTAGAGGGCATTGCTTCCCAACGGTCATCCGCATCGCGATGGCTGAAGGGTGACTAGCCCGTCAGGCCTACCTGTGTACCGCTTCACCGAGGCACGTAAGAAGACCACCTCTCCCAGGCGCCGAACCATCGCGCGAACTGGCCTTTGGTACAGCTCATCGACCTCTTAACCGATGACCAGCTCGCAGCGTGGCTCGCCGGGGACGAGGAGTGAGCTCAAGGGACACCCAGGCTAGGTGGCAACGCCGAGCATTCGGGCGCTGAGCTGCCAGTGCTGGTCGACGAGGGCGTTGTCCGAGGCTTGAGGGTTGGTGCGGCTGAGGCGGCCGCGGTCGTTGTAATAGCGGCCGGATAGCCAATCGGCGCCCGGAGCACCGGTGCAGAACCAGGCGAGGTTGGCGCCGCCGCGTTCGGCTGAGATGAGGAAGCGGTTCAGCGCGGTCCGGTAGACGTGCCGGAGGTAGCTGCTGGTGTCGGCAGCGAAGTTGGTGGCGACGTTGCCGGGATGGAAGGCGACGGCGGAGAGTCCCTGCGTGTGGTACCGGTCGTGGAGGCCGCGGGTGAAGAGGATATTGGCCAGCTTGCCGTTGCCATAGGCTCGGTTCGGTGTGAAGCGGTTCCACGTTTCGATGTCGCTGATGTCGATCCGGCCGAAGAGGCGGGCGCCGATGCTGGAGGTGTTCACGACGCTGGCGCCGCTGGCGAGGAGCACATCGAGCAGTTCATGGGTCAGCAGGAACGGCGCGAGGTGGTTGACCTGGAACGTCTTCTCAAACCCGTCCTTGGTCCGCTGCGGGCCGGAAAAGAGGCCGCCGGCGTTGTTGGCCAGGACGTCGATGCGCGGATAGGCGGCGTTGAGGTTCTTGGCGAGTTGGCGGACCTGGTCGAGGTCCGCGAAGTCGGCGGTGTACCAGTCGGCGCCGAGCGGGCGTGCGACGGCTTCCGTCTTCTCCTCCGACCGACCGACCAGGACCACGCGGTCGCCTTGCGCGTGCAGGATTCGGGCGGCGGCTGCGCCGATGCCGTCGCTGGCACCGGTGATCACAATGGTCCTGGTCATCGACGTCCAATCTACCGGGTTCAGGGGATGGTGTTGAGGCCGCCGTCTATATCGGAAGGGGCGTCTGCGTTATCCGGGGCGACGAGTTCGGTGCCGTGGTCCATGGCGGGGCTGGCCTCTTCGACAGGGAGCCTGACGGCGGCGAGGCCAAGGCCGGCGATGGTGGCGATGACGCAGACCGAGCCGGCACGAGCCAGCAGGTTAGGCGCAGCGAGTGCCGCGCGGGTTGCATGACTTCGGAGGCGGGCGAGGACGACGGCGAGGCAGGCGGCTTCGAGGAGCGCGACGGTCAGGTCCGCGGCGCCAAGGGGTTCGGGAACACCGGGTTCGGGGCCGAGTGGCAGGCCGACGGTGCGCGAGACCGCCCAGACGCCGAGTGGGATGGCGGACAGCGCCGCCGCGGCGTAGAGCGAGCCGCGGCCTGTCGAGACTGCAACGGCAACGGCGGCGGTGAGCTGGGCGAGGCCGAGTTCGAAGAAGAAGACGCCGGCCAGCCGCCATTCGGCGAGGTGCTCGGGCACGATGGCGAAGTGGATGATGGCGCTTCCGGCCAGGGCGGCAATGATGGTGAGCTGCAGTGCGTCCGAGGGCGGCCTGCGCCGAAGTCGAAGTCGAAGTCGAAGTCGAAGTCGGTGGCGGAGGCGGCTGCGGGGCAGCGTGGCCAGGCGGCCGCCGAGGAGGGCGGCGGCCCAGGCGACGGCGAGCAGGTTGCTGATGAGGAGCAGGAGGACGCCGATGCCGAGGGCCTTCAGCTGTATGCTGGCGGCGGTTTGCTGCAGGTCAGCGAGGCAGTTCCCGTCGCAGGTGCCGCTCATGCTGGTGGACATGCCGAGACCGTCCGCCTGCAGCAGGTAGTCGGTCCAGCCGTGCAGGGCGAGCATGCCAACCCCGGGGAGGCTGGCGAGTCCGGCGACGAGCAGCACGGTGGGAAGCGTCCGGGCAGACGTCCGCGCCTGGCGTTCGGCCAGGCGGTTGGCCAGGACGACGGCGGCGAGCACGGCGAGGAGCAGCAGCGGCAGGACCAATAAGGAGTCACGGAGCCAGGCTGCGAAGGGGTGCTGCGCGTTGCCGATGTGGCCGACGGCGCCCTGCAGCGAGACGCTCCAGAAGCCGTCGATGGCAGCGAGCAGCACGGCCAGCACTGCGACCGTCGGCCACGCGACCCGCACGGGAGCGCCGCCGGCCCCGGAAAGGTGGCTAGCGCCGTCGTCGTTAATGGCAAGGCTGTGCCGGTTCATGGTGTGATCTCCCAGCCGAACATCATGGCGTGGTCCTCATGGGCGAGGTTGTGGCAGTGCGCGACGTAGGGGCCGACGAAGTCGCGGAAGCCGCGGTAGACGATGACGGATTCGCCCGGATCGAGCGCCACCAGGTCCTCGCGCGAGACGTCGTCGGGATGGCCCTTGTCCGGGGTCTTGGTGACGTCGCGGCCGTTGCGCATGACGGTGCGGTGCTCCTCCATGTGCAGGTGGAAGGGATGGACCCAGCCGCCGCCGCCGTTGCGGATCTCCCAGAGGTTGAAGCTGCCCTTGCGCTGGTGCGCCAGCGGGGTGGCGCCGCGCGGGTTCTTCAGGCTGCGGGCCACGGCGTGCGGATCGAAGGGCTTGCCGTTGATCAGCCATTCCACGTCTGGGCCGGAGCTGCCGCGCTCGACTTCGAACACCATGCGGTTGTCCAGCAGATTCTTCCAGTTCGAAGGCAGCGGGGGCAGCGGCCGGAGCTGCTGCATGGGCCGGGGGATGAGGCTGTTGTCGGGAGCGGAATCGCCGATCACGAACTTCAGCACCGGGACCTTGTAGTTCGGGTCTGGGGAGAAGCGCGACGAGTTCTCCCACATCCTGCCGTCCGGCATCCGCATCACGTTGGTGAGGTAGACGACGTCGCCCTTGGTGGTGGGGGTGCCGTCCTCGTAGCGGGTGAAGTCGATGATCACTTCACGCCGTTTGGCCGGCCACAGCTCGAAGGAGTCGCGGGTGATCGCGAAAGGCAACAGGCCGCCGTCGGACGCGATCTGCGTGAACTTCATGCATTGCTGCCCATCCGGGATGCGGTACTGGCCTTCGAGGTCGTCGCCCTTGTAGCCCAAGGACGACGCCGATTTGGGGCCTTTGGTGGAGGACATCAGTTTGAACTCGT
This sequence comes from Arthrobacter crystallopoietes BAB-32, assembly GCF_000328305.2. Classification (GTDB taxonomy): domain Bacteria; phylum Actinomycetota; class Actinomycetes; order Actinomycetales; family Micrococcaceae; genus Crystallibacter; species Crystallibacter crystallopoietes_A. The sequence continues at coordinate 20,838 of NZ_ANPE02000145.1, read as the reverse complement.
AGATCCTCGCGATGGAGGCGTCGAGGAACCGGAAACGGTACTTGCGGCGCTTGACGTGCATGACCGGGTAGGCGGTACCGTTGACGGTGAAGATGTCGCCGACGAAGCCGTGGTTGGGGAAGTGCCGGTAGAAGGTCTTGCCCCACCACTCCGGGTGCGTCCTCGGGTTCTTGGCGGCGGGGTACTCGCCCATGCCGTCGTGGACGTCCTGGTGGGTGGTGACGCCGTCGTCGAGCCGGGCGTCGAAGAAGGCCAGCGGGACGTCATAGTCGACGTCGAAGGAACCGTCGCCGTAGTCCTTGCGGACGCCGGGCAGGCGCAGGCCGCGGCGCTCGTCGCCCATGTCCATGCCGTTCTTCGGATCGTAGATCGGGTAGAGGCCGACCATGCCCTTGTAGACGTTGGAACCGGTGTGGTCCATCCGGTGGTCGTGGAACCAGAAGAAGCTTTGCTTCTCGCGGTCGTCGCCGCCGGCGGGCCAGTTCAGGTAGAGGTTGTCGCACCAAATGCCGGGCTCGTAGCCGACCGCCTTCGGGCCGTACTGCATGCTGTAGTGCGGATTGCCGTCGCTCTCCGGGGCCGTGTGGGCGTTGTGCAGGTGCGTCAGGAAGGACGCGTCCGGCGCGCCGAAGTCCTGGCGGTCCAGGTTCAGCGGGTTCTGGTCCAGCTGGTTGCTGAACCGGACCAATGCGGGCCGGCCGTACTCGGCGTTGATGCGAGGGCCGGGGAAGATGCCGTTGAAGCCGTAAATGGTGCTGGGCGGCAGGGCGCGCCGGGTGCCGGCGGAGTAGGTGCGGCCGGCGGCATCGAAGGACTTGGCGGGGCGGCCGTTCTTGTCGATGGGCAGCACCTGCGACGACGTGAATTTGTGCGTGCGGACCAGCAGATCGATCTTGTAGACGAGCGGGTCCGGGTAGCGGATGCTGGACGGCCAGAGCTGGTGGCGCTCGTTGCCCAGCGAATTCTGTTGGCCGTTCCCGGGACCCGGCGGACTGGCCCAGGAGGAGTACTCGGTGCGCGGCACGGGCCGGAGCGCTTTGGGGATCGGCAGTTCGTCCGTGAAGGGGGAGAGGATCAGCGGGCTGGTCGGAAACTTCTCGACGTAGAACAGCATGTCGGACAGGGCGGTCGAGGTGGCCGCGAACGCGCCGTCAGCGCTGAGCAGGCCGCGCTGCTCGAGGAACGGGCGGCCCAGACCCTTTGCCGCCAGCAGGGCCGCGCCGAGACTGCCGGCGGCTGCAACACGGAGCGCGGTCCGGCGGCTGAAACCGTCGAGGCGCAGATTCTGGTCATGACAATCCTGTGGCACGACGCCACCCCCAACTTTCAGGCGGGAGGGCGTGCTGACTGGCCATCCTCCCGCATCCCCAACGGAAGCGTCGGTCCAGTGCCCCGAGCGGGCCGACGGTTTATGCTGCGCCGGAAACCTTAGGAAGACCTTGGAGTCACCCGCCATGTTGGGGAGACCATCCGGGCCCACTTTGGGGGTGTAGTCAGTCGTTGCGATTCTGGTGCCGGAATCCCAAAGAGCCGTGCCCGTACCTGAACTAGCTCTGGCTGTTGGGGAGGTGCCCTTGGCCGGTGCTGACCTATTTCCAGGGGCCGTGACGGTTCAGTGGTCTGACGGGAGAATGGTCGCGTGAGCGATGCCGGTGAATTTATCGACGCCGCCCTGCAGCGGGAATCGTCATGGGAGCGTGCCGCGGAGTGGGAGGAGCGACTCGGAAACGGCCTGCGCTACTACGGCGCCAGCGTCGGCGCCGTCCGGGGAACCATCCGGAATGCGGGCCGGCGGTACCCGGGGCTGACGCACGACGAGATCACGGGGCTGAGTTCCGAGTTGTGGGCGGTGCCGGTGTTCGAGCGGCGCCTTGCGGCCGTCGTGCTGCTGCAGTCCAACCTCCGGCTGCTGGACAACTCCGACCTGACGCGGCTGGAAGGGTTCGTCCGGTCGGCGCGGCTGCGCGAGCTCGTCGATCCCTTGGCCGTGGACGGGGTCGGTCCCATGATTGAGCTGTTGGACGCGGTAGAGCGGGAGCGGGCGGATGCCGTCCTTGGGCGGTGGGCGCGGGAGGATGACCTTTGGCTGCGGCGTGCGGCAGTGCTGTCCCCGCTCCGCGCCTTGAAGAGTGGCGGGGGTGACTGGGACGGGTTCGTCCGCCGCATCGGCGATGCGCTTAGGCGGCCGCGGGAGACGGAAGCAGATCAGGGTGCTGTTGACGAAGCCATCTCGCTGGTGCTCGCAGAAGTGGCGAAAGCGAGGCCCGACCTGAAATTGCCGTCATCCGTCGCCGAGGGACTTGTCATGGCAAGAGCAAAGGCGGGTTCACAATGACCAGATTTGTGATTGGGCCGGATGCTGCCCTTCGTCTCGCCCGTGAAGAAGCCGTGATAGCAGACGGCCACCAACTTGTTGCCCCAACGCTGCTGCGCTCGCAGGTGCTCTCACTCCTGTACCAGGCGGTCCAACGAGGCGGGCTGGAACGTAAGGACGCCGAGCGTCAGCTCGACTATCTGCGCAGTCTCCGGATCCGGCTTCTCGGAGACCGCGTCCTGCAGCGCGTGGCTTGGAGAGTCGCGGCTGAGCTGGGATGGCCGGACACTTTCAAAGCCGAGTATGTGGCGCTGACGCAGCTCCAAGCCGATGCCTTCGTCACCCTCGACGGCGAATGGGGCCGGGCCGCGCAGAAGCTGGTGGTGGTTGCCGGGCTTGAGGCCGTCCTCGCCAGCCGCAGCGGCGAGCAGTAACCCGTACGCCAAGGCGCCCGGTGGCTAGTCCAGGGGTAGATTCCGGGTTTTCGCCGAAGGTTTTGCCGTACTGAAGGTAATAATTCATTATCACCGGCACCGAATCCGCGACCTGAGCTCCTTCATAGAGAGAGGCACACGAGTGACAGTCAACGGCAACGTCTCCTTCTGGTATGCGGCGACCGGCGTTCCCGATCCCCGGCCTCCGCTGCCCGGGGACCTGCAGGCCGACGTGGCCATCGTCGGCGCCGGCTACACCGGGCTGTGGACGGCCTACTACCTGAAGCGGGCCGAGCCCTCGTTGAACGTGGTGGTCCTTGAGTCCCGGTTCGCCGGCTTCGGGGCCTCCGGCCGCAACGGAGGATGGCTGGCCAACACCATCACGGGTGGGCGCACGGGCTGCGAAAAGACGCACGGACGCGCCGTCGTCGGGCGGTTCCAGGAACTGCTCAATGACGCGGTGGACGAAGTGTGCAAGGTGGCCGAGGCTGAGGGCATCGATGCGGACATCGTCAAGGGCGGCGAGCTGCTGGTGGCCCGCAACCGCGCGCAGCTGGCCCGCCTGCATGAACTCGCCGCCGAAGAGCAGCGCTGGCCCGAGGGCGGCGCCCGGCTGCTGACCGCGGAAGAGACCGCCGGCCGGGTCAACGTGGCCGGCACGCTCGGCGGGATGCACGTCCCTCACTGCGCCCGCATTCACCCGGCCAAGCTGGTGCGCGGACTGGCCGACGCCGTCGAACGCCTCGGCGTCACCATCTACGAGGACACCGAAGTCACCGAGATCCTGCCCGGCGTGGCCATCACACGGCGCGGCAAGGTCACAGCCCGGCACATCCTGCGGGCAACGGAGGGGTTCACCGCGAACCTCAAGGGCTTGCACCGGGAGTGGCTGCCGATGAACTCGTCGATGATCGTCACCGCGCCCCTGCCAGGTGCCGTCTGGGAACAGATCGGCTGGGACGGCCGGGAGACGCTGGAGGACCTGGCCCACGCCTACGTCTACCTGCAGCGCACTGCCGACGACCGGATCGCCATCGGCGGCAGGGGAGTCCCGTACCGCTTCGGCTCCCGCACCGACCTGAACGGGGCGACACAGAACGGCACCATCGGCCTGCTGACGTCGATCCTGCACGACATGTTCCCGGCCACCGTTGGCCATCCCATCGAGCATGCCTGGGCCGGAGTGCTGGGAGTGCCGCGGGACTGGAAGGCCACCGTCGGCTACGATCCGGCCAGCGGCCTCGGCTGGGCGGGCGGCTACGTCGGCACCGGAGTCACGGCGACCAACCTGGCCGGCAGGACGCTGTGCGACCTGGTCCTGGGCAGGAACAGCGAACTGGCGGACATGCCGTGGGTGAACCGGCGGATCCGCCGCTGGGAGCCCGAGCCGCTGCGCTGGATCGCGGTGCAGGCTATGTACGCGCTGTACCACCGTGCGGACCACCGTGAACGGGCAGGCCTTCCCGCCACGTCGAAGCTGGCGCTGTTCGCCAACAAAGTCTCGGGGCGGAGCTTCTAGCGCGCTCCTCCCGGTAGGGGGAAGGCGCCCGGTGCGAATCGCTTCGCAGGTGGGCACCGCCGTCGTTATTGGTGATGGACCGCGGGACACTGGCAGGTATAGGATCTGGCTCCACCGGGCGATGGGCCCGGGCATAGAAGGCGCTTTCGGCCGGGGGGATGCCGGAAGGGCCGGGCTGAGCAGGGAGGCCGGCCATGGAGAATCTGCAGGACCTCGAGCGCGCGCTGAACCCCTACCCCTTCTACGAGCAGATGCGGGAGTCCGCGCCGGTCTTCCGCGACGAGCAGACGGGGCTGTGGCACATTTTCCGGTACGACGACGTGGAGCGCGTGCTCTCCGAACACGCCACGTTCTCGTCCCGGCAGCGGCAGGATGAGCAATCGGAGACAGGCCGGCTTTTCGCCGCGAGCCTGGTCAACACGGACCCGCCGCGGCACCGCCAGCTTCGCTCGCTGGTCAGCCAGGCGTTCACGCCGCGGGCGGTGGACGCGCTGGCCCCGCGGATCGAGGCCATCACCAACGACCTGCTGGACCGCATTGCGCCGGCCGGGACAGCTGACCTGGTCGAGGCGCTCGCGTACCCGTTGCCGGTGATCGTGATTGCCGAGCTGATGGGCATTCCGGCCGAGGACCGCGACCGGTTCAAGAAGTGGTCGGACAACGTGATCAAGGCGGCCGGTCCCGACGAGGTGCTGGCAGAAGACGACCCGGGAGAGGAGGCCAGCCGCGGCGAGATGGTGGAGTACTTCCTCGCGCTGATCGAGCGGCGCCGGCAGGATCCGGGACACGACCTGGTCAGCGCGCTGCTCGGCGCCGAGATCGACGGGCAACAGCTGACCGTTCCCGAACTCGTCGGGTTCTGCGCGCTGCTGCTGGTGGCCGGCAACGAGACGACCACGAACCTGATTGGCAACGCCCTGCTCAGCTTTGCCGGGAACCCGGGGACGCTGGAGCGGCTGCGCGCCGAGCCGGGCCTGCTGCCGCAGGCGATCGAAGAGGTGCTGCGCTACCGCTCGCCGGTGCAGGCCATGTACCGGCTGGCGGCGGCCGATGCCGAGCTGGACGGCACGGCCATCCCGGCCGGGGACTCCCTGGTTGCGTGGATTGGCGCCGCCAACCACGATCCGCGGCACTTCGAGCGGCCGGAGGAGTTCGACGTCGACCGGTCGCCAAACCGGCATCTCGCCTTTGGGCACGGGGTCCACTTTTGCCTCGGTTCGCCGCTGGCACGGCTCGAGGCCAGGATCGCGCTGCAGGCGGTGCTCACCCGGCTCCCCGGCATCGCCGTGGTGCCCGGAGCGGCGCTGGAACGGGTGGACAGCACGATCGTTTTCGGCCCCAAGCAGGTGCCGGTCTTTTGGCAGGCCACATAGGTTAAGGCGAGGCAGGCTGCCTCTCCAGCAGCTCGCCTACCCGCACAATCGCCTCACGCACCGCGTCGGGTCCAGCAACCGTCAGTTGCTGCAGGACCAGGCCATCGAGGGCCGCGAAGATCGCGCGGGCCAGGGGGCCGGTGTCCTCATAGCCGTGTCTTTCGAGTGCCTGCTGCATGGAGGCGACATAGCTGTCGTAGAGCTTGACCGCTGCCGGCCGGAGCTCGGGTTTGCGGCGTGACTCCAGGATCATTTCGTACTGGAACAGCTGCAGCTCAGGCTCCGACCGGACGAGTTCCACCAGCGCCTGCGCGAATTCGAGATTGACCTCCTCGGTAGCCGAGAGGTCGCTGAGCCGGATGGAGCGGGCCGAGGCCCATTCCATGGCCGCTTCCAGGAGCGCGCTCCGGGATCCGAAGTGGTGCGAGATCAGCGTATTGTTCACGCCGGCCTGCTCGGCCACGGCACGGTAGGTCAGCCCGCGCAGACCCTTTTCCGCCACGACCGCCACCACCGCGGCCAGCAGGGCATCCCGCCCGTCCCCGTATTTGCGTGCCCGTCCGTTGGCCATGAAGCGAGTTTATCCAACTGCACTGCGCGCGAAGCACGTCCCGAGACCCACGTGAAAAACCGACGACCGGGTCTTGACGTTAAGAACTAAGCAAGTGCATAGTTCTTAAGCACGTGCTTTAGCTCACACTCCTTCTTCGAATGCTTCGCGGCGTTATTTTCCGAAAGGTCCCGTGATGACCGACCCAAGTACTCCCGCTGCTGCAGATCCTGCGGCAGAGCAAACATCACTGCACAAAACACTCCGGTGGCAGGACGCCTTCGCGCTTGCCATGGCCGTCTCCGGCGGCCTCTTCGTCTCCTTCGGGGCGACCATGGCAGCCATCGGCGCCCTGTCCGCCCTGTTCATCTGGGCGCTGGCCGCAGGCATCGGCTGGCTGCAGAACAACCTCTTCGCCGAGATGGCCTCGATGTTCCCCAACAAGCCGGGTGGTGTGCCCGTTTATGCCCACGAGGCGTGGAAGGAGCGCTTCGCTCCCGCCGGCGCCCTGGCCACGTTCGGCTACTGGTTCGGCTGGTCCGCAGTCATTTCCGTGGTCAGCTTTACCGCCGGCGGCATCATCCAGGCACGCTGGTTCCCCGACCAGGCTTGGGTGCTGGATTTCGGCATCGCCCAGATCGGCCTCAGCCAGCTGCTCGGCATCGGGCTGATCCTGGCCATCATGGTCCCGAACCTCTTCGGCGCACAGCCGGCGGCCTGGGTGAACAAGGTCATCGGCGCCCTGCTGGTCATTCCGCTGCTGATCTTCGTTGTCTCGCCCATCATCAGCGGCGATTGGCAGTTCGCGAACCTCACCTGGGGCCTCGGCGGCGAGGGAGCCGACCACTGGGGCGGCTGGCAGGATGCCCTCGTCTGGCTGTACCTGGTCGGCTGGACCGCCTACGGCACCGAAATGTGCGCCGCCTTCACGCCCGAGTACAAGTCCCGCAAGGATGCCAAGCGGGCGCTCTCGTCCTCCGGGGCCTACACCTTCGCCATGTTCGCCCTGGTCCCGCTGGGTGTCGGCGGCCTCGTCTCCCGTGACGAAGCCGCGGCCGATGTTGGCGGTGTCTTCGTCAACGCGTTCGCCAGCGTCCTGCCGGCCGGCCCCGTCGCCGACATCATGCTGATCATCTCCCTCGGCGCGCTGCTCATGGGCGTCAACGCCAGCATGGCCGACGGGTCCCGCGCCCTCTACGGCGCAGCGCTGGACGGACTGGTCCCGCGCCAGCTCGAGAAGCTCAACAAGCACCAGGTGCCCGCCCGGGCGATCCTGATCGCCGTCGTCATGAACATCCTGCTGATCGTCTTTGTGTCGAACCCGATCTCGATCCTTGTCGCCGCAAACCTCGGCTACCTGCTCGCCATTCTGTTGGCCGTCAGCGGCTTCATCATCCTGCGCCGGGACCATCCGGAGATGCCGCGGCCCTTCCGCGCCGGCCGCACGGCGATGCCGCTCGCGGTCACGCTGACGGTGTACGGCGCCGTTGTGCTCGTCGTCGGATCCCTCTCCTCCGAGCTGACCGGCTACGGCGGAGCGCTGGAACTGTCCATCGGCGTCGGCATCCTCCTGCTGTCCCTGGTGCTGTACGTCATCCGCCGCCGCGGCCAGGAGCGCCTGCCCTTGCTGCGCGAACCGCGCCGCACCGACTACTTGGTGGCTGCCGAGCCGGCAGCTACTCCCGAGCCCACCAACTAGATCAAGGAGATCATCATGACCGCATCTGTCTTCCACGCCGACCACGAGGCAACCCGGTACGAGCCGTTCGAAGTCGGCCAGGTCCAGTGGCTGCGCCGCAACGGCGACGGCGGCAATGACGCCCTGGCCTCCGGCATCTGGCACGTCACTCCTGCAGACGCGCCGGAACCGTTCGACCTTCCGATCGAAGAGGACGAGACCATCTACATCGTCTCCGGCCACCTCCGCATCGAAGTCCTCGACGGCGACACCTTCGACCTCAAGGCCGGCAGCATGGCGTCCTTTTCCAAGGGCGCGAAGACGCGCTGGACCATCGTCGAGCCCACCCTCGAATTCTTCGTCTACAGCTGACCCGCACTTACCAGAGGAACAATCATGAGCACCACCACCGACGTCGTTATTATCGGAGCCGGATTCGCCGGGCTGACTGCCGCCCGCGAACTCACGCAGCAGGGCTACAGCGTCAAGATCCTCGAGGCGCGGGGCCGCATCGCCGGCCGCACCTGGGTGGAGAACCGGATGGGCCGCAACCTTGAGCTCGGCGGCACCTGGGTCCACTGGGTCCAGCCTCACGTGTGGGCGGAAATGACGCGGTACGGCATCGGCGTCGTGACCGGCCCGGAGTTCGAGAAGGCCTACTGGTGGGCCGACGGGCAGCGGCACGAAGGACCCGCCGAGCGCGTGCTGGAGATCATCGACGAGCCCAACCGGCGGCTGCTCGAACAGGCGCGGGAACTGATCCCGCTGCCGTACCAGCCGCTGAACAATCCTGCGGTCAAGGGCGTGGACCACGAGAGCGTCTCGGCCCGGATCGACGCCCTCGGCCTGGGTGAAGAGGCCCGCCAGCTGATGCGCACCTTCTGGTCGCTCAACTTCAACGGCAACATCGGGGACGCCGCGTTCACGCAGGCGCTGCGCTGGTGTTCGGCCGCCAGCGGTGACTGGATGCTGATGTTCGAAGCCTGCGCCACCTACAAGGTAGAGGGCGGCACCGTTGCGCTGGCCGACGCAATCCTGGCCGACACCGCGGCGGACCTGCACCTCAACACTCCGGTTGAGCGGGTGGAGCAAAACAACGACGGCGTCACGGTCACCACCGCGGATGGCGCCACCCATTCCGCCAGGGCCGTGATCGTCACCTTGCCGCTCAACGCCCTCAACACCGTCGAATTCTCTCCCGCACTCTCCGAAGGCAAGCAGGCCGCCGCCGCCCGGGGCCAGGCGGGCCTCGGCGCAAAGCTCTGGATCAAGGTCAAGGGCAAGTGGGACCGCTTTGTCGCCTTCGGCGGCGAGGACTGGCCGATCAACTTCGTCCAGTCCGAGTACTTCGACGAGGACAGCACCACCCTGGTGGCCTTCGGTCCCGATGGCAACGCCGTCGACGTCGAGGACAAGGACGCGGCCCAGGCCGTGCTGGACAAGCTCGTCCCCGGCATCGAAGTCCTTGAGGTCGCAGGGCACTCCTGGGTCGGCGATGAGTTCGCCAAGTCCACCTGGCCGATGCATTACACCGGCTACCTCTCCGAACATCTCGAGGAAATGCAGCGCCCCGAGGGCAACGTGTTCCTCGCCGGATCGGACTACGCCAACGGCTGGGGCGGCTTCATTGACGGCGCCATCGAAAGCGGCCTCACCACCGCCCGCAATGTGGCAGCGAGGCTGGGCCGGCACAAGGAAAGCGTCACTCGATAGCAGGCCCCATGCATTACTAACAGGCACCACCCAAGAGGGAAGGCCGACGGCGGACCAGCGTTTCGCCGTCGTCCTTCCCTTTGCGCTGTTAACGGGCAATAGCTCCCAATTGAGGATCAGTTAGGGACACTTTCCTTGATGTTTTCTTGGCGGCTTCCTGAAATCGCGCGCTCCATTTGTTTTTATTGGCTTTAATTCTTTTAATTGGCTAAGCTTTGTTTGACAGTTTATTTTTCCCGCGGCGGGTTTGGTTTGGATTTTTTGGGGTAATAACCGTCGCCGGGGAAATGCTGGATGCCGACTTGGATAAGGAGAATTCGATGCCTTTGACCCATGAAGAACGACAACAGTTGGAGCAGCTGGAGCACCAAGCAAGCCTCGACGATCCTGCATTTGCCGAAAAAATGCGGGACGGGCTGGCCGGCCCTTCATCGGTGGCGGGCCCTTGGAGCCTGGTCCTGCTCCTCGCAGGCATCCTGGTCCTGCTGGCCGGCGTGGCCGTGCAGTCCATAGTCGTTGGCATTGCCGGTTTCCTGCTGATGGGCGCAGGCACCTACCTCATCAGCGATGCACCAAAATCGACCAAGGAATTTTCCTGGTGGAAATAAGGAGGGTTGATGACTCACGACACCATTTTCTTCACGATGACAGCGGAAGCCCCTAAGGGTGGCGAGCGGATTTTCAAGGGCAGTGTTTTCCAGCTCTTTGAAGATGGAGCAGGCGGCGCCAGTTTCCATTCAGTCGAAATAGCTGGTGATACCGCTGTCCTGCGAGGGGAAATCGTTGGCGACCGGCGCCTTGTCACCGAAAACGGGCTGGCGGAATACCTGGAAGACATTCTGGCTTCCAAGGAAGCGATCCATCTCGACATCGACGTCCGCTTTGAGGCACCAGACCTGCGCCTGCAGGCAGCAGCATAGGACGACGCCGGCACCTGGGCTCCTCCGGCCGCGGAACCCAAGTGCCGGCGTCGTACCCGTGACGGAGTGCCGGTAACCCACGGAGGGACGGTTACTGCTCACGGCGGGCTATGCGCTCCAAGACCCGGTCCGGCAGGAAGCGGGCGACGGCGGCAGCAGCCTTGTACTTGAGTGAAGGAATGGATACCGGTTTGCCGGCTTCGGCGTCCCTCAGGGCTTCGCGGACCACCTGCTCGGGATTCAGCCAGGCGAAGGCTGGGATCGTCTTCTTGTCCAGCCGCATCCGGTCGTGGAATTCCGTGTGGACGTAACCCGGGCACAGGGCGGTCACGGAGATGCCGCGATCCCGGTAGAAGATGCCGGCCCACCGGCTGAAGTTCACCATCAGCGCCTTGGCAGCCGAGTAGGATCCGCGCGGGATATAGGCGGCCATCGAAGCCACGTTGATGATCCTTCCGCCGCCTGCGGCCGCCATGGACGTCAGCGCCGCATGGCACAGCCGCATCGGCGCTTCGATGTGGATGCGCAGGTGCTTCAGCTCGTCCTCGAGCTCGTTGTCGGCAAAGTTTCCGAGCAGTCCGTAGCCCGCATTGTTGACCAGCATGGTCACCTGGCGGTCCGTGGCGGCCAAGCGCCCGGCGACGAGATCGATGCCCGCGTCGGTGACCAGGTCGGCCGTTATGGTCTCCACCGGCACCCCGAACCGCTGGCCAAGGGATGCTGCCGAGGAAGCAAGCCGTTCCGCATTGCGGGCCACCAGGACCAGGGCGAAGCCGCGCGCAGCAAGCTGCTGCGCGAACTCGGCGCCAAGGCCAGCCGTGGCCCCGGTGATCAGGGCTGTTCCGGCCTTGGGGGAGCCATAGTCTTCCGTACGGTCATGCTCGTTAGCCATGGCCCGACTGTAATGCAACGCGGGATACACCACTAAGGCACGTCCCGCCGTCGTTGTTTGTTATTGGCGGTCAGCGAGTCACCTTGTTCACGAGTTCGTGTTTCTCCGGATAGACCTCCTGCGGCAGGTTCGGCCTGACGTTGCTGTTGAACCACTCGTCGTGCTGCTCGGCGCTCTCCCAGATCTCCACGACGGCCATGATGTTGTCGTGTTCCCAGGCGTAATGGGCGATGAAACCGGGTGTGGCCTTGAGTTTGTCGATGAGGACGGCGGCGAGCTCCTCGTACTTCGCCCGGCTCACTCCGGTCACTTCGGTTTTGGTCAGGACAGCCATGGCGCGCTCCTTGGTCGGATAGCTGCCGGCCGGGCGGCTGAATCCCGCGGACAGGACCGGCGGACACGACTTTACTCAGGGTGGAGTGGAGCAGACAGGGCGGTTGGTCCTTTGTGCATTGTCTCCGCACAAGCGGGCGGATGCCGCATGCGCATCCGCCCGCTCAGGTCCAAGGCAGCCTCGGGAGCAGCTCAGTCAGTCGCTGGTTTTATCCCAGCCGTAGTCCGGATAGTCGAAGAAGTCGTCGCCGTCGAGGGTGTCGACTTCACCGGTTGCCATGGAATCGATGAGCGACTCCAGCCCGGTCTCGACCGTCTCCACGAGCATGCCCTTCATTTTCTGCCCGAAATCGTCCGACTGGCCACGGACTTCGAAGAGAACGGTGGCGGAACCGTTGAGGGCGAAAGCGGAGCGGCCCTGGCCGGCGTATTCGCGCTCCTCCGGATGGAAGTAGCGGCCGACGGCGGCGAGCGGCGACTGCGAGCCGTAGCTGTCCTTGATGCCGTCGGCCACGGCCAGCGCATAACGCCGGGACTTGTCCTGGTCCAGCAGCGGCCAGTCCTGCTGGTAGGCGGCGCCGTCGTTCACGCCCAGCGGCGGGTAGTCCAGGGCAACTGAGATGTGTTTGCCGTCCTGCTCGCCGCCGGTCTGCACGTCGCAGGGACCCATATGGTGGAGATCGACGACCGCGTCGACCGCGCCGAATTCCTCGCGCAGGTCGACGTATACGTCCCTGATGGTCTGGGACTCGGGGGCCAGGAAGAAGCCGGCGTCCTCCTGCACGCCGGGCAGGTCAGCGGCCTGCGGCACGTAGTCGAGGTCCGCATTGAAATCGCGGTTCAGATCGAACCCGGGAAGATTAATTCCGCCGTTGCTCGTGCGGTGATACCAGGCTGGTGTCGAGCCCTCGAGCTGCGGGTGCAGGCTTTCCGTCTTTTCCCACGACATGACGTTTGTCCGGCGATTCAGTTCTCCGCCATCCGGGTTGACCATGGGCATGGCGACCAGCGTGACGCCTTCCAGGGCCCGCAAGGTTGCCGGATCGTTGCTGGAACCAAGCTTCTTCAAGATGTGCAGGAGGGCCTCGGTGCCCGTGCGCTCGTTGCCGTGGATCGCGCTCTGGACGAGCAGCACCCGGTCGCCCGTGCCGATCCGTGCGGTGTAAAGGTCGCGGCCTTGCGCCGATTGGCCCACGACATCCACTTCCACGCGGCCTTTGCTGTTGCTTTCGATCGCCTCAAGCCGGGGACCAAGTTCTTCATAGGTCGTCCAGCCCGAGAACTGCGGGTCTTCCCAGGTCTTGCAGGTGCCTTGGCCGGGCGTGTTGGACTCTGCCGGGGTGGCGCTGGCAGGCAATGCCGAAACCATGGTGCACAGCATCGTTGCTGCACCCAGGGCGCCGAACAGGCTGCGGGATTTTTGGCTCACGGTGTCTCCTGTGTCGAGTGATTGGGACATGCCAAGCGTTGCCAGCGGCAACAAACAGGTCAAGGTTGACGGCTGGTTTGGCGGCGAAAACGGGCAATCCCGCATCGTTTCCAGCGATGCTGGGTGCCGTCCTGCCCTATGGGGGATACGATCGGAGGTCGCGTACCGGCGAAAGGCGAGCACCGCCGTCGTTCTTGGCCTGGTGGAATTACTGCCGTATCCCGGCCGGAAATGCGGAAGCCCGGGGCCGGCAGGCGGTGATGCTGTCGGCCTGCGGTGGTAAAGTCAGGGCCAACTGCCGATCGTCCTCAAGCGATCCGGCCCCAGAACTGAACACCGGCGATCCGGCTCCGGGCGCTGCCGCCCGCAGCCGCCGGACCCCCTAGAGATCGGAACCCATGACCAGGACGTCACGCCACTCCCAGCCGGATACCAGCCAGCGGCCGCCGAGGCTCGCCAAGGGGGCGATGCGCGTTGTGTCGCTGGGCGGGCTGGGCGAGATCGGCCGCAACATGACGGTGTTCGAATACGGCGGGAAGCTGCTGATCGTCGACTGCGGCGTGCTGTTCCCCGAGGAGCACCATCCGGGGGTTGACCTGATCCTGCCCGACTTCTCCTCGTTGCGGGACCGGCTGAACGATATCGTCGGCGTGGTGCTCACGCACGGGCACGAGGACCATATCGGCGGCATTCCGTACCTGCTGCGGGAGCGCGGCGACATCCCGCTCATTTCCGCGAAGCTCACGCTGGCGTTTGTGAAGACGAAGCTGCAGGAGCACCGCCTGACCGCCAAGACCGTGGAGGTCAAGGAAGGGGACCGGCGGAAGTTCGGGCCGTTCGACCTGGAATTCCTGGCCGTGAACCACTCGATCCCGGATGGGCTCGCGGTGGCGATCCGCACCGGCGCCGGGCTGGTGCTGGCCACGGGCGACTTCAAGATGGACCAGTTCCCGCTGGACGGGCGGATCACGGACCTGGCCGGCTTCGCGCGGCTGGGCGAGGAGGGCGTGGACCTGTTCCTGCCGGACTCCACGAACGCCGACGTGCCCGGGTTCCAGATCTCCGAGCAGGACCTGGCGCCGGCGATCGACGAGGTGTTCCGGACCGCGCCGCGGCGGATCATCGTGTCCAGCTTTGCCAGCCACATCCACCGCATCCAGCAGGTGATCGACGCCGCGCAGCTGTACGGGCGGAAGGTCGCCTTCGTGGGCCGGTCCATGGTGCGCAACATGAAGACCGCCCGCGAGCTCGGCTACCTGAACATCCCCAAGGGCATGCTGGTGGACTTCAAGGAGCTCGAGAAGATGCCGCCGACCAAGGCGGTGCTGATCTGCACCGGGTCGCAGGGCGAACCGATGGCGGCGCTGGCGCGGATGGCCAACCGGGACCACGTGATCGACCTGACCGAGGGCGACACGGTGCTGCTGGCCAGCTCGCTGATCCCGGGCAACGAGACGTCGATCTATCGGCTCATCAACGACATGACGAAGCTCGGCGCCAACGTGGTGCACAAGGGCAACGCCAAGGTGCACGTCTCCGGGCACGCGTCTGCCGGCGAGCTGGTGTACTGCTACAACCTGGTCCGGCCGCGCAACGTGATGCCGGTGCACGGCGAGCACCGGCACCTGAAGGCCAACGCGGAGCTGGCGGTCCGGACCGGCGTGGACCCCAAGCGCGCACTCGTGGTCGAGGACGGCGTCACCATCGACCTCAAGGGCGGCGTGGCCACAGTCTCCGGCAGGATTCCCGCGGACTACGTTTTCGTGGAGAACATGGTGGCAGGGGCCGCGACCGAGGAATCCCTGCAGGACCGGCTGCGGCTGGCCGAGGACGGCGCCGTGACCGTGCTTGCGATCGTCAACCCGGACACCGGGAAGCTGGAGGAGGACCCGGAGTTCTTCCCGGTCGGCTTCGCCCCCGCGGCCGGCGAACTCGAGAAGGCCACCAGCATCGTGGAGAAGACGCTCGCCGGCATCAAGGGCGACAAGACCGGCCCGGCCGCCGAAAAGGCGATCGCCGCGGACCTGCTGCGCTGGTCGGACCGGCAGCTGCGCCGCAAGCCCGTGGTCACGGTCATCATCGTCGAAGCGTAAACGTACGACGGCGGCACCCGGGTTACGTGGTCACGGAACCCAGGTGCCGCCGCGGCCTATCCTTGCCGAGTGGCGCCATCGTCCTACACAGGCTCAGCGCCGTTCAGCCAGCCGCGCGGCGAGCAGTCCGCCTACGTTGAAGGCCAAAGTCAGCGCGAGGACCAGCAGCAGTGGTGCTGACCAGGCGCCGGTAATACTGTTGAGCCACCCGGCCAGCGGGGGCGTGCAAGTGGCGGCGAGGTAACCGCCGGCCTGGATGCGGGCGGAGGCCGAGGCTGCGTCCGCGTCGCTGCCGGCGATGCGCGGGACGATGGAAAAGATCGCGGTGAAGCCGCCGCCTTGGGCGATGCCGCCGATGATGGACCAGAGCACGTAGGCCTCCGGAGCGAGGAGCAGTCCGATCGGGAGCGTGATCCAGCAGAGCCCGATCACCGCGACGGGAAACCAAGTGCGAGCCCGCGCAGCCAGCAGCGGCACGCCGAAGGCGCCCGCGATGGCGGCAATCTGGAACAGCGACGCCGTGGCGCCGGAGGCGGCAGGCGCCAGACCCCTGGTGTCCGACAGCAGCAGGGGCAGCCACGCCGTGGTGGCATAGTAGGCGCCGGACTGCCCGCAGAAGGCCAGGATCAGCAGGGCGACAATCCGCCGCTTGCGGGTGCCCGCCACAGCAGCCCCCGGGCCGTCCGATACCGGTTCCCGTGAACCCCGCTGGGCCGCCGTTTCGGCGGAGGCGGAGGCCGACTCCGCCCGGTGCGCCAGCTGCCGGCGGCCCCACACCAGCCAGTAAACGAGGCCGGCCGTGGCCACCACGCCCCATGATGCGATCGCCCAACGCCAGCCGAAGAGGGCCGCGAGCGGCGCGGTGCCGAGCAGGGTCGCCATCGAACCCACGTTCATTGCGGCCGAGTACGCCCCGGTGGCCATTGACACCTGGCGCCACGGCACGTCGCGCCGGATGATGACCGGGACGACGATGTTGCCCAGGGTCATGGCGATCCCGATGAGGGCCGTTCCCGCCAGGACGATGGCGGCAGGACCAGCTGAACGGATGATGGTGCCGACCAGCACTCCTGCCAGGCACAGGATGACCGTCGTCTCCGGCCCGAAGCGGCGGATCGTGCGGGTGGCCAGTGGCGTGGCCAGCGCGAAGAGCAGCACCGGAAGCCCGGTGAGCAGGCCCGCGCCGATGGCGTTGAGGCCGGTGCCGGCCTGGATGTCGCTGATGACCGCTGTCGGGGCGATGATCGGGGCGCGCAGGCTCAGGGCCATGGCGACAATCCCGGTGATCACCCAGGCCAGTGCGGGCCGGGCGTTTGGCAGGCGGTGCGTGGCAGGCTCCTTCACATCAGCGGCAGGGGCAGGAAACCCGGCCCATCAGCACCTTATGCCACGCGCCCTCCAGTACGTGCCGGGCGCGCAACAGAGGGGAACAACGACGGCGGCACCCGGGTTCCGGTGTGCCGCGCTAATCTAGGCCCATGCCCGAGATGCCCAAAGTGCAGGGACTCGTCGACTTCCTGCGGCTGAAGCTCCTTCCGCCGGACGGCCCGCCGGCCACGGTCGCCGAGGTGGAGGTGCTGTCCTTCTCCGTGTTGAAAACCGCGGTAGTCCCGGTCGGTGAGCTGGGCACAAAGGCGGTGTCCGACTTCGTACGCCGGGGAAAGTTCATTGTCCTTACCGCGGGCGGTGCGCACCTGGTGATGCACCTGGCCAAGGCTGGCTGGCTCCGGTGGTCGGATGCCCTCAAGCCGGGTCGCCTGCGCCCGGGCAAGGGACCGATCGCGCTGCGCGTGCGCTTCGCGGCCGACGGCGAAGGGGAGCCGGGGTTCGACCTGACGGAGGCCGGGACCAAGAAGTCGCTCGCCGTTTACGTGGTCAGGGATCCCAATGAGGTGCCGGGTATCGAGCGTCTGGGGCCGGAAGCGCTCGACGTCGACTTCGAGGCTTTCGCGCGGATGGTCGCCTCGCACCGGGGCCAGATCAAGGGACTGCTGCGGGACCAGTCGGCAGTCGCCGGCATTGGCAACGCCTACAGTGACGAGATCCTGCATGCGGCGCGGCTGTCGCCGTTCGCCATTGCGTCGAAGCTGGATCCCGATGAGGTAGAGCGGCTGTTCGAGGCGATGCGGGGAACGCTGGAGTCCGCGATCGCCGGCGCGTCGGGGCGTCCGGCGGCGGAGCTGAAGGATTCCAAGCGGAAGGCGATGCGCGTGCACGGCCGCACCGGCGAAGCCTGCCCGGTCTGTGGAGATGAGGTTCGGGAAGTCTCCTTCGCCGACTCGTCGCTGCAGTACTGCCCGACCTGCCAGACCGGCGGCAAACTGTTGGCCGACCGAAGGACCTCGAAGTTCCTCAAGTGAGCAGGACAAAGATGTCCATTTTCATGTACATCTTTGTCCCGCGCGTCTACGATGGCCTTGTGGCGACTCAGCCTGAGGCAGAAAGCAGACTGGACCTTGCGAGTAACCGGGAGGTCTTGACCGTCGCCGCAGCACGGGCTTCCTTACCGGGGATTTTGCGGCGGTTTCGGACTGACGGCCGAGGCGCAGCCGGTTCTCGTTGGCTCCCATCGGAAGGCCGATGGTGCACTCGTGCCTATGCGCCTGCTTCCCGCCCTGAGTGATGGCAAGCGCGGGGAATTGTTGGCGGTCCTCGACTTCCTCATGCAGCGGCGGCGTTTGGTGGCCCATTTGGCAGCGATCAATCACATCCAGAGTGTTGCTGTTTTCGGTTCGGTCGCGCGCAGAGAAGAGAAGCTCGACAGCGATGTAGATTTCTTGGTAAATCCAGACGACGAGGCTAGTCTGTTTCATTTGGCGCAGTTCGCCGAAGACATGGAAGGATTGCTGGGGCGTCCAGCGGATGTCGTCTCCCGACGCGGGCTGGATCCGGAACTCGACCGCGCGATCCTGACTGAAGCCGTAGCTCTGTGACGGCATGTATGGACCGCACCAGACGATGGCTGACCGACCTCGCCGCCAACTTGGACCAGTCAGCCGAGCTCGTGGACAGGGGCAGGGAAGCTTTCGACGCAGATCCTGCAGTTCGGCTCGCCTTCGAAGCGCTCGGCAATCGTGTTGGTGATCTATGCAACCGCCTTATTGCGGCGGATCCGAGCCGCTTTTCGGACCCAATCTGGCGGCAGGCGGCTAGAAACAGGGACTTCTTAGTGCACCACTACGACCGGGTCGACGAGCAAGCGCTGTGGGTGACAGTGTCCGTCAGCTTCCCCGAATTGCGTGAACGCCTCGAAACATATCGATGATCCGTTTACCGGTCGCTGATTCATAGCCAACGTGGACAGCCCCGGCGGCGAGGGCCCACCCGACCTTGCGGAATGTCCCGCCGGTTTCGCCTCGGTGAAGGAACCTCCGTAGGCTAAGTTCCATAAGCAAATCATGGGGGGACCAATGTCCGATACGACGGTAGCCGAGGTGATGGCCGAGCTGGCCGCGCTGGAGGATCCGAAGATGCGCGAGGCGAACGAGAAGCGCGGGGACGACCACGGGGTGAACCTCAGCAAGCTGCGTGCGGTCGCGAAGCGGTTGAAGACCCAGCAGGACCTTGCCCGCGAGCTGTGGGCGACCAATGACACGGCGGCGCGGCTGCTGGCCCTGCTGATCTGCCGGCCGAAGGCCTTCGAACGGGACGAGCTGGACGCCATGCTGCGCGAGGCCCGGGCTCCCAAGGTGCATGATTGGCTGGTGAACTACGTGGTCAAGAAGAGCCCGCACGCCGAAGAGCTGCGCGTGGCTTGGACGGAGGACCCGGATCCGGTGGTGGCCAGCGCCGGCTGGGCACTGACCACCGAGCGGGTCGCGAAGAAGCCCGACGGACTCGACCTCGCGGGACTGCTCGACACGGTCGAGGCCGAGATGAAGGACGCGCCGGACCGGCTGCAGTGGGCGATGAACCACACGCTGGCCCAGATTGGCATCGAGCACGCCCAGCACCGCGCCCGCGCCATCGACATCGGCGAACGTCTTGAGGTGCTCAAGGACTATCCGACGCCGCCGAACTGCACCTCTCCGTTTGCTCCCGTCTGGATCAACGAAATGGTGAGCCGGCGAGGCGGAGCCTAAGAATCGGCGTTAGCCAGTCAGCGCACTCAGGGCGAAGTCCTGAATCTTGACGGACTTGCCGGCGACGAAGTCGTAGGCCTCCACTCGAATGCGATCCTCGTAGAGATAGACGCGCAGGCCGTTTGACCGGTTGCCCTCGACCCGTGTCGAATCGACATCCCCATCGGGGCGAACGGAGTACAGGACCGATCCGGTGTTGACGACGGGGAAGCCGGCCGGGTTCTTCGGATCGGCGACGCGGTAGGTGCCCCACCAATCGTTCATGTCCAAGTCGCTGTGAGTGTGGCTCGTGAACATCAGTATGTTGCTGTACTTGCCCACTATGGCGTTGAACGCGTCGATGTTCTCGTAGTTATTCTGCTCCCAGGAGCTGTGCGTCTGGGACACGGTGTACGGCAGCGGGAAGTGGTTGAACAGCAGCACCAGCTTGCCCTTGCGGTTCCAGTGAATGAGCCTCTGGTCCAGCCACGCCAGCTGGGCGTCCGAGAAGTTGTTGTACGGCTCGCGTCCTTCGCGCTCCGGGTCCCCGTAGTACTCGGTGCCGATGACGATCAGGGGCTGGCCGTCCACCACACGCTCGAAGTAGGGCAGCTTCTCCCCGGCGACCTTTAAATAGCGTGACAGGTAGACATCGGAGCCTTCTTTGCCGAGCATCTCGTGGTTGCCCACCGAGATGAGGATATTGCCGGAACTGTGCGGGTTATCGGCCAGGGCGGCCGCCAGCGCGTCGTAGTGCGCCTGCACGCCAAGCTCCACGGCGTCTCCGTTGATGACCAGCGCGCCGGCCGCCGGCGCCATGGCATTGAGCTGGTCGACAACGAAGTCGTAGCGGTCGGAGGAATCGGACACATGGATGTCGGAGACGACGTCGATGGTGTTCAGCGGTGCACTGCCGGCTGGGAGCTCGGGGAGCGGAACGCGGACCTCGATGTTGTCGATGGCCCACCATTTGTCATTGTGGCCGTTGCGGTACTCCCAGGTGAAGCGGACGCTGGAGGCACCGGCGGGTACCTGGACGCGGATCTGTTCGTGGCTGGAGTACTTGTCCTCGCGGTAGACCACCAGGTCCTTGGCCGGGCCACCATCGAAGGACGCTGTTACCGCGGCCGACTGCTCGGGCCGGCCCTGCCGGTAGTGGGAATCGAACGCGAGCTCAATCTCCTTTTTCCCGCGCAAGCTGATCTTCGGCGTGGTCAGGGCGGCGTTCAGGGTGTCGCTGCTTTCCTGGTCCAAGCGGTGGTGCTCGCTCTCCAAGACAGCGAAGGTCCCGAAGCCGCCGGTAAAGTAGTGCCGCTCATCAGTGCCGGCCGCCCAGGTCCACTCCCGGACGTCCGTGAACGTCCAGCCTGCCCAGCGGCCTTCGCCGGTGCGGAACCCGTGGGCCTCGTTGGTCCAGCCCTTGGGCGCGTTGTGGGTGAATCCCGTGGGGCGGACAATCTGGTCGAAGGACTCGCTGAAAAGGACCTCGGGCTTGAGGGCTTTGGCCCGGCGCGTCTGCGGCGCCGCCG
>NZ_ANPE02000146.1 GCF_000328305.2 Arthrobacter crystallopoietes BAB-32 | reverse complement strand
AATTCCTGGGTGAACCGTCGACGTGATGCAGACATTCTGCAGATTCCTCATTTCAGTAGTCCCTCCGATTTTAAGAGGGTCCACTGTCCGAAATCTCTAGGCTCACCAGTTGTCCGTGCTGATTCCGCCGGCGACGGTGTGGTGTCTCAAGCCGGTCAAAGCACCTTTGAGGCCTTACCGATCTGGAACGGTCACACACGCATAAAAGACCGAGGCCAATACCAAAAGGGTCCTGCCTCGTGTTGAGGCAGGACCCTTGGGAAAGAGTGCGGCTTAGCCGGAGAACTGGCGGGCTGGGACTACCGTCCCCGGGATTTCGATGCCTTGGCCTTCGACCCCTTGCCTTTGGACAGGAGATTGCCTTGGGCCGGCTTGGTTGCCGATGGCGCGGCTGGGTTTGCCGCCGGCTTCGGGCCTTGTGGCTTTGCGGACTTGGCTGGCTTCGCCGCTGTGGCTACTTCCAGCCGGGCTTTGGCTGGCTTCGCCGCTGTGGCTACTGCCAGCCGGGCTTTGACTGGCTTCGCCGCTGTGGCTGCTGCCGGCTCGGCCTTGGCCGGCTGGGCATTGGCTGGCTTGGCCGCTGGTTGGATTGCCGCAGGTTTGGGGCCTTGGGGTTCTGCTGCCGCTGATGGCTTCGCAGATGCCGCAGTGGCGAGCTTGGTTGGCGTGGCTGCTGCCGGCGTGGTTGCGGCTGGGTTCGCTAGCGCTGCGGGATGTGTCTGCGGCAGTTGGGGCCGGGTTGCTGCGGCCGGTGAGGGAGAAGATGAGGTGGGCCGTTCGCCGTCGTTATTGTCGCTGGCGGCGGGCTGGGGCTGGTAGCCCCTGGTTGCCGGCAGAGAGCGGACCGCTGCGATGGTTGAGGCGGCGGTACGAGCGGATTCCAGGGCGAGCTGCTGCATGTCCGGATCATTGGCGGCCGCCTGAGTCTTGGCAGGGCAGAAGAACTTGTCGGTGTAACCGAGGCGTTCGATGATCGTCCAGACTGATGCGGCGGCGATCAGCAGGGTCAGTAGCACAACGGCGCCGGTGCCGTAGATGCGGATGAGCGCTTCGACCGGCGTGATGGCGTTGCGCTGGGCGTAATTGGCCAGCCTGAGGGCGACCCAGAAAATCGCGATGAGCGCCAGGATGGCCAGGGGAACACCAATCCCGGTTTCCTGCGTCCGCTGGACGGCGCGGCGCCAGAGGCCGGCGAGGCGGTTCGTAGGTGTTTCCCGGTGCTGCTCTGGGGTGTTGCCTGCGGACTGGGAAGTCACTTGGTGCTCCTTTCCTGGGTTGTGGCGTCGCTGGGGGTGGAGGCGACGAGCTCACGGACAAAGCGGTCCAGCAGGGTCGCCAGGGCCTGGCGGTCCTTCTTGGACCAGTTGGCGAGGAGGTCATCGAACAGTCCCGCTCCGGCAGCGCCGATCTGGTGCTGCATGTCGCGGCCGTCCGGCGACGTGCTGACAAGGGTGGCGCGCGCGTCCTCCGGATCGGAATGCCGTTCGATCAGCCCCTTCCCGTCCAGCCTATTCACTTGGGGTGTCATGGTGGACTTGTCCACGCCATGTTGGCTGGCCAATTCGGACAACCGGACCGGACCGGCGCTGTTGATGAAGTCCAGCAAGACGACGTCGTTCAGCGACATGTCCGTAGCGGCCGGCCCGAAAAATTCCTTGCGGACCTGTGACCTGGCTGCCCAGCGGATGAGTTGGGTGACGCCGGCACGGACGATGTCCCCCGGAGTTGGGATGTCGTTGGAAGGGGTGGGCGGCGGGTTCTCCTGCACGTTTAGATTCTACGTTGAAAGGTTTGATTTGGCCAACCAAATTATTTGATTTGGCCAACCAAATCGAGATAAGCGCGCAAGGTCACAATCGCGGTCGGCTTTGGGTGGAGGTTGGGTATTTCCGGGGGCGGGTTGCAGCGGCTGAATCGATGTTGCCTTCCTTGCACTAAGCATGCTTATTACCGGCTATACTGAGGATGGTTTTACGTGCCGGAGGACTATCCGGCTGGCTGGAAGGAGTTCGAACGATGACGTCCGAGAGTGCCCCGCAGTTTTCAGCCATGGACAGGGATGACGACGTAGCCGACCCTTGGTGCTCGGTCTGCGATACCGATGACTATCTGATCGTCGAGGACTTGGAGCCGGCCCTTGAGATCGACCTGTCCGGCCACCCGCTGTGGAACATCAGCTATTCATGCTCCGAGTGCGACAGCTTCTACGGGCACATGACGCGCAGGCCATGGCTGACTTCGGAGCACGATCCGTACCGCAGCACCGCTTTCGAGCCGGAGTATGTCCACTGCGGTGAGCCGATGCAGCCGATCGAGGTCGGCCAGCGGCCGATCTACGATCCAGTTACGAACGACGGTCCTGTTGAAGGGCCTGTCCTTCCGCATGTCCAGCTGGACACGGTGCTGCTGCGCTGCAGTTGCGGCTTCCAAATGGAGGTTCCGGCCGACTCGTCGTCGGAGGGCAACTGACGCCGGCTAGCCGGTCTGTCGTAGGGGAAAGTACGACGGCGGTGACCGCCTTCGGGCCGCGAGTTACCGGACCGCGGTTTCCGACTCGTAGCCCATGAGCAGTTCGGGTTCGAGTTCGATCGTTTCGCAGTTGAGCACGTGGGCGTGCGGTTCGCCCTGCAGCAGGCCCATCGTGACGCGGATCAAGGTGCCGTGCGCGACGACGATCATCCGGCGTCCGGCATTCTCCCGGACCAGCTGCTGCAGCGCCTCGATGCTCCGCATGGCCACTTCGGCCTCCGGTTCGCAAGCGACCAGCAGTTCGTCGATTTCGGCGCGTTCCTTGCCCAGCAGGACAGTGCCTTCAAGATCGCGGAAGTCGCGTTCGATCAGCCCCGGCACAGTGTGGGAGATGTCCAGGCCGACATAGCTGCCGATGATCTCGGCTGTCTCGACGGCCCGCCGCAGTGGCGAGGAGACCAAAAGGTCCCAATCCTCCGCCGAAAGCCTGGCCCCGGCGTCGTTAGCCTGCGTCCGGCCAAGCTTGTTGAGCGGGATGTCTGAATGCCCCTGCAGCCGCCCGGCCGAGTTCCAATCCGTTTCCCCGTGTCGCACCAGCGCCAGCATCCGTCAATGCCCTCCTCATCAGCCGTCCCCTCCATCCTGCCTTATGTGCGGGGGAAGATGAAGCTGGGGCAGGCCGAGGGGAATCTGGGGGCCCGGGGAGGTGAAGCTGGGGGCCCGCGGAGGTGGAATCCGGGTAAACGGTTCATGAGAAGGCTCTCATGAGGCCATCATGTTTTTTTCATGATCGGTGGCTTCACTGGTTATCGACAACGGAACCCACCGCCAAGGAGCACCAGATGAGCCTCGCAGTCCACCCGAACGAATCCCGGACAGCTGCCGTGATCCACCTCGACCCGGTGCGGCTGCGCAGCGCCAAGAAGGCCTACACCACCCGGTTCCTGGCCGACACGCTGGCCCTCGATGCCGGCGGCTACGAACTGCTGAGCGGCAAGCCCTCCGCCGGCGACGTGGTCCTGGCCCGGGTGACGGAGATCGGACACCACACCCGGCTGGAGAGCCCGGCCTCGCGCCGCCAGAGCATGTTCGTCGGGGATGAAATCCTCGTGGCCTTTGGCAACCGCTATGCGCCCGACCAATTCCTCGCCGTCGTTCCCGAAGACTTGGGGCCGTGCTCGCTGGTGGCAGGCGGGGGACTGGCGGCCAAGGTGCTCAAGCAGCATGACGATATCGACAAAGCGACCGCCATCGAGCCGATCGGGCTGCTGGCCAAGAACGGCAAGGTGCTCAACCTGCAGGACTTCGCACCGCACCGCGTCAGCTCCGAGACGCAGCTGCCGGGCCGGCCGAAGGTAATCGCGGTGCTCGGCACGTCGATGAACTCCGGCAAGTCGACGGCGCTCGGCTGCCTGGTCAACGGCTTGAGCCGTGCGGGACTGACGGTTGCCGCCGGCAAGGCCACCGGGACCGGCGCGGGCAACGATCCAATGCTCTATACCGACGGCGGTGCGCACCACGTGCTCGACTTCACCGACTTTGGCTTTCCCACCACCTACCTGCTGGACTACGAAACCGTCCGCGGCCTGCTGACCAGCCTGATCGACGCGCTGACGACCACCGGGATCGACGTCGTCGTGGTGGAAATCGCCGACGGCGTCTACCAAGGCGAAACGGCGCGGCTGCTACAGGATCCGGTCTTCCACACCGCCGTGGACCGAGTGGTCTTCGCCGCCGCGGATGCCCTCGGTGCGACCGCAGGCGTCCAGGTCCTGCGCCAGGCCGGCATCGACGTGGCTGCGGTATCCGGCCTGCTGACGGCGTCCCCGCTGGCGGCGCAGGAAGCCTCCGGCGTGATCGATGCCCGGGTCATCGACACCTTCGATTTGTGCGATCCGGCGACGGCGCTGGAGCTGCTGCCGGAGCGCAAGTAACGGCGGGACAACCATGGAGAACTCCCTACCGAAGCTGCTGGCCGGCCGGCGCTGCGGATTGATGGCGCTGCTGCTCGGCACCGGGCTGGCCATGGCGGCAATGGCCGGGGCGAGCGCGCTGCTGATGATGTGGCTACTGGACGGGGCGGCGCCGTTCGGTCCCGGCTCCCTCGGCGTGCTGGTCGCCGGAATGGCGGCCGCCGCG
>NZ_ANPE02000147.1 GCF_000328305.2 Arthrobacter crystallopoietes BAB-32 | reverse complement strand
GAAGCTCCTGTTTTTTTTTTCCGGCTGGCCCTGCGCCAGCTCCTCCAAAAACATAGCAACCGATTCGCCCCGATTTGCTTGACTTTCGCCGACCTTATGATAAGGCTTCGCCAACGGTTGGTTCTTGTGCATTTCCTGCGGATTAAATGCGGGCCAGTAACCCTCTATGCAAGAGAAGACGCCGCTTCCCTACCCGGATTTCTGCA
The DNA here is from genome assembly GCF_000328305.2 of Arthrobacter crystallopoietes BAB-32. GTDB lineage: Bacteria > Actinomycetota > Actinomycetes > Actinomycetales > Micrococcaceae > Crystallibacter > Crystallibacter crystallopoietes_A. The sequence goes on along the minus strand of NZ_ANPE02000147.1, from coordinate 3,562 downwards.
TGGGACAACAGAAACTTCCTAGGTGGGAAGCGGCGTTCAACTTATCTTGCTCGGCGAGATCGGCTTTATCCCCTGCGGTGCCGGCCCCGCTGTTTAAGCGCACCGGCCTGGTTCGGAGCGATGCGTTCCACGACACGTCGGAGGGCTTTGGCCGCGGGGTCCCGGCGCTTGGTGCTTTCGAGCAGGGGCACTCCCTGGTTGGTGGAGAGGCGAACGGCACGGGTGTTCGGGATGAGTACGTCGACCTTGCAGCCGAGAGTGGCCTCCACATCGCGCTGGGTCAGGCCGTCCCGGGGGTCGGCGGCATTGAGGACCACATGGCGGCTTAGTGGAGCCATCCCCAGCTCGCGCAGCACATCCATTTCCTTCCTCAGCCCCCTTACGCTGGGCACATCCATCCCGCCAACGAAGACGAAGTCCGTCGCCTTGTCCAAGGCCGCCAGAGTATGCTCCGAGAGACCCGGCGACGTGTCAATGACGATATAGGCATACTCCGTTGCCAGCTGGTCCAACAATTGCGAGACCTGTTCTCCCGTTACCTGTTCGGCGTCGGCCGGTGATTCCGGAGCGCACAGGGCGTAAAGTCCGCTGGGGTGCGGTGCCAGGAAGGACTTCATGACCATGCTGTCCTTCTGGGCAGGCATCCCGACGGCGTCGGCCAGGGAGTATTCGGGTGCAAGCTGGAGGGCGCTGGCTACGTCCCCGAACTGCAGGTCCAGGTCGACAATGACCGTCGCATGGGGCGCCGATGCTGCGAGACCGACGGCGAGGTTGGTCGCCACGGTTGTCTTGCCTGCCCCGCCCTTGGGCGAGACCACGGCGACTATCCGGGCCTGGGCCGGTTTGGCACCTTCCCCGGCAGCCGGACCCGAGCTGCGTCGGCGGATGGAGGTGCTGCGGATGGCGCGGTGCAGCAGGACACCCAGTTCACCGGCTTCAGTCCGCGGAGAAACCACGTCCCGCACGCCGGAGCGCATCGCGGAGAGGACCAGCTCGGGGTCTGGCTCCGCAACGAGCAGGACGCTGACCTCGGGGCGCTGGCTCTCGAATGCCTCGGCGAGTCGCAGGGACTCCTCTGCGGGGAGGCCCTGCCCGAGGACGACGACGTCCAGCAGCGCCGGGTTGTCCAAACCGGCGAGGATATGGTCCGGTTCGGATGGAGAATCCTCTGCCTCCCAGACATTGATTTGTCCTGCCAAAGAGCCGAGGGCGGCAGCGGCGAACTGCTGCTCGAACTCCGGGGCGGTCGATACCAGTGCGTAGCGGCTCACTTGTACAGTCCTTCTTTGGTCATTTCCCGCGTTCCGCTTTCATCGGCCGTGTCCGGTTCCACCGACAGCCAGATCCTGCCGAATTCCTGCGTGAAGACGATTTTCTCCGCATCGGCGGCCTTCACCGCGAAGCTGACCAGGAGGTTGTTTCCCGGGACGGGCGCCGCACCGTTGGTTCCTTCGGTCCCGGCCTCATCCTCCGGCGCAGCAGCCAAGCCCTGGACGCTGGTAACGAGGACCTTCTGCAGGGCCAGGTGGCTGACCGGCCCGGGCTCCTCGGCGCCCTCCTCAAGGGACATGAAGATGCCCACGGTGTCTCCGGCCTGCAGCCGGCCGCCGGCAACACGCTGCGGCTCCAGTGAAATCGTGACTTCCTGCATTCCCTTCGGTAGGGCGACCGTCCCGGGCTCCTGTAGCGCAGCGGGATCGGCGAAGCGCGCCGCGAGCAGTTGTTCCCCAGGGACAAGATCAACTGCCGCAACCTGGCCGGCAAGGTCATCGATGCTGGCAACAGTTCCCGCCGGTACGACCTTGGCTGGAACCTGCTCAATGGCTACCAGGTCAGTCAGCTGCTCCGAGGGGGTTCCCTCCGGGATGGCCGCCCGGGCGACCAGGACGCCTACCGTTTCGGTTCCCGCCAGGGCTCGTTGTTCCGCGCCCGCCACGTAGGAAAGAACCATGACGGTGCCGGTAACGGCCAGGAAGAGGGCCACGATGGCTCCGATGATTCTGGTTTTCACTGCTGATTCTCCTACTCGGCCAGCGAGACGAGGTTGGTGCCGAAGTTATTGGGGGTACCGCCGAAGGTGAACTTCTGTTCTCCGGCATCGAGGGTTACGAAGGTGACGAACTCTCCGATGAGCGCGCGGCAACTGCCGGTGCAGGCCACGGCGGCGGGGCTGAGGTTGTTGTAGGCGGAGCCGCTGAAGTTCCAGCCGCTCAGTTCGAAGGCGGCGAAGCCCATGATGTTGTACCAGGCGTTGGTACCCGTGCCGCCGGCCTCGTCGTAGATGGGCAACAGCACGGTCGTATTGACGATCTTGCTCAGGGTGTTGTTGTTCTTGCAGGCGGCCGGCAGATCATTGCCGGTATCGCCGCCCACTTCCGGATCAACCGGGAATTCCGGCAACGTCGAAGCACTGACGTTGATCCTTGTCCGGCACGGCTGGCTGGGGTCCTGCTTGAGCCAACCGAAGCCGCCGGGGATGGTGTAGGCGGGTCCCGTGTAGCCCGGAATGCTTGAGCTGGAGCAGCCCGAAGCCGTGCTTCGGTTGGGGTTGAAGTCCACGCGTTGGATGCCGGCGTCCAGCATGCCGGCGAACTGGCAGTAGGAAATCGCGATCGGCAGGACCGCGGTGCCGGCTACCGGCGCACTCCAGCGGGCCGTGGAACGAGTGGTCACTGTGGCGGAGTCGTCGAGCCCGAGGATCGGTGCGAAGGCCTGCGCGAGCGTGTGCCCGTCGCTGCTTCGCGTGCTGGTAGTGACGCTCACCGATGCCTGGGCCGGGTCGAGTGCCACTGACGCATCTGCGAGGCCATCCTGCGCGTTCTGGCCCGCGAGCGAGCTGGCGAGGGCCGTGAAGTCCATGCCGCAGTTCCCGGCCGCGCAGTTTTGTGCGACGGCCAGGGCGGCCGAGTCCGCCCCGTTCTTCAACTGGGCGCGTTCGTAGTACAGCGCTCCGATGTCGACGACGAGCGCCGCCATGCCCAGCAGCACGACCATGAAGATGGCGGTGGTTACTGCCACAGCTCCGCGCTCGTCCTTTAGGCGCTGCACTGCATGACTCCTTTACCTGTGAGTGTGATGCTGGAACCGAAGAGGCCGGATAAGAACTGCAGCGGGTAGTTCACAGTCACGGTCGCCGTCGAACCCGGCATGCATACGGTGGTACTGCTGGGACTGACGGAGACGGCCACTTGGGTGGCCGTGACGTCGGGGTGCAGTGCGCTGGCCGAAGCGATGACCGCAGCCCTGGCATCCGACGCGGCCTGCGCGGGCACGGCATTGATTGACATGACGCGCGCGCCGTCCCTCGCTGCTGCCGTGAGCTGCATTTGGGCGTTGTAGACCCGTCCGAATTCGACGATTCCGAGCAGAAGAAGCAGCAGAATAGGTACCACGAGGGCAAATTCGACCGCAGCTGCTCCCTTTTCATTCCGTAGCTTCTTCATGGTTCTTTCTGTGCTGCGGGTTGGGGCGGTGGCGGTTTGTGTGCCACCGTCCCAACGCGGGCGGGGTTCCGGAATGCCGGCTGCTGGAACGGGTCGTCGTTACGATCCGGCGGTGCCGG
>NZ_ANPE02000148.1 GCF_000328305.2 Arthrobacter crystallopoietes BAB-32 | reverse complement strand
GACCGCCGCCGCGATTCCCCGCCGGCGGCTGCTGGCCCAGCAACTCTGGGGCCCGGGCGCTGCCGACGCTCCCGCCGCGGTCCGCAACCTGCTCGCCGTCCAGGCCCAGGAGTACGCCTATGCGCGCTGGTCGCTGGCCCAGCGCTGCTCCGGCGCCACCCGGGACGACGCCGCTGCCGTGGACGCCGCCATCGCCGACGGCACCATCCTGCGCACGCACGTGCTCCGGCCCACGTGGCACTTCGTGCACCGCCAAGACCTGCGCTGGCTCTCCACACTCTCCAGGCCGCGGCTGAAGGCCGGCAACAAGACCCGCGACCGGCAGCTGGGCATCGATCCGGCCATCGTGGAGCGGTCGAACGCGGTGCTGGCCGAAGTCGTCGCCGGCGGCCGGCACGTGCCACGGGAGGACTTGGCGGCCGCCCTGGAGCGCGCGGGGCTGCTTGAGGATACCGGCGAACGCCTCAACGGCGCACCGCTGCGCAACCAGCGGCTGGCCCATCTGGTCTACCACGCGGAGATGGACCAGATGCTGGTCAGCGGCGTCCCGCAGGCAACGAACGGCGGCGCGGCGCGGCAGACCTACGCCGCCTTCGACGAGCGGGTACCGCCGCTGCCGCACCCCTTCGACCGGGACGAAGCACTGGCTGCACTGGTGCGCCGCTACTTCTCCAGCCATGGCCCGGCCACCGTCAAGGACTGCGCGCTGTGGTCCGGCCTGACCCAGGCCGATGTCCGCCGCGGACTCGAGGCAGCCGGGACCGGCACCGGTGCAGCAGTGCTGCAGACCGGTGCCGTGGATGGCCACGAGTTCCTGTGGGCGGACGACGGCGGACCCTCCCTCCGCGGTCCGGGCAGTCCGCGGGTGGACCTGATCCAGTGCTACGACGAGTACGTCATGGGCTACACGCCAACCCGCGGCTACCTCGGCGGCAGCGCTCCCGCGCCTGCCAACGCCAAGGTGCCGAGCCACGTCGTCCTGCTCAATGGCCGCATGACCGGGAACTGGCAGCACGCACTCAAGCCGGGCACCGCCGTCGTCCGTGTCCTGCTGCATCGGACCTTGGCAGCGGACGAAGAACAAGCCCTGATGGCCGCTCTGGAGCGGTACCGATCGTTCCTGGGCCGGCCGCTGGACACGGAAATTTCGGTCCGGGGCGCGTCCGGCCAAGCTGGACAGCCGGCCGGACTTTAGACTGCAGGCGATCAGCGGAGGAAGAATGCCGGACGGAGCGAACCCTCTGATGCCCGAGGTCTGGAGCATGGCGCTGCCGGTGTTGGCGGTCGTGTTCCTGCTGGCACTGGCGGGGATCGCCGCCGTCGTTGTCCGCAGCCTGCTGGTCCGGCCGGCAGGCCGGGACCTTTGCGTCAGCCGCGGGGGAAGAAGGCGGCGGCGAATTCGTCGTGCAGCTGCTCGATGTCCGTCAGGAAGCCGTCATGGCCGATCGGCGAATTAATCATGTGGACCTTCACGGGATTCGGCAGCGCCGCGGCGAGCTGGCGCGACTGCTCGGGGAAATACAGCCGGTCCGACTCCACGGCGGCGATCAGGAATTCCGTGGCCACTGACGCAAGGGCATCGGCGACCGAGCCGCGGCCGCGGGCGACGTCATGGCTCATGAGCGCCTCGGTCATGTGGATGTAGCTGTTCGCGTCGAACCGGCCCGCCAGTTTGCTGGCCTGGTGGTCCAGGTAGCTCTCCACGGCGTACCGTCCGCGGCCGGCCGAGGTCACGCTGCCGAACGGCTGCTCCTCGCCCTGGGCCGTCCGGCCGAAGCGGTATTCCAGTTCCGGCTCGGCACGGTAATTGATGTGCGCGATCCGCCGGGCAATGCCCAGTCCATCCACGGGGGCCGGCCCGCCGTAGTAGTCGCCGCCGTTGAAGTTGGGGTCCAGCCGGATGGCCAGCACCTGGGCCTGGGCGAAGGCGATCTGTTCGGCCGTGCTGGCTGCCCCGCACGCGATCACGGCGCAGCGGGCGGTCCGTTCCGGGTAGGTCGCCGCCCATTCCAGCGCGCGGGCGCCGCCCATGGACCCGCCCAGGACGGCGTGCCAGCGGCGGATTCCGAGCAGGTCCGCCAGGCGCGCCTCGGCACGGACCGAGTCGCGGATGGTGATCAGCGGGAAGCGCGAGCCCCAGGGCTGGCCGTCCGGGGCCAGCGAGGCCGGGCCGGTGGAACCGTAGCAGCCGCCTACCATGTTCGCGGAGACCACGAAGTACTTGTCGGTGTCGATGGTCGCGCCCGGACCAACAAGCGGGTCCCACCAGCCGGCCTCGGCGGAATCACCGCGGGCCACATGCGTGCTGCCGGTCAGGGCATGCTGGATGAGCACGGCGTTGGAGGCGTCCTCGTTGAGCGTGCCCCAGGTTTCGAAGCCCAGGACAACGTCCGGCAGGAAACCGCCGGTCTCCAGTTCCAGGGCTCCGATGGAGGCCTGGCGGAGGATGCCGTCCGCTGCCGTGTCCAGCAATTCCTGTGGTTGCAGTGTTGTCAAAGTGATGCCCGTGATTCCTTCAGCTCATCGCGCCTAGGCTGCGCCCTTGGCAGCGCGGAACCCGGCTTCGAGGTCAGCGATGATGTCATCGATATGTTCAATGCCGACGGCGAGGCGCACCAGTCCCGGGGTCACACCGGCGGCGAGCTGTGCCTCCGGAGACAGCTGGGCGTGGGTGGTGGATGCCGGATGGATGACCAGGGAGCGCACGTCGCCGACATTGGCCACGTGCGAATGCAGCTCCAGGCCGTCGACGAACTTCTTGCCGGCTTCGAGGCCGCCGGAAATCTCGAACGCGATGATTGCGCCGGTTCCCTTCGGACCGTACTTGCGGCCGCGCTCGTACCACGGGCTGGAAGGCAGGCCCGCGTACGCCACGGAAGTGACGGCGTCGTGCTTTTCCAGCCACTGCGCCACCTGCTGTGCGTTGGAGACATGCCGCTCCACGCGCAGGCTCAGCGTTTCCAGGCCCTGCGCGATGAGGAACGCGTTGAAGGGCGCGGCCGAGGAGCCCAGGTCGCGCAGCAGCTGCACGCGCGCCTTGAGGATGTAGGCCAGGTTGGCTCCGAGGGCGCCGCCGACGCCGAGGTCGCGGGCGAAGACCAGGCCGTTGTAGCTCTCGTCCGGCGTGTTGAAGCCGGGGAACTTCGCCGGATCCTTGGCGAAATCGAAGTTGCCCGAGTCGACGACGACACCGGCGATAGCGCTGCCATGGCCGCCGAGGTACTTGGTGGCCGAGTGCACCACGATGTCGGCGCCCCATTCGATCGGGCGGATCAGGTATGGGGTGGCCAGGGTGTTGTCGACGATCAGCGGGACGCCGGCCTCATGCGCAACGGCGCTGATGCCTTCGATGTCGAGCACGTCCTGGCGGGGATTGGAGACGACCTCGCCGAAGAAGGCCTTGGTGTTCGGCTGTACGGCCGCGCGCCACTGGTCCAGGTTGTCCGGGTCCGCGACGAAGGTAACCTCGATGCCGAACTTCTTCAGCGTGTTCTTCAGCAGGTTGTAGGTGCCGCCGTAGAGGCTGGGGCTCGCGACAATATGGTCGCCGGCCTCGGCCAGGTTCAGGATGGAGAAGGTGGAAGCTGCCTGGCCGGAGGAGAGCAGCAGGGCACCGACGCCGCCTTCCAGGTTGGCGATGCGGTTCTCCACGGCTTCCGCCGTCGGGTTGCCGATCCGGGTGTAGATGGGCGCCAGCTCGGACAGCGCGAAGCGGTTGGCTGCGCTCTCGGCGCTCGGGAAGACGAACGACGTCGTCTGGTAGATCGGCAGTGCACGGGCACCGGTCGCCTCATCGGGCTCCTGGCCGGCATGGATCTGGCGTGTTTCGAATGACCAATCGTTGGACATGGCTGCAACTCCTCCACATAGTTGAAGGGGTCTTCCCGCAGCCACAAGGACATTGGCTGCAGGGTGCGACCCGCGCTTGCTTCGCGCCTTTTGGCGGAAGCCTGGTCTTCACCCGGGGCACCCCACCGCGGTTGGAGGGTTGCCGGCCAGCTAGCCGGGGCTCGTCACTGGCACTCATGACCTGTATCCAGAGTCGGCGAGGACCCCTCGTTTCGGCAAGTATGTGACGGCGTATGAATGGGTCTTAGGTCACCCTAAGTCGAGAGGAAAATCACAAAGTGCCAAGATGAATTATGCGTTTCGACCACGTCTCTTATGCTTGTGAACCCGACGGCCTCGCCGCTACTACCGACCGTATTGCGGCCACCCTTGGCATCGAGGCTGTCAAAGGCGGGGTGCATCCCCGCTTCGGAACCCGGAACATGATTTTCCCCCTCACCGACCGCCACTACCTGGAGGTCGTCGAGGTCCTGGACCACCCGGCGTCGGACAAGGCTCCCTTCGGGCAGGCCGTGCGCGCCCGGTCCGAGGCCGGCGGAGGCTGGATGGGCTGGTGCGTCGAGGTCGACGACCTGACACCGTTCGAAGAGCGGCTCGGGCGGCAGGCCGTCCCGGGCAACCGGAAGTTCCCCGACGGACGCGAACTGACCTGGCAGCAGATCGGCATCAAGGGCCTGATCGCCGATCCCCAGGTCCCGTACATGCTCCGCTGGGACGACGGCACCGAGGACCTGCACCCGTCCAACGCCTATGCGGCTACCGCCAAGCTGATCGGCCTGACCATCGGCGGCTCCTCGGCCCGGGTGGCGGACTGGCTGGGCACCCCGGTGGACGCGCTGCTGGACGACGTCAAGGTTGCGTGGACCGCGCCGAACGGCACGCCGGGCATCATGTCCGTGCGCTTCGAAACCCCGAAGGCATCGTCGAGCTCTAGCGGGGACATCCCGGGCCACATTGGCCCGCTCCAGGCTGTGCCGATCCCTGCCAATCCAAGGATCGCCGATGGCTGGAGCGGGCCTTTTCCATGCCGGGGCCTACCAATGTGGCCCGGTTCCGGCGGGGCTGCCCGGGTTCCGGCGGGGCTGGCCCGGGTTCCGGCGGGATAATCGGTGCCGGCTACGGGTCAGCTGCCGATGCCGATGGCGGGGCCGAAGAGGGCGTAACCGACGAAGCCGGCGATGTCGAGCAGGGCGTGCGCGACGACGAGTGGCATGACGCGGCGCGTCCGGGTGTAGGCGTAGCCGAAGATAAGGCCCATCAGGAAGTTGCCGATGCCGGGGCCGACACCTTGGTAGAGGTGGTAGCTGCCGCGGATGAGGGCGCTGGTGAAGATGATGGCCCAGGTGCTCCATCCGAGTCTGGCGAGCCGGTCGAACAGGTAGCCCACGATGACGACTTCCTCGAGGACGGCGTGGCGCAGGGCGGAGAGGACGAGCACGGGAACCGTCCACCAGTACTGGTCCAAGGCAGCCGGGACCACCGCCGTCGTAATTCCCAAGGCCCGCCCGGCAGCGTAGACGCCCAAGGTGCCCGCCCCGATCACGGCGGCCAGGCCGAACCCGAGGCCGAAGTCGATTCCCGGCCGGGAGAACGTGAAGCCGATCTTCCGGAAGGCCGACCTGCCCGGGGAGGTCATAAGGAAAAGGACCAGCGCCACCGGCACGAGCGCGAAGAAGATGCCCAGCAACTGGTAGAGCAGGTCGAAGAACTCGCGTTCGTTGAGCACCGGGTTCAGCGCCGTGGTCTGGGAGGCCAGCGGCGCGCGGGTCGCCTTCTCCGCCAGGTTCACGATGGAGTAGACGGCTGATTGGCCCAGCGACAGGCCGAGGACGATCAGCAGTTCGGTCCGGTAATAGCGGCGGGTGCGCGGCATCGCCCCGGTGGTCACGGTCTCGCTGTGCATGCGTCTATCTTGCCAAGCCTTGCCCAGGGCGGCGGCCCGCCCCAGACTTGAGGCCATGGAACCTTCCGGAATGATCGACCTTGTTCCCGCGGCGCGCGGTGTTTCCATGCTGGCCGTGGGCGTCCAGGACCGGCAGCTGGATGCGCCGACGCCGTGCGCAGGGAAGACCGTGGGGGATCTGCTGGATCACTTCATGGGCCTGGCCGTCGCCTTCCGCGACGCGGCAACGAAGGCCTCAATGGCGAGCGGCTACGACGACCAGCGCCCCGGGCCGCCGGCGGACACGTGGGGTTCCGGCAGCCGGTTGGACCCGGAGTGGCGCCTGCTG
>NZ_ANPE02000149.1 GCF_000328305.2 Arthrobacter crystallopoietes BAB-32 | reverse complement strand
CGAAAGGTGCGGGACCGCCGTCGTACGGGAACCGGATGGGCCTCCGGGTCAGGCGGGTTGGCGGCGGTAGCTGCTGGGTGGTTCGCCGAAGGTGCTGCGGAAGATGCGGCTGAAGTGAGCGGCGTCGACGAAGCCCCAGCGGGAGGCGATGCTGCCGACCGGGCGGTCCGCCAGGACCGGATCGCGCAGGTCGCGGCGGCAGTGCTCCAGCCGGCGGGTGCGGATCCAGCTGGCGACCGTGGTTCCGGAAGCGGCGAAGATGTTGTGCAGGTGGCGGGTGGAGACGTAGTGCGCGGCGGCGATCTCCGCGGGCGAGAGGTCCGGGTTGCCCAAGTTCGCCTCAATATAGCGGCGGATCCGCCCAAGCAGCTCCGGATGGCCGCCGGTGTCCGTCCGGCGGCGGGCATCCAGTTCGCCCTCGAACATCGTGGCGACCAGGTCGATGGCGTTGCGGGCCAGCCGGTGTCCGCTGGTACCGGTGAGGTAGTCGAGGTTCTCGGCGAGCTGGACCATGAACGGGCTGATGACGCGGCCCAGGCCTTCGTCTCCGGCCAGCCTTACGGCGGTAAGCTGCGCAACTTCGTCTGCCGGCAGGTCCAGGACATCGTGCGGGAACATCAGCACCAGCGTCCGGAAATCGTCCTCCATGGCCAGGGTGTAGGGCCGATGCGTGTCATAAACGGCAAGATCGCCGGGGCGCAGCATGGCCTCACGTTGGTCCTGCACCAGGATCCCGGTGCCGGACAGCTGCAGGTTCAGCTTGAAATACAGCCTGTCCGAACTGGCGATCAGCGATGGCGTGCGCAGGACCTGATGGCCCGTGGCACTGACTTCGACCAGGGACAGTTCGTCCAGGATCCGGGAGCGCAGCCGCCCGTTGAACCGGTCCGGCGTGCTGGTTCGCACCTCCAGGGGCACGAACGATTGGGACACCAGATGGTGCCATTGTGTGAAATTCTCGGCGACGTCGGTCCGGACATGACGGGATGGTCCGCCGGCGACGGCACCGGCTTTTGCCGCTGACATTGAAGGGCCCCCTCAGCCTCGTCCCGCCGGAGAAGCGGGATGTGGGGTGGAACACAGTGTATCCAATGTAGCGGTTCAGTCCCGGAGCTGTCACTTTTTTTCGACCGCGGGCGAAGAAAAGGTTCCTCCCGCCAGCAGCTGCAGGTAGCCGTCCAGTTGTGCCGAGAGCTGGTCCGGCGAGTAATGCGCCGGCGACAGCACCGCCGTGATCTGGGCGCCGAGCACGAGGTTCATTAAGTGCCCGGCGATATCCTCGTCGCCGACCTCGGCGCGGAGCTCACCGGCTTCCCGGGCCTCGTGCAGCTGCTGGAGCAGGTGGGTCCGCCACTGCTCCATCGCGTCGTCATGCAGCCTGGCCTTCGACTCATCCGTCAGGGCTTTCTGCCAGAACGGGATGACGATCCGGGCTTCATTGATGCGGTTTTCGTCCAGCGGCAGGATTTCCCGGCAGAAGGCCCGCAGGGCGCCCAGTCCGGACAGGCCCCGGGTGGCGGCGGCCATCCGCGCGTTGGTCTGGTTGAAGACGTGCCCGAACGCGAAGGCGAGCAGGTCGTCCTTCGTGGGGAAGTACGGCTTGAGGGCGCCGTTGGCGAAGCCGGCTTCGGTGGCGATTTCCCGCATGGTGGCCCCCTCCATGCCGTGCCGGGCGATGATCCGCCAGGTCGCGTTGACCAGTTCCATCCGGCGCTGGTCGTGGTCGACGATTTTGGGCATGACCGTCCTTTTTGCGTCATTTGTAGAAAAACCTCTTGTGAGACATCTTACAAAGCGCTATTCTCTACAGTCATAGAAAAAACGACGGCCGGAACGCCGGCGTCGGACGACTGCAGGAAGGGCAGCCATGACCATCTCATCCACCGAGCTTGCTTCCGCCTACGCGTTGGCAACGGCCGATGAAATCAGCCGCGTCCGCGAAATCCTGGCCGATGCCGGCCTGGCCGGCGACAGCATCAGGTTCGCCTACCTCGGACTGCTCGATCCGCCGCGGGGAGCCGCCGAGGCACCGGCTGACCGGCGTTTCCGGGTTTTCCTGCACGATGTTTCCGGGGGTGCGCCGAAGGACGCCGTGGTCTCTGTGACCCGGGGCGAGGTGGAATCGGTGGCTGATCTGGACACCTCGGTCACGGGCGAACTGCCGGTGCTCGAGGAGGAGTTCGCCGTCGTAGAGGAAATCCTCGCCGGGGACGAACGCTGGCTCAAGGCGCTCGCGGACCGGAACCTCGACGTCGACAAGGTCCGGGTGGCGCCGCTCTCCGCCGGGGTGTTCGAGTACCCGGAGGAGAAGGGCCGGCGCATCCTGCGCGGGCTGGCGTTCTATCAGCACTTCCCCGAGGACAGCGCCTGGGCCCACCCGATCGACGGGCTGGTGGCCTACGTCGACGTCGTGAACAAGACTGTGGACCAGGTGCTCGACTTCGGCGCCGTGCCCGTACCTGCCGAGCATGGCAACTACACCGATCCTGAGCTGACCGGGCCGCTGCGCCAGTCCCAGAAACCGATCAGCATCACCCAACCCGAGGGCCGAGCTTCTCGGTCTCCGGGGGTAACCACATCGAGTGGGAGAAATGGAGCTTCGACGTCGGCTTCGACGTGCGCGAGGGCGTGGTGCTGCACAACATCGCCTTCCAGGACGGCGACCGCAACCGCTCGATCATCAAGCGCGCCTCGATCGCCGAGATGGTCGTGCCCTACGGCGATCCCTCCCCGGTGCGGTCCTGGCAGAACTACTTCGACACCGGCGAATACCTGGTCGGCCAGTACGCCAACTCGCTGGAGCTCGGCTGACGACTGCCTGGGCGAGATCACCTACCTGTCTCCGGTGATCGCCGACGGCTTCGGCAACCCGCGCGAGATCCGCAACGGCATCTGCATGCACGAAGAGGACTGGTCCATCCTCTCCAAGCACTCCGACCTGTGGACGGGCATCAACTACACCCGCCGCAACCGCCGCATGGTGGTGTCCTTCTTCACCACGATCGGCAACTACGACTACGGCTTCTACTGGTACCTGTACCTCGATGGCACCATCGAGTTCGAGGCCAAGGCCACCGGCATCGTGTTCACCAGCGCGCACCCTGGCAAAGACTACCCGTATGCCTCGGAAATGGCTCCGGGTCTGGGCGCGCCGTACCACCAGCACCTGTTCAGCGCCCGGCTCGACATGGCCCTGGACGGCTTCACCAACCGGGTTGAGGAAGAGGATGCGGTGCGCGTGCCGATCAGCGTAGAGAACCCGCGCGGCAATGCCTTCACCCGTAAGCGCACCCTGCTGAAGACCGAGTCCGAGGGTGTGCGGGAAGCGGACATGCAGGCCGGGCGCAGCTGGGTGATCTCCAATCCGGAGTCGCGGAACCGCCTGGGCGAGCCGGTGGGCTACAAGCTGCACCCGCAGGGCCAGCCGATGCTGCTGGCGGATCCGCAGTCCTCCGTAGCGAAGCGTGCGACCTTCGCCACCAAGGACCTGTGGGTGACCCGCTACGCCGAGGAAGAGCGCTACCCGACCGGCGACTTCGTCAACCAGCACGCCGGCGGGGCAGGCCTGCCGGCCTACGTGGCCCAGGACCGGGACATTGACGGCGAGGACATCGTCGTCTGGCACACCTTCGGCCTGACCCACTACCCGAGGGTGGAGGACTGGCCGATCATGCCCGTGGACTCGGTTGGCTTCAAGCTGCGCCCGGAGGGCTTCTTCGACCGCAGCCCGGTGCTGGACGTGCCGCCGAGCAAGCCGGCCGGCGGACACTGCCACCGCTGACGCCATGCCGGCAGGAATCCGGCCCATTGGGCTGCACCCGAGGTTGTGTGCCGTGGCTGCGCTGGCTTCGGCCACGGCACACACCTGGATGGCTTGGCTGCACTGGGGCAGCTGGTGGGAGGCCGGACTGATGGCGGTCATGGCCGTGTCCTGCCTGCCCTGCGCGCTGCCGCTTTGGCGGTCCGGATGCACGGGGGCGGCGCGGATGCTGATGGGCATGGCGCTGGCGATGGCCGGTTTCCACCTGCTGCTGGTCCTGCAACCGGTCGCATCCGGGACCCACTCGCACCACGCCCCAGCGGTACAGACCGCCCCGCCGGGACCGCCGGACATGGCCGGAGCCATGCTGGCCATCATCGCGCTGGAACTGGCCAGCGCGATGATGGCGGCGACCTGGATCCGCAGGTCCGCCGGCGGGAACATCCGGGTGCTTGAGCGTACGCCCACGGAAACCGGCCGGGCCTGCCGCCTGGCCACGTCCAGCGGACAACTATAGACGCGCCGGCGGGGGATTGATAGAGCCGCCGGCCCGTCCAGCCGCATCCGGCGCGCAAGTTTTGTGCGCTTCGCCACTCGGCGTATGAATGGGAAGGTGAGTGCGCCGCTGAACCCGCCGTCGGTGGATCCGGACTACGTTCCGGACCCGGGCCGCTGGCGGATCCTCACGGTTCTTCTGGTGACGGTGTTCATGGCCCTGCTGGGCGTAAGCATTGTCAACGTCGTCCTGCCATCGATCGAGACCGGCCTCGGCGCGACCCAGTCCGACATCCAGTGGGTGCTGTCCGGGTACGCCCTGACCTTCGGCGTCGTCCTGGTCGCGGCCGGACGGGCGGGCGATGTTTTCGGACGCGGCCCGATCTTTATTGCCGGGTTGCTCCTCTTTACGCTCTCCTCGGTGGCCGCCGGTTTGGCGCAGGACCCGGCCACCTTGAACCTCATCCGGTTCATCCAAGGCTCCGGTGCGGGACTGCTCAACCCCCAGGCCATCGGCATGATCCAGCAGTACTTCCGCGGCGAGGAGCGCGCCCGGGCCTTCGGGCTGCTGGGCAGCGTCATTGGCGTCTCCGCCGCGATCGGCCCCCTCATCGGCGGGCTGCTGGTGCAGCTGGCCGGCGAGGAGAACGGCTGGCGCTGGACCTTCCTGGTCAATGTGCCGGTCGGCGTGGTGGCCACGGCGCTGGCCTTCCTCTGGTTCCCGAAGCCGATGGGCACCCGGACCGCGCCGGCAGCCGGCTTGGACGCCCGGGCCGGTCCCGCCGCTGCTTACCAGCCGCGGGACCTGGACCCGGTGGGCTCGGTCCTGCTGGGGGCGGTGGTGCTGGTGGTGCTGCTGCCCTTCGTCGAGTCCAGGGAAGCCCCCTGGCTCTGGGCGCTGCTGCCCGTCGGGGCCGCCGGACTGTGGCTGTGGGTCTGGTGGGAGCGGCGGTACAAGCGCATCGGCCGGAGCCCGATGGTGGACCCGTCCCTGTTCCGGCTGTCCAGCTTCGCCAACGGGACGGCGATTTCCGGACTCTACATGATGGGCATGACCAGTGTTTGGGTGCTGATCGCCCTGTACCTCCAGGATGGGCTCGGCCGCACCGCGCTGGAAGCCGGGCTCGTCGGGCTGCCGGCGGCCGTCCTGGTGGCCGCCGGATCGAACTGGGCCGGCGGGAAGGTCACGGCCTACGGGCGCAGGGTGGTGATCTGGGGGATCTTCAGCGCGTTCTTCGGCCTGGTGTCCAGCATCCTGGTCATCCAGCTGCACCAGCATGCCGGTATCAGTATCTGGTGGCTGCTGCCGGCGCTGGCTTTTGTGGGCCTGGCCCAAGGGCTGGTGGTCAGCCCCAACCAGACCCTCACTCTCGCTGAAGTGCCCCTCGATTACGCCGGCAGTGCCGGGGCCGTCCAGCAGACCGGCCAGCGCGTCGGTACCGCCGTGGGCATCGCCCTCGTTACCGCCGTATCCTTCGCCGTGCTCGCACGTTCAGACTGGACGGCCGCAATCACCATCGGATTCGCCGCCATTGCCGTGATCGTGCTGGCCACCCTTGCCATTGCCCTCAAGGACCAGCGGATCCGGGCCGGAGCCGGTCTGCGCTGACCGTGACGGTGCAGCCGCCCAGTGGCCATGACAGCGAAGCCGTCCATTGGCGTGCCGAGTCCCTGAGCGCTTTGGCCGTTAAGCACCGGAGGTGACAAGTACGACGACGGTGCGTGCCGCCGTCGTACTTGTCACCTCTTTGCCCGGGAAACTGGGGTTCACGGGTGGGATCGGACCGGGGTGCCGATCATGAAGCCTTAGACGAGGTTGCCGATTTTGAAGCCCTTGGAGGCCTGGCCCTTGTAGGAGCCGGATTCGTCGTCGGCGCGGGTGTAGGAGAAGCCGTCGGCGCCGATGGTCACTTCCATTTCGG
>NZ_ANPE02000150.1 GCF_000328305.2 Arthrobacter crystallopoietes BAB-32 | reverse complement strand
GCGGCGAGCGCCAGCGCGCGGCGATTGCCCGGGCGCTGGTCAACGCGCCGTCGCTCCTGGTCTGCGACGAGGTCACCTCCGCGCTGGACGTCTCCGTGCAGGCGTCCATCATCGACCTGCTGCGCACCCTGCAGCACGAGACCCGGATGTCGATGCTCTTCGTCACGCACAATATCGCGCTGGCCCGGCACATCTCGCAGCGCATCGCCATTCTGCAGCACGGGCAGATCGTGGAGTCCGGCACCACCGACGAAGTCCTGGAGAACCCCCGCCACGAGTACACCCGCGAACTGCTGGCCAACGTGCCGACGTTCTGACCTCACTGCACCTGACCAAGAAGGAGAATCGTGCACCTGGATTTTGAGAGCCATAACGACGGCGGCCTGCCGCCAGCCGGTTTTGCCAGCCTTCAAGAGGTCTTCGCCCGGCATCTGGTCACTGCCCAGGGCGGCATGGCGTTCTGCGTGTACCGGGCGGGCGAACCGCTGGCCCGCTTCTACGGGGGAAGCACCGTCCGGCGGGATGATGCCTCGGCCGAGGTGGACGAGGCGTGGAGCCCGAAGACCATGGCCGTGATGTTCTCCGGCACCAAGGGCGTGGTGGCCACGCTGGCCGCGATGCTCGTGGACCGCGGCCAGCTCGACGTCCGCAAACGCGTGGCCGAGTACTGGCCCGAGTTCGCCGCCGGCGGCAAGGAAGCCGTCACCGTCGCCCAGCTGCTCAGCCACACCGTCGGCCTGCCGTACGTCGACCCCGAGCCCGAGGGCGACGACCCCCAGCTGGACAACCCCGCCAACGCCCGGGCCCTCGCCGCCCAGACCCCGTTGTGGGAGCCCGGGACCAAGGTGGCCTACCACGCCGCCACCTACGGCTTCCTGCTGACCGAGGTCTTCCGCCGCGCCACAGGCAAAACGGTCGGCCGGCTGATCGCCGAGCTCATCCGCGAGCCGCTCGGGCTCGAGATCCACCTCGGCCTGCCGGAAGAACTCGACCACCGCGTGGCCACGGTCTTCCGGTCCGACAGCTACGCCATCAGCACCTACCTGCAGGATCCCGAACGGCGCAAGATCGTTGACCGCATGTACCGGAACCTGCTGGCCGAAGGCAAGGACCCGTTCAACAGCATCGGGATGCGCCGCGGCCAAATGTCTGCCGGCGGCGGGATTGCGACGGCCGACGCCATGGCCGGCCTCTACTCGCGGCTGGCCGACCCGGCGGGCGAGGTGGTGAGTGCCCAGGCCCTGGCCGACGCCACCGCCACCTGGTCCGAAGGCGTCGACGCGATCAACGACCGGCCCCTGCGCTTCGGCCTCGGCTTCGAACTCGCCGATCCCATCGGTACCTACGGTCCGGTCGCTCCCGCCTTCGGACACTCGGGCGCCGGCGGCGGGCTGCACGGCGCCTGGCCCGGCAAGAACGTCGGCTTCTCCTTCCTCACCAACGAGATGCTCGCCGAGAACCAGGACCGCCGGGCGAAGGACCTGCTCGCGGAGCTCGCCAGGCTCGTCTGACGTACACCGCAAGGCGGGAAATCCCGCTCAAGCAAGCAGCCGCCGTCGTTCACAGTAGTTACCACTATCAGCCGTAGTGACGGCTAATTGTGGTAAGTTACCACTAAACACCGTGGATAGGGCTGATTATGGTAACTACCGCTCGCCGCGATGGCATCACGTCACGGGAAGCGGCTGAAATGCTGGGGCTCCCCCTCGATCGGGTTTCACGGCTCGTAGCCTCCGGCCGTCTGACGACGCTCGGCCGCTCCGCGCATGTGCTCATTATCGACCCGGCCTCCGTGAAGCGATTGCAGTACCAAGGGCTGGAGCGTGGCCGGGTCTGGACCGAGGCAAACGCGTGGGCCGCCCTCACCATGCTCTCCGGCGGCAACCCGACCTGGCTGATCCCGCAGCGCAAGTCCCGTATCAAGGCCTCACTGCTGGATCCGGCAGTGGATGCCCGCCGCATCTACAATCTGGCCCGGAACAAGGACACAGCGCACCGCTACCGTGCTCCTGGAGCCACGCTGCCGCTGCTGGCTGACGCCCTGCTGCCAACCGGGCCTGCCGCCATGGTGAACGACGACGTCGCCGAGGTGTTCGGGCTGACCGCCGGTGCCGGGCTGGCCGAAGGCTATGCCGCGGCCGGCCAGGCTCAGGAGATCGCCGGCGACTTCCGCATGCCGCCGGACCTGGGCGGCAACGTGACCATCCGTGAAGTCGGCGTCGAGGAGGCCTTCGGAGATGGGCGCGTGCCGCTGGCGGCCATCGCGGTCGACCTGAT
Source organism: Arthrobacter crystallopoietes BAB-32 (assembly GCF_000328305.2). Classification (GTDB taxonomy): domain Bacteria; phylum Actinomycetota; class Actinomycetes; order Actinomycetales; family Micrococcaceae; genus Crystallibacter; species Crystallibacter crystallopoietes_A. Next base: position 37,424 of record NZ_ANPE02000150.1, on the reverse strand, counting down.
GGATTCCCTCGGCACGCGGGAGCGCAGCGCAGGCGAACGGGTCCTGCAGCGCCTGCTGGAGGAGTTCCGTGGAGCGTGAAACCTGGGAGGTGGCCGCACCGCCCGGAGGCTGGGCGCGCCCGTGGCCGCAATGTGTCGAGCTGGCACGGAAGCTGCCGTCGGAGCAGTGGACCCTGGTCGGCGGCCTGATGGTCCAGTTGCATTCGGCAGCAGCCGGCCTTACCGTCACGCGGCCGACGGCCGACATCGACATTGTGCTGCATATCGAAACCGGGGCGGCCACCACCGGTCGGATCCAGCAGGCGCTAGGCGAACTCGGCTACACGCTGGAGCCGTCCATCGACCACGAGGCCCCGGCGCACCGGTTCCTGCGGGGCAGGGGACCAGATCGACGTCATGATTGCCGATCATTCGGGCCCCGAGGAGAAGCTGCCGCGGCTCGGTGGCCGCCAGCCGCTCCTGCTCACCGGCGGCACCCAGGCGCTGCAGCGCACGGTGAATTGCCGGATCACTGTCCCGGGCGAGGAGCCGGTACTGATCAGCATCCCGAACACGCTGGGCGCCTTGGTCCTCAAGGGTGCCGCGTACCGGGAAGATTCCCGCGACATCCGCCGGCACCTGGATGACGCCGCCGTCCTGCTGGCCACCGTGACAGACCCGCTCGGTCTGGCCGGCCAGCTGAAAGGCAGCGACCGGTCGCGGATCCGCACCCTGCAGAACGCGCTGATCGACCCGCTGCACGAGTCCTGGCTGCTGCTCGAGGAACCGGATCGGCAGCCGGCCATGGATGCGCTGTCGGTCTTAGCCGCCGACCCGCCAACTCCAAAGCCGCACCGGAGGCGCCTGGGCAGCCGATGATGACGATGAGGATGACAGCGATAGTCATCGGCAGCAGCGTGCTGGCGACCCTTCAGGCCCCTCCGCCTGGCCTCCAAGTCGGTAATGACCGGGCCTAGACTCAAAGTCCGGCTACCTGACGAACGCTGAGGACGAGGTCCGCACGGCAGAGTTGTAGCCGGCCAAGGATCCGGTGCTGGGCACACTGGTTGCCCAGGCGGGGACCTCAGTTGTTTGACGCTAGGCGCTGGTGCCCGCAGGGATGCCGGTGATGAATTCGGCGGCCTTTTCGCCGATCAGCACCGAGGGCGCGTTGGTGTTGCCGGTGGGGACGAGCGGCATGATGGAGGCGTCGGCGATGCGGATCCCGTCCAAGCCGCGGACCTTGAGGCTGCGCGGGTCGACGACGGCGAGCTCGTCCAGGCCCATCTTGCAGGTGCCGACCTGGTGGTGGTAGGTCACAGCGGTTTCGCGGACGTAGCGCTCGAGGTCCTCGTCGCTGTCCGAGTACTCCGGTCCAGGGTAAACCTCTTCGGGTCCCCACTCGGCGAGAGCTGCGGTGCGGCCCATCTCGCGGCACTGCCGGACTGAGGCGACCAGGGCGCGGACGTCCTCCTCCGCTGTGAGCGCGCCGAGGTCGATGTTGATCGGGTCCTCCGGGTTGGGGCCGGAGAGCGTGATTTCGCCGCGGCTGAGCGGGCGGACGATGCCGCCGATGAGCGAGAAGCCGTTCTCCGGGCCGGTCATGTCGTCGAGGAAGTACATCGGGATGGAGAAGTGGATCGGCTGTGTGTCGGGCACGGCCAGGTCCGGGTTGCTCTTCCAGAAGTGATGCGTTTCCGCCGCGGCGACCTGCGACGGAGGGACCTCCTTCTTCGTCGTCGTAAAGATGACCGGCGAGAGCAGGTGGTCGTGCAGGTTCTTGCCGACGCCGGGCAGGTCCAGCAGAGGCTCGATGCCGACTTCGCGGAGCTCCTCGGCCGGGCCGATGCCGGAGCGCAGCAGCACCTCCGGCGAGTTGATCGCGCCGGCGGCGAGCACGGTCTCCCCCGCCGTCAGCGTGTGCAGCTGGCCGTCCTTTTCGTATTCGACGCCGGTGACGGTCCCATCCTCGATCAGCAGGCGGCGGACGTGCGCGTTGGTGATCAGGGTGAGGTTCTCATGTCCGACGACGGGCTTCAGGTAGGCGTGCCAGGTATTGAACCGCTTGCCGTTGCGGACGTTGAGCTGCATCTTGGAGACGCCCTCGACGTCGCCCGAGTTGTAGTCCTCGTTGAGCTTCACGCCGACTTCCTGCGCGGCCTCGAGGATGTCGTCCTGGACCGGGTTCCGCGGGAAGTCCTGCACTACGTCGAGCAGGCCGGAACCGCCGCGCGTATCGGAGGCACCGCCGTCGTAATTTTCAATGGCTTTGAAGACCGGCAGGACGTCCTCCCAGTTCCAGCCCGGGCAGCCCAGGTAGGCCCACGTGTCGTAGTCCTGCTTGGCGCCGCGGACCCAGATGGTCGCGTTCAGCGCGTGCGAACCGCCGGTGACCTTGCCGCGCGGCAGGTGCAGCCGCCGGCCGCCGCAGGAGGCCTGCTCCGTGGTGAAGTAGTCCCAGTCCTCCGGGCCGTGCCAGAGCGCGCCGGCCGCGAACACGTCGGCAATCACCGGGTTGGTATCCTCGCCGCCGGCCTCCAGCACCGCCACCGTCTTGCCCGCGTCGATCAGCCGGCGGGCAAGGACCGAACCGGCGGAACCGGCGCCGACCACAATGAAATCCAACTCGTTGACTGCCATCTTTGGCCTCCCAAACTCTGCGGTGATGCAGCTCACGCAAACGCTGACTCTTCAGTATTTAATGTCCGCGGCCCGGTCGGCTTGGATTTGCGCGCAGAGTGCATGGAAACGGGCGCACTGAACGAGGTGTTCCCGATTTGGGAACGGGTATGGTGACCCCGCTTTGCCAGGACTATAGTGATCCGACCGGGGGAAGGATAAGGCAGCCATGGGCGAGATTCTGGTTAGACAGGGAGGCGGCTGGGCTGCTCCTCAAGTCGTTGGTTATGCGCTGGAGAGCGAACTGCAAGCACTGTTGGCAGAACATCCTGCGTTAGTCCCAGGGGTCGGGCCGGACGGACGCTCTTGCCGGGAATTTCAGACCGAGCCAGGGCCGATCGACCTCGTTATCGTCAATGAGAATGGCGAGATCACGCTCGTCGAGTGCAAACTTGCATCGAACCCTCAGATCCGCCGGGAAATCATTGGGCAGCTCTTCGACTACGCGTCCTGTTTCTGGAAGATGGACGTGAATGACTTTCTTGCCAAGTGGCGCAATCGCGGTTCCGACCTACTGGCGGATCTGGACGATGAGAAGGCCGAAGTGCTTCGGGAAGCGGTCGCTCGCAACTTGGCTGACGGTCGGTTCAGGCTTGTGTTGGCCGCGGACGAGATCAACAAGTCGCTCAAGCGCATCGTCGAGTACCTGAACGTCATGAGCGGATCCGAAACCTCGGTGATCGCCGTGGCCTACACGCGTATGAACCACGGAACCCTTGAGCTCCTGGTCCCCGAGATTTATGGACAGGAGTCGGCGGAGGCCAAGGCCAACCAGTCCGAGCCAGTCAGGGTGGTGTGGGATCTACCCGCTTACCGTACATGGATTCAGGAGAATGACTCGCAGGCCATTGCTGGTTTTGACGTGCTGGTCGCAGCCGCCCGGTCCGCCGGGCTCTTTCTCACCGGCTCATTGGCTGTCAAACCCTCCGCGGGGTTTCCCATACTAGACAGCCTGGGGCAGCAGTTAGGCACGCTATCAGTGCTTACCTACGGAGCCATGGGCATCTCCCTTGAGCTGAACTTCAATCGACTGGCAGCGAAACCGTTGGACGAACGGCCGCCGGCTGATCAATTGCAGGACTTCTTGGACGACCTTAGCGAGATCTCGGAGTTCAGCTCTGTCGCGGAAAATCTCAAGACGACCGATTTTCGAAGCCGTGCACCGAATGTGTCGCTCCGGACGCTGTCGCCCGGTGCCATCGAAAAGCTGGTCAGCGCCCTGAAGGGCCTCATGTCCAGTCCCTCATAGCCACGCAGAACAGCGATCGCTTCCGTCGACAACGAGTGCACTGCACGATTGCCCTGCTCACTGCCCGCCGCGCGCTGCTCGCCCAACGCCTGCAGGACGGGGCGGAACGTTACTTCAAGAGTTTGGAGACCGCTGACATGACCGACTTCAGCATCCTGCCCGAGGGTTTACCTGTTCCCACGGACGACGGCGCCGCATCGCACCTTCCGGGGGCGGCGGTACCGGCGCTCACACTGGCGGCAACTGACGGTCGCCATGTTAACCTGGCCGAGCTGGGGCCGGGCCGCTCCATCATCTACCTGTACCCGCTGACCGGCAGGCCCGGCGTGGACCTGCCGGCCGGCTGGGACGAGATCCCCGGCGCGCGCGGCTGCTCGACCGAGGCCTGCGACTTCCGCGACCATTTCAAGGAGCTGGCCGACGCCGGCGCGACGAACGTGTTCGGGCTCTCCAGCCAGGACACCGCCTACCAGCAGGAGGTCGTCGAGCGGCTGAAGCTGCCGTTCCCGATGCTGTCCGACGAGTGGTTTGCCTTGCAGGAGGCGCTGGACCTCCCCGTGTTCTCTGCCCCGGGCCACGAGAAGCTCTACGCTCGCCTGACTCTCGTGGTGCTCGATGGCCTGATCGAGCACGCCTTCTACCCGATCTTCCCGCCGAACGAGCACGCCCGGCAGGTGCTGGAGTGGCTGGAGGCGCATCCCCGCTGATTGGCTGTTAGTCCTGCGACGTCAGGTGGGGTGCCAAGACCAGCGGCCACCCGCGGTTCCTATGAGTAGAAGGTCCTGTCAATGGACTTCATGAAGGATTCGCTTTTCATGAACGTGTGCCACCGCTTCCCGCCTTGTAAGCGCTTGCAGTTCTGCCATCCTGCCGTTTCTATTCGACGGCCTGGAAACTCACCAGCGGCAGTCAGTGCGGGTTCCAAGTCGGTGTCATGGGAAGCCATGATGAGTACGTCTGCGTCAAACCGTTGGGCAGCCATGACGAAACTGATAGCAAGCATGACGTCGACACCCTTTTCCTGCGCCGGGGTGGTAGGCCAGTCATAAGGATATTTCAGCGCCCGATACCTGACCTCCACACGCGGGTCACGCGTCCACTGTGCCTGTTGGCTTTGAGAACGGGCATAGCTCTTGGGTTCAGACTTGTTGCTGGGTAAACCGCGGAATACGTGGATCTTCCTAAGCTCTGCCGGTCGATATCTCTCCCCTTGAGCCTCTTTACGAGCGGCGAGCAACTGCACAGCGTAGCTAAGTGGGTCGATGAGGTAGTAGTGCTTTGGCTCCCCATGTACTGCGAACTGACCGTACCCGGTGAGGTGAACGTTCTGATAGTCCATAAATATCTCGACTGACAAAGATGAAGCCAAAATATCCCCCGGTAGTTAAAGAAAAACCTCACCAGTCCCGGAGGACGGTGAGGAGCTATGCAAAACATAATTACATACCGGGATTCACCAGTCAAACAGGGCAAGTTGCCCGACCAACGGGCAGATAAATGCGGCGGCGGGATCTGTGTTGCCCGCCGCCGCTTTCAGGTGCCTCTGCTGCTACTTCTTGTCGGCGGTCGGGCCGGCGCCGATGGCCCAGACGCGCGGCGGGAGGGCGCCGTTGACGGCGTAGTCGCCGATGATGCGCGCCTTGAAGACCCACGGATTGTGGTTGGCCGCGGTGCGGGCGTTGCGCCAGTGGCGGTCCAGGTTCTTCTTGGTGCTGGTGCCCGAGGCCGACAGCGCGTTGAAGATGTCCGAGGTGGCGCGGGTGGCCAGGTCGGACAGGACCACCTGGGCCTGCGCGCTCTCGAGTTCGGCGAGGTCGTTGAGGTGCTCTTCCTGCTCGAGGTCTCCGAGGAAGGCTGCCTCGTACGCACGCTGCAGTGCCTGGGCTGCGCGCTCGACGGTGGCTTCGGCGGCGTACGCCCGGGCCGACACCTCGCCAATGACCTGCAGGATCTGCGGATCCTCGCGGAAGGAGTCGGCGTTGCCGTGCGAGAAGATGCGGGTGCGGTTGCGGACCTCGGTGGCGATGTCGCGCTCGGCCGCCTTGATGCTGCCGGCGAGGACGGCGAGGAGCACTGCCTGGTAGAACGCGGTCTGGTACTTGAACCGGGTGTCGAAGTCGATCACGTTCTCCGCCTCGACCACGGCGTCCTTGAACGTGCTGGTGCCGGAGCCGGTGGTCTGCTGGCCGAAGCCGTCCCAGTCGTCGGAGTGCGTGACGCCGGGCTGGTGCGCGTTGACCACGGCGATGACCTTGACGTCGTTGTCCGTGCGCTGGGCGAAGGTGTCGATCCAGTCGGCGAAGATGCTGCCGGTCGAATAGTACTTGGTGCCGTTGACGCGGAAACCACCCGAGGCGGAGTCCGAATCCGGACTGACCTTGGTGATGACGTCGCCGATCTTGACGCTGCCGACCTCGGTCCACGAGTTGCCCGCAATCTCGCCGTTGACGAAGCGCTCCAGCCAGACCGCGCGCTGCGGGCCGGAGGACACGAGCCGGTCTTCGACGAAGGCGAAGTGGCCGCGCAGCGCCTGCGGGATGTTGGAGTCGGCGGCGGCGAGCTCGGTCAGCAGACGGAACAGCTGGGGCAGCGAGGCACCGGCACCGCCGTCGGCCACGGGAACGCGCACCGCGCCGAAGCCGGCCTTGGTCAGCTCCTTGATTTCGTCGAAGGGCAGCCGGTGGTCCTGCTCGCGGGCGCTGGCGCCCTCGGCGATGCGGGCGAAGATCGGGCGGAAGCGGTTGGCGAGGGTCTCGTAGTCGGTCTCGGCGGAGTTGCTGGTTTGCGTAGTTACGGAAGTCATGACGGCCTTTCGGTTTGGTGGGATGGAGGGTAGTCGGCGGGGTCAGACGGCGGCGGGTGCCGGCACCTGGTCCGGCTGCGGAAGTTCACCGGCGGCGGGGGCCCGGACCTTGTCTGCCCGGACGGGTTCGGTTTCCGGAAGTACGACGGCGGCGCGGCCGTTGCGCTGGGCCAGGAACCGTGCGGCGATCAACAGCAGGGCGATCACGACGGCGGCTGCCGCGGCACTCCCCCAGCCCGCCGGCCAGGCGCCGTTCAGACCCAAAAGGGCGGGCACCGCCGTCGTAATTTGGCTGGTGAGCAGGGTGGCCCAGCCGGTGTAGGCGGTCAGTCCGGACCTGCCGCCGGCGAGGAGCAGGAAGAACAGCGTCCACAGCACGGCCCAGCTGGCCCACAGGACCGCGGCGAAGGGATCGGCCGCCAGGTTGGAGGCCGAGTACACGACCGCGAGCGCGGCGACCAGGGCGCAGAACCAGCCGACGCCGGCGGAGCCGAGATCGAACAGCGAGTTCAGGCCGACGTAGGTGTAGGTGAGGCCGAAGAGCACGACGCCGGCGGCGCTGAGCAGCTGGGCGGAATCGCCGGCGGCGGCCACGGCGATCAGGGCGGCCAGCACCAGCTGGAGGCCGCCGATCAGCAGGTTCAGGGTGCCGCTGTCGCGCGGCGGGATGCGTCCGAGCAGGGCCAGGCCGTTGATTAGCAGGGCCACTCCGGACAGGATGAGGCAGATGAAGGACATGGGCAGGATTCCGTCTGTGCGGGAGGGCTCGCGGACGAGCCGGCTCGGTACTTGCCGGCGCACGGTTGTGCCCGGCCGGATCTTCACCTGGGGCACCCCACCACGAAGAGGGTTGCCGTCCAACCAGCCAGGGCTTCGCGTTGGAACTCGTGATCTGTGCTCAAAAAGGTATGCCGGGCCGGCGGTGGGCGGCAACGGTTGCGGCCCAAGATGACGCAGCGTCACGCACTGTTACCTTCGACGTCGCAATATGTCGGCGCTGCCCGGGCCGCTCTTGCTGCTGGCTGCATCCGCCGGTATCAGGCACGGGCCGCTTCCGCGCTCATGACCCCACACCCGACATTGCCCCGGCGGTCTGGGACCGGTCCGGGGCAATGCCGTAAGCCCCTTCGCGGTAGGGGCCGACGGGAGCGTGGCCGTTGGGGGAAGCCCAGCTCCTGGTCCCAGTCCGCTCAGTGGGGAGCTGAGCGGATCAGGACATACTCAGTTTCGTTGGCCGGGCCGCAAGAGACCAGATTCCAGTTCTGGGGATGAACCCAACCCCAAAATGAGTGGATGCCGGGAAACGAAGTGAAGCACCGCCGTCGTTATTGGTTCCTGCGGGAGGAACGGCGTTTGATCAGCGAGCGCGCCGGAGCGCCGGCCTGCCCCTTGGCCGGGCACCAGTTGTAGTACCTGCCGGTGGACCCGAGCGACCCCTGGCGGAATCGTCAGCGAAGTTCCCAGCAGGCGGACCCTGCGGCGAAAGCCGCGCGGATCCTAGATTGCAGAAACGATCCAGATGATCAGGGCAATGGCAATCAGGATGCCGACGATTGTCCAAATCAGGTTGCTTCCACGCATCTCGTTTCCTCCGTTTTCCCTCGTGGGACTCCTCCATTGTCCCTCCAATGGCCGTGCTGACTAGTGAAAACGGCAGAAAATTCACCTGCGGTGCGTGCCGGCGCCGCCGAGCCGGGCGGCTTGGCGCGTTAGGCCGCCCCCCCAACATTGAGCGGCCGGACCGCACGGAGTACCGTTGGCCCCATCGACAACTTCCCCTCACTCACTTGGGAGCGGTCATGGCACTTGTGAGACGTCGATTGGCCGCGTTCACGGCGGCCCTGGCTTTGAGCGTCACCGGGGGCACGGTTGCCAGCCCCGCGTTCGCAGACCCGCCCGAGACGGACAAGACCCCGACCGCCCGCGGGTACGGCGGCGCAGTAAGTACCGTGGATCCGGAGGCATCCGCAGCGGCAATTGAAGTCCTGGGCGAGGGCGGCAACGCGGCGGACGCGGCCGTAGCCGCCGCGGCGACGCTCGGCGTGACCGAGCCGTACAGCGCTGGAATCGGCGGTGGCGGCTACTTCCTGTTCTACAACGCGGAGACCGGGAAGGTCGGCACGATCGACGGCCGTGAGACCGCGCCCGCGGCAATGCCGCACGATGCGTTCATCGATCCGGCGACCGGCGAGCCCTACCGCTTCACGCCGGAACTCGTCACCAGCGGCGTTTCCGTAGGTGTACCCGGCACACCGGCCACTTGGGAGCGCGCACTGGACGAGTGGGGAACCCTGAGCCTCGGCGAGGCACTCGAACCTGCCATCGACGTGGCCAAGCGCGGCTTCGTCGTCGACGAGACGTTCCGCCAGCAGACGCTCGACAACGAGCTCCGCTTCGAGGCCTTCACCTCGACGAGCAGCCTGTTCCTCCCTGACGGTGATGCACCCGCCGTCGGCAGTACCTTCAAGAACCCCGACCTGGCCAAGACGTACCGGCTCCTCGCGAAGGAAGGAACCGACGCCTTCTACGGCGGGCCGCTGGCGGAGGAAATCGCGGCCACCGTGCAGGATCCGCCGAAGACAGCCACTACGCCCCTGCCCGTCCCGGTCGGCCATATGACCACGGAGGACCTCGCCGAATACCGTGCTTTGGACCAGGCTCCGACCCACGTGGAGTACCGCGGCCTGGATGTGTACGGCATGGCGCCGTCGAGCAGTGGAGGCACCACGGTCGGCGAGGCGCTGAACATCCTCGACACGGTCAACCTTTCGGAGATGTCCACGCCCGATGCCCTGCACCACTACCTCGAGGCCAGCGCGCTCGCCTTCGCCGACCGCGGCAAGTACGTTGGCGATCCTGCTTTTGTCGACGTGCCCACCGACGTGCTCACGGACCTCTTGTTCGGCAAGGAGCGTGCGTGCCACATCGACCCGCAACGGGCAGCCGTGAAGCCCGTCGACCCCGGGGATGTTTCCGCGTACGACGGCGTGTGCCCGGCTTCCGCGGCGGCGCCGGCCAATGAGGCGGACACCGAGAACATTTCGACGACGAACCTGACGGTCGCGGACACCTGGGGAAACGTGGTCGAGTACACGCTCACGATCGAGCAGACCGGCGGATCCGGCATCGTGGTGCCCGGCCGCGGGTTCCTGCTCAACAACGAGCTGACCGACTTCTCGACTGTGTACGACCCGGCCGATCCCAACCGGATCGATCCGGGGAAGCGACCGCGCTCCTCGATGTCGCCGACCATCATCCTCGAGGACGGAGAGCCCTTCCTCGCGCTCGGTTCGCCGGGCGGCTCGACAATCATCACGACCGTCCTGCAGACCATCATGAACCGGGTGGATCTGGGGATGGACCTGCCGGAAGCCATCGCGGCCCCTCGTGCGGCGCAACGCAACACCGCCACCGTTACGTCCGAGCCGGAGTTCATCGACGCTTATGAAAGCGAGCTGGCACCATACGGGCATGAGCTGACGCCGTCCGGCGACTCGTTCACCTCCGCGGCAGAGATCGGCGCGGCGACGGCGATCGAGTTCATGCCGGACGGGAGCATGCTGGCCGCGGCCGAGCCCGCCCGGCGCGGCGGCGGCTCGGCAATGGTGCTCGAACCAGCGCGCTGAGCCGCGGTACCTGGCTGAATCGCTTGGCGGAACATGCCGCTGCAGGTGACTGTAGCGCGTGTCCGCAGTCCCGCCGTCGTAATTTTCACTATCCTGAAGGCTGGATTCCCGCTGCCTAAGGGGACGCGCTCAGTCCCCGATGGGTAGCCTTCGGCAACAAGGAAAAGCCCAATATATGACGGACCCAGCCGGTTCCGGCGGCCAGCCCGGCACACCGCGGAACCAAGTGCCCGATGCCGTCCTGCGGTCGGTGGGATTCCTGGCGTTCTTCGACCGCTTCGGGACACCGCCGATGCTGGTGGTGCTCGCGGACCGGACGGAGCTGTCGCTGGGCCAGGCCGTCCAGCTGGTCGCGGCCTACGCCCTGCTCTACGCCGTGGGCCAGCCGCTGTGGGGACTCTTCAGCGACCGGTTCGGCCGGATGGCAGTACTGCGCACGGCGCTGGTTGGCGTGCTGCTCGGGGCGCTGGCCAGCACGCTGTTCAGCAGCTACCTGCCGCTGCTGCTGGCCCGCTCGTTCACGGGCCTGATGGCCGGCGCGCTGTATCCGACCCTGCTGACGATCCTGGGCGACACGCGGACCGGGATCGAGCGCGCCCGAGGCCTGTCCGATCTGCAGATCTACTCTTCGCTGGGCACGACGATCGCGACGCTGGCGACCGGTACGCTGGCCGCGCTGGTGGACTGGCGGCTGGTGTTCGCGCTGCCTGCGCTTGGGTGCCTGGTCCTGCTGGTGTACCTGCGCGGCGCCGGCACGGGCAGGCCGGCCGGCCGCGGCGGCATGCGGCTGGGCCACGCGTTTTCTCCCTCCGCCCTGGGCATCTACGGGCTGGCCGTGCTGGAGGGGGCGGTGCTGATGGGCATCCTGACCTACATCGTCCCGGCCCTGCAGCACGCCGGCGTGGGAGTCAGCCTGGCCGGCGTGCTGGCCGCCGGTTTCGGCATCGGCGTCATCCTCGGCGCCCGGCTGATGCGGCGCCTGGTCCACCGGTTCACCCGTACCCAGCTGATCGGCATCGGAGGCTCGGTCCTGGTCGCCGCTTTCCTGGTCTCCTCGCTGTGGCAGGTGCCGGCGGCGCTGACCGCAACGGCGCTGCTCATCGGAGTCTCCAACGCCGTGCTGCACTCCTCGATGCAGGGCTGGGCCACCGACATCGCCCCGCAGGCACGGGCCACCAGCGTCTCGCTGTTCGCCGGCTCGCTGTTCCTCGGCAGCTCGCTGTACAACTTCCTGACCGCCGGCCTCGCCGACAACCGCCAGTACGGCACGATCTTCCTCCTCGGCCTCATTGCCAGCGTCCTCCTGACCGCTGCGGCCACTACCGGCCACGCGGCTTGGAAGCGGACGCACTCGTAATTGATTATCCGATTCGCCGCTCTCGGGGGACTTCATGCCCACCCGCTTGCTTGGGCACAGACGGACAACGACGCAGAATGGCACTGTGGGCATCGACATAACCGCAAGTGACGGGCAAAGTTCCCTACCATTGTTCGACGATCCCGGCAGGCACGCGCTGGTTCGCGAACTGGAAGAACTGCGGCTGGATAACGCCCGCCTGCGCAAGCTTCTGGACCTGTCCGAACAGGAAGCCCAGGCCGCCCGCCAGGACCAGCCAGCCTTGCATCTGCAGGCGCTGCGTGGTCCGGTCACCATGTCCTCGCCCCCGGAGCAAAAGGTGAGGCTCTTTCAGGACCTCTTCCGTGCCCGCACCGACATTTATGCGGTTCGCTGGGAAAACGCCAAGGACGGCCGTTCCGGTTGGGTGCCCGCCGTCGCCGGCGGTTGGCGCAAGGGAATGAAGCGCGACGGCGCGGATTACCTTCCGTTGACTGCCGCCGTCATCGCCGCCCACCTTCGCGGACAGCAACACATCGGCCTGTATCCGCTCACCGAAGACGACAAGTGCTGGTGGGTGGCGGCGGATTTCGACGGCCCAGCAGCCATGCTGGACGCCCTGGCCTATGCCAAGGCTGCCAGGTTTCGCGGCATCCCGGCTGCCCTGGAGGTCTCCCAATCCGGACGCGGATCCCACGTCTGGATCTTCTTCGACCGGCCTATTGCAGCCGAAGCCGCCCGGCAGCTGGCTACCGGCTTGATCCATGAAGCGATCGGTCTGCGCGGCAGCATGGACCTCGCCAGCTACGACAGGCTTTTCCCTTCCCAAGACACGCATTCCGGCAAAGGGATGGGGAACCTCATCGCGGCACCACTGAACGGTAAGCGGCGCCTGCACGGCACGACCCTGTTCCTGGACACCACCACACTCGAGCCCTATGAGGACCAGTGGGCCTACCTTTCCAGCTTGGACCGGCTCTCCCCCGGCGACGTCGTCCGGCATGTCCGCAGGCTGCCGACCGTCCGCTTCGGCCACGAGGTGCGAAGGCTAGAGCTGCCGGAATCCTCGAAAATCGTGCCCCGGCCGGCGCTGATCATCCATGCCAAGTTCGCTGCTCGGCTGACAGTCCCCGCCGCCGAACTGGGGCCCGCCATGGTATCCGCCGTCAAGCATGCAGCGTCGATGCCGAACCCGGAATTCTACGACCGCCAGCGGCAGCGTCGCTCCACCTGGAACATCCCGCGTTTCCTTCGCAGCTACGACGAAACCCTCGACGGCGGGCTTGTCCTGCCCCGCGGTCTGCTGCCGCTGCTGACGCGGCTGGTGGAATCAGCCGGCAGCACCCTGCGGATCGAGGACGAACGCTCCGGCGGCACCGCCCTCGATTTCACCTGCACCGCCACACTCCGCCCGGACCAGCAGCGGGCGGTGGATGATCTGGCCGCCGGCGAACAGGGCATATTGGTCGCCCCACCCGGCACGGGCAAGACCGTTATGGCCTGCGAGCTGATAGCCCGCCGCGGCGTCTCGACCTTGATCCTGGTCGACCGCAAGGCTTTGGCCGATCAGTGGCGTACACGCGTCCAGGAGCTTACGGGCGAAAAGTGCGGCCAGATCGGCGGCGGCCGCGCCAAGACAACCGGACGCATCGACGTCGCCTTGCTGCCTACTCTGGCCCGGAGGGAGAACATCGCCGAGCTGACCGCCGGCTATGGCTTCGTGATCGCAGACGAATGCCACCACGTCCCGGCCGCCGCATTCAGTCACGTTATGAACCAGATTCCGGCCCGCTGCTGGCTCGGCCTGACTGCGACCCCATACCGGCGGGACCGGCTGGATGAGCTGATGTTCCACCAGCTGGGCCAAGTCGTACACACGATGACTCCGCAGGATGCGGAGCAGCTGCCCAGCCAGCACAGCGACCTCCCGACACCTGTCTTGGAGCTGAACGTGCACTCCACGTCGTTCATCTACGATGGCGACGCGGACCCGTCCGAACCGGGCGGCATTTCCCGGATTTACAAGGACCTGGTCGCGGACCAGGACCGCCTGGAGCAGATCGCCTGCGACGTGCTGGCCGCCCAGAAAAAGCAGGCCAAGATCCTGTTGCTGACCACGTGGAAGTCCCACCTGGACCAGTTCGCTGCGCGATTCCGCAGTGCAGGCTTGGACCCGGTAGTCTTCTCCGGCTCCATGAAAGCCAAGGAGCGCCGAGCCGCCGTCGCACGCCTGGCCGAAGCCGACGACACAGAGGCACTATTGGTGCTGGGCACAGGCTCGTACATCGGCGAAGGCTTCGACTGCCCGCAGCTGGACACTCTGTTCCTAGCCGCTCCGATCTCCTTCAAAGGCCGACTCGTCCAGTACGCAGGCCGCATTACGCGACCATACCCAGGCAAGACCGTCGCCGTCGTCCACGACTACCACGACGAGCTCACACCCGTCCTGGCCGCCTCGCTTAACAAGCGGGCCCCGGGGTACGTCACGCTCGGATTCCCGGATCCGAGGAAGCAATCCGCCTCACCGCTATAGCCTCAGCGGAAAGGTTGAGTTTCCGCACTCAAGAAATACCGCAGCGTTCAACGCGTCTGGCGTGCCTTGGTCCTCTCTTGTCCTACACACGGCCGGTTTTTGGGTGCGGCTCAAAAACGTCCTCGATAGCGTTAATGCATGGGAATCGCACCGCTCGAAGCACCTCAGGAAACCACCGGTTTCCTCGCTTCAGCGCGCGATTCATTGCGGGACTTCGCCGCTTCCTTCCGGCAGGAAGCGATCCTCGGGGCGCCGCAGGAAACAGCAGAACGTGCCGCACTCATCGAAGAGCTCTCGAGAACGATCGAGCAGCTCCAGGTGACCGCCGCCCACGCCGTTGACCAGCAGGATCTGGCCACCGTGCTGGGCAAGGACCCGGACAACCCGGATTCGAAATCAGAATTCCGGGACACGGCCGACTACCTCCGCACCCGGCTGCGCATCAGCCGCAGCGAAGCCAATCGCCGGATCCGCCTGGGGGCCAGCACGATACCGCAAGCCCTCATCAGCGGCGGTGAAGCGCCGCCGAAGTACGAGCATTTGGCCGCCGGACTGGCGGAGTCGGAAATCGATGGCAAGGCAGCCACCCTCATCCTCGACACCCTCGACCGGGTCCGTCCGGTAGCTTCCCCGGATGACTTCGCCGCGATGGAGCAGCAACTGACCCGGCAGGCAGCCGAATCCGACCTGGACACTCTGCGCATCATCACCAAGAACTGGGAAGCGGCCATCGATTCAGACGGCCGGGAACCAAGCACGGAGCAACTAGCCGCCCAGCAAGGCGTCTTCATCAAACGAAAGCGGTGGGGCCTCAACAGGTTCGAAGTGGTCGCAACGGACGAACAGTACGAACACCTGATAACCGCCATGAACACCCACACCAACCCGCGCCTGCGCAAAACTTTCGCCGCCGAAGGCGAGCCCGTTTCAGCCGAAGACACCTGCTCGGAAGACGAGGGCCGACCGGCCCCGAACTGGCCGATGCCTACCCGCCCCCAACTGCTGCTCCAGGGCCTGGTCGGGTCCTGCCAGATTGCGCTTTCAACCGACGAGCTTCCCGCCAGCGGCGGCCACCGCCCGCAGGTCATGGTCAACATCGACTACCAGGAGCTGGTCTCCCAGATCGGCACCTCCGGCCAGGCCGTCTTCGGCGGAATGGTCACCCCTCAAACCGTGCGAAAGATCGCCTGCGACGCCGACCTCATCCCCATCGTCCTTGGTGGAAAGGGCGAAGTTCTCGACGTTGGACGGGCCCAGCGCCTGTTCACCCCGGCCCAGCGCCGCGCCCTCGTGGCCCGAGACAAAGGCTGCGCCTTCCCCGGCTGTACCATGCCCGCACACTGGACCGAAGCACACCACATCCGGTTCTGGAAGAAACACAAGGGCAGAACCTCGGTCGCTAATGGCGTGTTGCTGTGCTCGTTCCACCATCACCTCGTCCATGCCGAAGACTGGACGATCGAGTCAATCGACGGGATCCCCTGGTTCATCCCGCCCGCCTACATCGACCCGTCCCAAGTGCCACGACGAAACCGCTACCGCTTCCCGCCCGCCCTCAAACGCGCCAGCCAATTGACGGCTCCAACTCCACAGGCCCCACCCAAGGATTCACCGCCACTGGCCATTGAAGGCTCGGCGCCATTCGATGGCTGGCCGCTCCAACCGGAGCAGCCGCCTTGGTAGAAAGTCATCGGCCGCTAGGCAACCGGCCTGCACGAGCTGGTTTGAAGCCGCGAGCCGATTCAAGGCCCCTCATGTCTAGGCACGCCAGTGGAAGCTGTCCTGTAGTGCCGCGTGTTCAGTCGGTTTCCGGGCCGCTGCAATACGCACACTTGGAATCGGTGCACTCGGCGTCGTAAGGGCCGAGGTTCTCCAAGGAGAAGAGCCCAGTCCTGCTGTCGCCGGACGCTGGGGTGCTGATCAGAGTACTCGCCGTTGAGTTGCTCATGGGAAGTGCCTTTCATAGCGGTTCGATGCCGTTATAGCCACTCCAGCATGCAGGCTCTCGCTCATCCGGTAAAGCGGGCTTTTCCGATGGGTACCGGTCAGGAAAACCGACTGGACAGCCTCGCGGCAATAGCGGTAAAGAACCTGCCGCAAAACTGTCGGAGGCTCCCGCTAGAGTAGTTTCCAGCTTCACGAGATGTGGCCCGCCTCCGCTATAGCGGACGCGATGCTCCGACAGGGCCACGCACCAACCCCAGCCTCACGGGTGGTTCGGATGACGAAGCGGTCCGCTGTCAACCGGCGCGGGCAAGAGCGGCCCGCTGCGTCGGGCCTTGCGGAAAGGGGCTGGCATGGCCGGCTACGAAGAACCTGTTGAAATCGACCTGTCCAACCAGCTCCGGAAGTCCGAGTGTTCACTGTTTCGCCCTGGACACCAAGTCAATTGGATCCAGGTGCGGCGGGGCATGAGCGAGCCCGGCGTGGCCGTCGATGTCCACGTGGAGCCGTGGCTCGGCACCGTCCAACTGGTGGTGGACGGCAGGGCCGAGTTTTATTGGAACCACACGGTTGAGGACCTCGTCGAAGCACTGAACCGTCCAGGGGCTCTCCCTCTGTGGCATCCAAGGGTCCACCTCCTGACCGTGAAGGGCATCGGTAGCCCAGTTGCCGCCTTAAATCTCGCGCCCGCAGCGCGCGTGGAAAGCTGCCGCGACACAAGGCAGGCGTAAGGTGTGCCGCTGCAGGTGTCCGCGGCTGCGTGAGACGTGCACCAATGCTGGGTCCTGCGGATGAGTGGAAGGTCCGCCGCCTTCAGGCGGAGGGGCGGCGGACAAGCCCCGTGACTCCCTGGCCGATGCAGCAGGCGAGCAGCCTGCTGAAGGCGGGAGGCCGCCGTCGTACTTTTGCTGGCCCGTCGGGCTGTGGGTAGGGAAGGCGGGACTCGCGCTGCCACTCGGGTCGGGTTGCGGCGGTGCGGTCCCTCCGGATCTACCCGCGGTCAGGGGCGTATTCTCCGACTGTTGAAGCGGCCGTCGGTCTGAATGCGAGTTGGAAGCCGTCATCGAGCTCGATGCGGCGAACCCCGATCCGGTAGACCGGCTCGAGGTTTTCGCGGACCAGGACCTCGGATGGTGTACCGGCCACCGCGATGCGGCCGTGGTCGAGGAGCAGCAGCCGGTCGCAGTACGTGGCAGCAAGGTTGAGGTCGTGCAGGACGACGGCGATGGCGTGATTGCTGTTCGTGGCCAGATCGCGCACTAGCTCGAGAATCTCGTGCTGATACCGGATGTCCAGATGGTTCGTCGGTTCGTCCAGCAGCATGTGTGTGGCCTCCTGAGCCAAGGCCCGGGCGATCAGCACGCGCTGCCGCTCCCCGCCCGAAAGCTGGTCGAAGCTCTGGTCTGCCAGGTCGAGCATGCCGACCCGGCTCAGTGCGGCTGCGGCGGCCTGTTCGTCCCGTGCACTGGGCCGCCCCAGTCCGGACCGGTGCGGGGTGCGGCCGAGCAGGACCATGTCAGAGACCAGCAGCGGCAGGTCCACAGGGGGTTCCTGCACGACGACGGAGAGCGTCCGGGCCAGTTCCCTGGCGTTGAGCCGGTGCAGCTCCTTGTGGTCCAGCAGGACGGTACCAGTGCGGGGTTTCAGCGAGCCGTAGATGATACGCAGCAGCGTGCTTTTGCCGCTTCCATTCGGTCCGACCAGGCCGAGCACCTCGCCGTGCCGGGCCTGCAGGTCAACACCGCCCAGGACGTTGTGCGAGCCGTAGGCGTAGGAGATGCCGGATCCCGAGATCATTGTTCGAACCGTTCAATAATGCGTTCGAGCCCGGTGACTGCCAGTGGGGACGGCGGCTCAGTGAAGTTGAAGAGCTGGACCATAAGATCCCCGTTGGCCACCGCCGTGATGGAGGAAGCCCCCTTCATCGAGGTCACGGCTTCTGCGACCTTCGACGGGTCACCTTCGGCGTGGAGCAGGATCAGGACGTCGGGGTTGCGGCCGATGAGTTCTTCGCGGGTGACCTCGAAGACGCGCTCGTCGACGTCGTCGAACACGTTCTCGAACCCGGCGGCCTCCAGCTGGGGCTGGGCCATCGACCGGGTGCCGTAAGCGTAGATTGTTCCACCGCCGAGCGTCGGATAGAGGACGGCTGCGGTGCGTTGGCCGGCGCCGTCCACCTCGGCGGAAATCTGCTCTACCCGGTCAGCCAGTTCGTTGGCCGCCGTGGCCGCCCGATCCTCTACGCCGAAGATCTGGCCGTAGGTGCGCAGCTGGTCGTTGATCGTGCCGAAATCGGGGGCGCCGTCCAACCCCTGAGGGCAGAAAGAGGGGTGTTGCAGCAGCGGGATGCCGGCGGCGGCGAGTGTTTCGCGGTTGAGGTTTTCGGCCGAGCCGAGGACCAGGTCCGGTTCCTGGGCCAGCACGACTTCCTGCGAGATCTGCAGGTGCCCGGAAGTGTCGAGCTTGTCGGTCAGGAGCGGGATCCGGTCCAAGTCAGCACGGGTTACCGCGTCGAAGTATTCGGACGGGTAGGCGCCGGCGCGGGCGACCACCTTGTCCATAACCCCGAGTTCGCGCAGGTATGTCACGGGCGAGCTCTCCAGCATGACGACCCGTTCCGGCGGGGCTTGCAACGTGACCTCGGCACCGCAATTGACGATTGTCAGCGGATATCCCGCAGCCTTGGCCGGCCCCGTAGCTCCGTCTGCGTTACCGGCGCAGCCTGTCAGGGCAAGAACCAATACGGTAGCGGCGGCAACGGGCAGGAACGGGACGGTTTTCATGAGTCTTCCTTGGATAGCGGGGATTTGCGGGAGAGTTTCAGGAACGGTTACGGCGCCTGCCGCATCTGGCGGATGAGGTGGAGCAGGAATGGAGCACCGATGAAGGCAGTGATGATGCCGATGGGCAGTTCCTGGGGCTGCAGCAGGACGCGTGCCAGCAGGTCGGCCCACACCAGGAAGATCGCGCCCAGCAAGGCTGAGACCGGGATGACCCAGGCATGCGCCGCCCCGACCAGCCGGCGGGCAAGGTGCGGTACGACAAGTCCGACGAAGCCGATGGACCCTGACGCCGCTACGACGACGCCTACGCACAGGGAGACGACGATCAGCAACTGCGTGCGGAACCGGGCGGGCGGGACGCCCAGAATGTGCGCGGTTTCATCGCCGATGGCCAGTGCGTCCAGGCGCCGGCCCCACAGAGTCAGCAGCGCGGCCGTCAACAGTACGGCCAGGAGGACCACGGCCAACGCACTGCCCCACTTAGCCAGCGCCAACGACCCGAGCAGCCAAAACATCACGGATCTGGCGCCCTCGGCGGAACCGGAGGCGAAGATCAGGAAACTGGTCAGTGCGGTGAGCGCGTAGCCTATCGCTACGCCGGCCAGCAGCAGCCGGAGGGAGGTCACCCGCCCTGCAGCGCGGGCGACAAGGAACACCATCATCGATGCGACCAACGCACCCGCGAACGCACTGGCGGACAGCGCGTGTTCGCCTACGCCCAAGCCGACACCGAACAGAATCATGGAGGCGGCGCCGCAGGAGGCTCCCGAGTTGATGCCAAGGAGGTAGGGATCGGCCAGCAGGTTGCGGACCATGGCCTGCAGCGCCGCCCCGCACACCGCGAGTCCGGCACCGACCGCGCTGCCGAGCAGGACCCGGGGCAGCCTGACCTCCCAAACGATTGCGTTCGCGGTCGCATCGGGTACCACCCCGGGCAGTTGCCACGGCAGGTGGGACGCGAGCACCTCGGCCACGGTTCCGGGGCCGAGCGTAACCGGACCGGACCCGACCGCCACGAGCATGCCCGCAACCAGAACCGCCGCCAGGGTGACGATCACGAGAAGATGCTGACGGCGGCGGCGGGCCTGACCCAACGGGTCCTGGCCGGACCTCAACTGGTCAACGCGGAGGTTCATGCTTTCTCTCTTTCGGGGCGAGTGGAAGGCCGCTGGCGGGCCGCCCCGGGCCGGGTCAGTACTTGCGAAGATTCAGCGGCTGCTGGCCGAACCAGCGGTGGCGCAGCAGGTCAATGGCTGCGTGCAGCAGGGTGTTCAGGGTGTCGGTGGAGCGGGACAGGGCACGCAGGGCGAAGCCGGGACCGTTGAGCAGCGAGATGCCGAGCTGCCCGCCGGGGTCCAGCGGAGCGAGCAGGTCCTGCAGCTCCCGCACCAGGTCGGCGTCCACGCGGGGGTCGACGACGAGCATGGAGCCCAGGTGCGAGTAGTCCTCGAGGAAGAGCATGCCGGACAGCGGCGCGTCCGGATCCCCGGGGCGGATCAGCAGGTTGTCCAGGGCGAGCAGGCGGCCGTCCCGGTAGATGTCGTTGCGGATGCGCACCTCCTCGTACCGGAACTGCTGGCCGTCCGGCGACCAGCCGGGGGTCACGACGTCGCACATCACAAGGGAGGAATCCGCGGCGAGTTCGACGACGGTGTCCTGCCGGTAGGTCGCGTCCCGGTAGGCGATGAGCTGGTCAGGCACGTACTCCAGGCTGGCGCCGGGGCCGAGCCGGAACCGGGTGTGCTGCACGGCCGGATCGCCCGGGGTCCGGTAGATCTTGGTGGCGGACTGGGTGGTCAGCAGCAGGCGGGCGTGGTCCTCGACCTGGATGTCGACGTCGTAAACGTCCCCGCCCAGGTAGCCCCCGCCGGGGTTGACGATCGTGTACGCAACCTGCCCGGTGCCGTCCAGGTAATGCGGCCGGATCACCCGGAGGGCGCCCTGGTGGTACTGCGAGGTGGCGATGCCGCGGCCGCCGCGCTGGCCAACTGTCAGGCGCAGCTCGCCGGTGGGCTGCTGCGGGTCCGCCGGCTGGGCCGCGGTCACTGCCCCAGGTCCTGCATCAACACATCGCGCCGCAGCCACTCGATGACCTTGTCCAGCCCCTCGTCCGTCTTCAGGTTGGTGAAGCAGAAGGGCTTGTTGCCGCGGAACTCCTTCGAGTCGGACTCCATCACGGACAGGTCCGCCCCGACGTACGGCGCGAGGTCGGTTTTGTTGATGATGAACAGGTCCGACTTGATCATGCCCTGCCCGGCCTTGCGCGGGATCTTCTCGCCCTGGGCGACGTCGATGATGTAGATGGAGAAGTCCACGAGCTCCGGGCTGAAGGTCGCGGAGAGGTTGTCTCCCCCGCTCTCGATAAACACGACCTGCAGGTCAGGGTGCCGCTTCTTCAGTTCCTCCACTGCGGCGGAGTTCATCGAGGTGTCCTCGCGGATGGCGGTGTGCGGGCAGCCGCCGGTTTCGATACCGATGATCCGGTCCAGCGGCAGGATGCCGTTGGCGGCCAGGATCTTGGCGTCTTCGATGGTGTAGATGTCGTTGGTGATCGCCGCCATGGAGATCTCGCCGGACAGGTGCCGCGTCAGGCGTTCGACGAGCTGGGTCTTGCCTGCCCCGACGGGGCCGCCGACGCCGATCTTGATGGGTTCCATTGTCATCGTCTCCTTGTTCTGGGGGCCGCCGCTGCAGCGCGGGGGCCGGTCTGTGGTCTGGACCGGAAGGGTCGGTCTGTGGTCTGGCCGGAAGGGTCGGTCTGTGGTGGGCCGGTGGTCCGGTGGCCGGAAGTGCCGGTGGCCGGAGGCCCGGAGGGGCCGGTGGGTTCGCGCCAGTCGGACCGCCGGGGTGGGTGCGCTCAGGACATGAACATCCGGGCCCGCTGCCGTTCGTGGCGCATCTGCGCGATTTCCAGTCCGGGGGCGGTGGCGCCGAAATCGCCGCGGTCCAGTCCGGCGATCCGCTCGGTTGCTGCGGCGATGTCCGGGTGGACCTGGCGCAGCACCCGCTGGCCCGCGTCCTGGCCGATCGGGATGCCGCGGATGGCGTTCTGCGTCAGCGAGGTCGCCGTCGAAAACAGATAAGTGCCCACCAGCTCCGGCAGCGGAACCTGCAGGCTGCGTCCGGCGAGCGCGAACGCCAGGGCCGGATGTCCGCTGCATTTTCCGCGCCCGACGTCCTCCCGGTACTGCTCGATCTCCGAGCTGTCGAGGATGACCGAGGCGATGTGCAGCATCCGCGCGCCCATCGTCACTCCGGCCTCGCGCACCTGCCGCGGCAGGGCCTGCGCCGTCAGCATCGCGTCCAGCTGCCGCAGCTCGTCCATTGAGCCGGCCTCCAGCGCCAGCCGGATGGCCAGCCCGTCGCTGTAGGTCAGCTGGGTGTGGATGAACTGGCCCAGCCAGACCGCGAACGTCTTCTCGTCGTGGACCAACCCGCGCTCCAGGAACGTCTCGAGGCCGAACGAGTGGCTGAACGCTCCGGTGGGCAGGGCGGAATCGGCCAGCTGCAGCAGGGGCAGCAAGTACGACGACGGGTGGCCGCCGGGCGCCTCAGTGCGTGTGTTCTGCATGTCGAAACGGCACGGGCATCACCCGCTCCTGCCGGGAGTACGGCACCTGCATATGCTGCAGGTAGTCCTCGACGGTGTGGTCATACTGCACCACCATGACCTCCGCGCGGTACTCGCTGCCGGCGTCGAAAAACTGCGCCTGCAGGTGCCGGTTGCCGAGGCTGTGCGCCACCACGCCCATCTCCTCGATGGTGCGCGGGGCGATGACCAGGACGTCCGTGGGCAGGACGCTGACGACGATCACGTTCGACTCGTCGCGGAACAGGATGTCGCCGTCGCGCAGGTCCCCGGGCGTGGCCAGCCGGATGCCGATGTCCCGCCCGTGGTCGGTGGTGACGCGCTGGACCCGCTTGACCAGTTCGCTGCTGGGAAGCGCCACTTTCTCTTCGTGCAGTCCGGCCAGCTCCGTTTCCGGAAGATCGTGCCGGTTGGCGATGACGCGCTCAATGATCATTGACTACGCCCTTTCGGATAAAGCATTGGATGAAAGCCCGTTCTAGAACAGGAAGTAGCGCTGGGCCATCGGCAGCACGCTCGACGGCTCGCAGGTGGCCACTTCGCCATCCACGGTGACGGTGTAGGTTTCGGGATCCACCTGGATGTCCGGGGTCTCCCCGTTGTGCTTCAGGTCCGCCTTGGTCAGGTTGCGGATGCCGTGCGCCGCGCGGATGGTGCTGCGCAGGTTCAGCCGGTCCGGGATGCCTTCGTCGATGGCGATCTTCGGCAGGAACGTGATCGACGACGTGTGCACCGCGCCGCCCAGCCCGCCGAAGTTGGGCCGCAGGGTGCGCGGCTGCGGGGTCGGGATGGAGCCGTTGGGATCGCCCATGAGCGACTGAACGATCTGGCCGCCCTTGATGACCATTTCCGGCTTGACGCCGAAGAAGGCCGGGTCCCAGAGCACCAGGTCTGCGAACTTGCCCACCTCGATGCTGCCGATCGAGTCGGCGATGCCGTGCGCCAGCGCCGGGTTGATCGTGTACTTGGCGACGTAGCGCTTGAGCCGGAAGTTGTCCCCGACCGAGGGGTCCTGCGGGAACTTGCCGCGCTGGCGCTTCATGGCATCCGCCACCTGCCAGGTGCGCAGCACCATTTCGCCGATGCGGCCCATGGCCTGGGCGTCGGAGCTGGTGATCGAGAAGACGCCGAGGTCGTGCAGCACGTCTTCGGCGGCGATGGTCTCCTTGCGGATCCGCGAGTCGGCGAAGGCGACGTCCTCCGGGATGTCCGCGTTCAGGTGGTGGGCGACCATGAGCATGTCCAGGTGCTCGTCCACCGTGTTGTCCGTGTAGGGCAGGGTGGGGTTGGTCGACGCCGGCAGGACGTTGGGCAGCCCGGCCATCCGGATGATGTCCGGGGCGTGGCCGCCGCCGGCGCCTTCGGTGTGGAAGGTGTGGATGACCCGGCCGTCGATCGCCCGGATCGTATCTTCCACGAAGCCGCACTCGTTGAGGGTGTCCGCGTGGATGGCCACCTGGACGTCGAACTCGTCCGCGATCCGCAGTGACATGTCGATCGAGGACGTGGTGGCGCCCCAGTCCTCGTGGATCTTGAAGCCGATGGCTCCGGCCCGGATCTGCTCGGCAAGCGGGCCTCGAGAGCTGGCGTGGCCCTTGGCCAGCAGCCCGATGTTGACCGGCAGGTCGTCGAGCGCCTGCAGCATCCGGCCCAGGTGCCAGGGGCCCGGGGTCACCGTGGTCGCTTGGACGCGTCCGACGGCCCCGCGCCGCCGCCGATCAGCGTGGTGACGCCGTTGGCCAGCGCAACCGGGATCTGGTCGGGGCTGATGAAGTGCACGTGGGTGTCGATGCCGCCCGCGGTGAGGATCTTGTGCTCCCCCGCGATCACGTCCGTCGCGGCACCAATGGTGATGTCGACGCCGTCGGAAATGTCCGGGTTGCCGGCCTTGCCGATCTTGAAGATGTGCCCGTCCCGCAGCGCGACATCAGCCTTGTAGATGCCGGTGTAGTCCAGCACTACAACGTTGGTGATGACCGTGTCCGGAATGTCCTGGTCGCGCGTGCGCTGTCCGTTCTGGCCCATGCCGTCCCGGATCACCTTGCCGCCGCCGAAGACAACTTCCTCGCCGTAGCGGGTGTAGTCGTGCTCGATCTCCAGCAGCAGGTCGGTGTCGGCCAGCCGGATGGCGTCGCCGGTGGTGGGGCCGTACATCTCCGCATAGTGCTTGCGGCTCATCTCGAAGCTCATCGCTGTGCCTCCCCTTCGCCGGCGTCCTGCTTGCCGGTGCCGCCGGAATCGCCGGCCGGTGCGGAGGCAGTTTGGCCGCCGGTCTCCCCTGCCGCGGCGTGCCCGTCGCCCTGTTTGTTGCCGTCCGCCTTCGGGCCAAGGGATTCGTCGACAGGATCCACACCGAACGTAGTGCTGAAGCCGGTTTCCTCGGTACCGACGTTGGGCAGGTCGATGGCGTACTCTGCCGCCACTTCCGGCTCCTTCTCCGCATCGATGCCGGCAGAACCGCCGATGGCTTCCGTGTAAACGGCGGCGACGCTCTCGCCCAGCGAGCCGTTCACGTGGTTCTGGAAACCGTAGACCTCGCGGTTCCCGCCGATCTCCACCAGGTGCACACTGCGGGCATCGCCCGGTTCGAAACGCACGGCCGTGCCGGCCGGAATGTCCAGCCGGAAGCCGCGCGCCGCCACCCGGTCCATGTCCAGCGCCGGGTTGACTTCGGCGAAGTGGTAGTGCGAACCGACCTGGACCGGACGGTCGCCCCGGTTGGTCACGTTCATGATGCGGGTCTCTGCGCCCTCGTTGCAGACGATGGGCTCATCGCGGAGGATGTACTCTCCCGGTTTCATGGGTTTCTCCTCTCCAGGCTCAGCGAATCGGATTGTGGACGGTGACCAGCTTGGTGCCGTCCGGGAAAGTGGCTTCGACCTGCACCTGGTAGACCATCTCCGGCACGCCGTCCATGACGTCCTCGCGGGAGAGGATGGTGGTGCCGTAGCTCATCAGGTCCGCGACCGTCCGGCCGTCGCGGGCGCCCTCGATCAGCTCATAGGTGATCAGGGCGACGGCTTCGGGAAAGTTGAGTTTCAGGCCGCGCTGCCGGCGCCGTTGCGCCAGGTCCGCCGCGACCACAATCATGAGTTTGTCCTGCTCACGGGGCGTTAAATGCATGTAGAACTCCCTAATCCTTCACAAAAAGAGGTGTCCACCCGTTATCTACAACCGGTCAGAGACTAGACCGGGAGGCCCGTGGATAAGGCAAGAATAGCAGAGCGATCCACGTTGGCAACTTGGCCGTTTGGCGCGGTGGTGACGGCCGCCGTCGGCCACGCTTAGGGTGTGATCCACACCGCAGAATCTACCCGACCAGGCGCCTGTTCGGGCCGGTCGGCAGCAGATGTTCGGGCCGGTCCGCAGCCGAGATTCCGGCGGCGGTCCGCAGCAGATGTTCGGGCCGGTCCGCAGGAGATACTCGGCCGGCGGGCGCCTACGATGGAGCCATGCCAAGGACGGACAGAGCCTCGCGGATTATCGCGGCCCCACGTGAGCAGGTTTTCGCCGCGCTCGTCGACGCGGATGCGCTCGCAGCCTGGCTGCCGCCGGAGGGCATGAGCGGGAGGTTCGAACGGTTCGACGCCCGGCCCGGCGGCTCCTACCGATTGGTCCTCACCTACGCGGATGCGTCGACGGCGGCGGGAAAGGCCACCAGCGACACGGACATCGTTGAGGGACGCTTCGTCGAGATCGTTCCCGGCGTCCGGGTAGTCCAGGCGGCCGACTTCGAATCGGATGATCCGGCGTACGCCGGCACGATGACGATGACCTGGGAGGTCACGGCGGTGGACGCCGGAACCCGCGTGGAGATCCGTGCCGACGATGTCCCCGCCGGCATTTCCGCCGCAGACCATGCCGCCGGGCTGGCCTCATCGCTGGACAACCTGGCGGCCTATCTGGAGCAGCGGTAGCAGGGCCGGTGCGCTGGGCTTACTCAATGGTCGTGAAGTACCACTGATCGTTCGCCGGCGTGCAGTCCTGGGCGAGCGTGGTGTCCGGCTCGCTCAGCACCGACCATTGCGTCACCTGGCAATGGAAATGGGTGGGCTCCCAATACACGTAGTGCATGTCGGCCGCGTTGGCCGCGGCCATTCCAACCGTGGTGCTAGCGGCGGCCAGGGTGGCGGTGGCGATGGCGCGGGTGAAAAAGCGGCGGGCAGACACTGTGGGACTCCGTTCGTGGTCGGCAGCCGGGCTGAGTCCCGACCGTTTCCCATCCTAGGTCACGTTTCCATAACGACGGCGGTTTTCCACGGCTTCGGCGGTTCGGTCACCGTGTGCGGGAGCGTGGCGGCGATCAGGCCTGGGTCCGCCCGGCCGGTACGGTTGCGGGGCGTGGCGGCGCTCAGGCCTGCGTCCGCCCGGCCGGTACGGTTGCGGGGCTGAGGCCGAGTTCGTCCTCGCCGAGGTCTGCAAAGTAGGACTCGACGGTGGCGCGCTCCACTGCCGCCAGCGTGGCAGGATTCCACCGCGGGTTGCGGTCCTTGTCGATGACCTGCGCGCGGACGCCTTCGGCGAAGTCCGGCGCGGCGAGCAGGCGGATGCCGAGCCGGTAGTCCTGGTCGAGCACCTCTTCGAGGGTGTCCATCCCGCGGGCGCGGCGCAGGGCTTCGAGCGTGAGCTTCACGGACGTCGGCGATTTCGCCGCGAGTTCGACGGCGGCCTCCCGCGCCTTGGGTTCGGAACTGGACTGCAGCGCCGCAAGGATCTGTTCCGCGTCGTCGTACTGGTAGCACTCATCAATCCAGTGCCGGTCCTTTTCCAGGTCCGACGCCGGCACCTCCTGGCGTGCGAACCGTGCGATCGCTTCGTCCGCCGGAGCCTCGGCGAGCGCCTCCGCCAGGGCCGGCAGGTCCGCGCTGTCCACGAAGTAGTCGGTCAGGCCCAGCATGATGGCGTCCGCGCCAGTGCCGGTGCCGGCGGTGAGGGCCAGGTGGGTGCCGAGCTCGCCGGGGGCGCGCGAGTAGAGGTAGCAGCCGCCGACGTCGGGGATGAAGCCGATCCGGGTTTCCGGCATGCCGACCATCGTCCGCTCCGTGACGACCCGGTGCGAGGCGTGCGCCGAGAGGCCGATCCCGCCACCGAGCACCACGCCGTCCATGAACGGCACGATCGGCTTGGGGTAGCGGGAGATGTACGAGTTCATCCGGTACTCGTCTTCCCAGAAGATCTCCTTGGACGCCCCGGCCTGCATGTGCTTGTAGATGGCGACGATGTCGCCGCCCGCGCAGAACCCCCGCTCCCCTGCACCCGTGATCAGGACCGTCTCGACGCCGTCGTCCGTTTCCCACTCCCGGAGCGCCGCCGTAATGTCGCGGATCATGGCGTCGTTGAGGGCGTTGATCGCCTTGGGCCGGTTCAGGATGATGTGGCCGAGCCGGCCGGAGCGCTGCAGCAGAATCCCATTCGTGTCCACGGCCACACTCTAACGGGATTCTGTCCGACCGTCCCGCTAGGTTGGAGATCAAAGACAGCACCGAGCCGCCGGAGGACATGTTGCGCAGCCAGGCCCAGGCCACCGTACAGATCGACGATGACAATTTCCGCGTGACCGAATGGCGGTTCGCGCCGGGCACTGAGACCGGTTGGCACCGGCACGAACTGGACTACGTCGTCGTGCCGATGACCACGGGCGCGCTGCAGCTGCAGACTGCGGACGGCGAGTCGCTCAACGAGCTGACCGCCGGCCAGTCCTACACCCGCCCGGCCGGCAGCGAGCACAACGTCGTCAACCCCGGACCGGACGAGTTCGTCTTCGTCGAAATCGAAGCGAAGCAGGCTGCCCGGTGACAGCACGGCGCAGTGGCGGGACCATGCCAGAATGAGTGAGTTGGATCGCATATGCGGCTGATGGCAACGGGCGGAGGTTGGACGGAATGACGGTGGCGGAGCAGGCGAAGACGATGCGGACGGCGCGGCTGGGCTTCGTGTTCCTGGGCATCGTGCTCATCGCCGTGAACCTCCGCGTGGCGTTCGTCAGCGTAGGACCGGTGCTTTCCGACCTCAGCGCCGAATTCGGCTGGTCCGGCAGCACCGCGGGCCTGCTGACCGGCCTGCCGCTGATCTGCTTTGCGCTCTTCTCCCCCGTGGCTCCGGGCTTCGCGCGCCGGCTGGGGCTGGACCGGGCGCTGTGGATCTCGCTGCTGCTGCTCGCGCTGGGCATCGTCGCCCGCTCGGTGGTGCCCGCGGAACCGGCCGTCTGGTCCGGCACGGTGCTGATCGGCACCGGCATCGCGTTCCTGAACGTCCTGTTGCCCTCGCTGGTCAAGCGCGACCTGCCGTCCCGGGTCAGCCAGGTGACCGGAATCTACACCGCCATCCAAGGCGCCGTCTCCGCGGCCGGAGCCGCCGCCGTCGTACCCATTGCCCAGGCAAGCCCGTACGGCTGGCGCCTGGCGCTGGGAGTGTGGGCGGGGCTGGCGCTGATCGCGCTGGGCATCCTGCTGCCGCATCTGTGGACTCGCAGTGCCGCGGCTGCCGGCGGCGGGGACCAAGCCGCAAGCTACCGCTCGCCGTGGAAATCCATGCTGGGCTGGCAGGTGACGCTGTTCATGGGGCTGCAGTCGCTGGCGTTCTTCGTGATGATTTCGTGGCTGCCCGCGATCGAGCACGACCAAGGCATCCCGGCGGTGACGTCCGGACTGCATACCTCGCTGTGGCTGCTGATCGGCGTGGCCGCGAGCCTGGCTGCCGGCGCCATCCTGCACCACACCTCGGACCAGCGGGCGGTCTCCCTCGCCAGCAGCATCCTCGCGTTCTGCGCCTACGCCGGCCTCGCCGTGGCTCCGCAGTTCGCCCTGCTCTGGGTGGTGCTCGGCGCCGCCGGCTGCGGCAGCCTGATCGTGATCGGCCTGTCCCTGTTCAGCCTGCGCACCGAACACCATGAGCAGGCGGCCTCGCTCTCCGGGATGGCGCAGTCCATCGGCTACGCGATCGCCGCGGCCGGACCGGTGGCCTTCGGCGCGCTGCACGATGCCACCGGCGGCTGGACGGCGCCGCTAATCGCCGGCGCCGGCCTGATGCTCGTGCTGTGCGTCATGGCCGTGCTCGCCGGCCGGAACCGGCTGATCGGGTAAGACCGGCGCCCGCTCACGCAGTAACCGGATGCGGAAGGAAGGGAACTTACGGTGCCGGCTCAGGCGTTCTGCCAGAGCCCGACCACGTTGCCCTCGGTGTCGCGGAAGTAGGCGGCGAAGCCCATGTCCATCACCGGCATCTTCGCCTCCACGGTCTCGCCCCCGAGGCTGCGGATCTTCTCCAGCGCCGCGTCGATGTCCTCCACGTCGATGGTCACAACCGGCCCGGTCACCTGGCCGCCCTCGCGCCTGAACAGGCCGCCGTTGATGGAGCCCGGTTCCTTGGGCATGCCCTGGTCGTCGCTGGGCGTGGTCATCACCATGTTGTACTTGACCTCCGGCATCGGCGTGATGTTCCAGCCGAAGGCCGAACGGTAGAACTCGCGCGCCCGCTCCTCGTGGTCGGCGGGGATCTCGAAGTGCACCACACGTCCGGTCATTGCGCTCACCTCTCCTGGGTCCGGGGCGCGGGCGGTCCGCGCCCACATCGCCCAGTTTAGGGTTGCCGCCCCGCGCTGTGGAGGGCTCCACTATATTGGCGGCAGAGGCACCAGGTTCCACCGAACGGCAGGAGCACAGACCCATGGCCCAAGAACTCGCGTCCCAGCTCATCGACCAGCTTGTCAGCGCCGGAGTCCGCCGGATCTACGGGATTGTCGGCGACAGCCTCAACCCCATCGTGGACGCGGTGCGCAAGACCGGCGGCTCGGCCAAAGGCGGGATCGACTGGATCCACGTCCGGCACGAGGAAGCGGCCGCCTTTGCCGCCGCGGCGGATGCACAGCTCACCGGTGAACTCGCCGTCTGCGCCGGCTCCTGCGGTCCCGGCAATCTGCACCTGATCAACGGACTCTACGACGCCAACCGCTCCGGCTCGCCCGTGCTGGCCATCGCTTCGCACATCCCGAGCAAGCAGATCGGCACCGGCTACTTCCAGGAAACCCATCCGGACCGCCTGTTCACCGAATGCTCGGTCTATTCGGAGATGGTCAGCACGGCCGAGCAGGCGCCCCGGGTGATGCACAGCGCGATCCAGCATGCGTGGGGAAGGCGCGGGGTCGCCGTCGTTAGTTTGCCCGGGGACATTGCCAGCCTGGACGCGGTGGCGCCCACGCCGGTGTGCACGCCGTTCCTGCCGGCCTCGGTGGTGCCGGATCCGCGGAGCGTGGAGCAGCTCGCCAAGGCCATTAACGACGCCGGAAAGGTCGCCATTTTTGCCGGGGCCGGCGTGGCGGGCGCCCACGACGAGGTGGTGGCCTTGGCCGAGCTGATCGGCGCGCCGATCGGGCACTCGCTGCGCGGCAAGGACTTCATCCAGTACGACAATCCGTACGACATCGGCATGACCGGGCTGCTGGGCTACGGCGCCGCCGCCGAGGGGATCGAGGACGCCGACCTGCTCCTCTTGCTCGGCACGGACTTCCCGTACGACCAGTTCCTGCCGGAGACGCGGACCGCGCAGGTGGACCGTGCGGCGGAGCACCTGGGCCGGCGGACGGACGTGGACCTCGCGGTGCACGGCGACGTGCTGCCCACCCTGACCGCCTTGATGCCGCTCCTGAAGCGCAAGAAGAGCCGCCGCTTCCTGGACCAGATGCTCAAGAAGCACGACAAGCTCATGAACAAGGCCGTCGGCGCCTACACGCGCAAGGCGGACAAACTCAAGCCCATCCATCCCGAGTACGCCGCCTCCGTGCTGGACCAGACCGCGGCGGCCGACGCCATCTTCACCGCCGACACCGGAATGTGCAATGTCTGGACCGCCCGCTACATCAACCCGCTGGGCACCCGCCGGCTGATCGGTTCCTACCTGCACGGCTCCATGGCCAATGCGCTGCCGCACGCCATCGGCGCCCAGTTTGCCCACCCGCGCCGGCAGGTCATCTCCGTCTCCGGCGACGGCGGCCTGGCCATGCTGCTGGGCGAAATGCTGACCGCCGTGACCTATAAGCTGCCGCTCAACATCGTGCTCTTCAACAACTCCACGCTGGGCATGGTGAAGCTGGAAATGCTGGTCGACGGGCTGCCGGACTTCGGCGTGGACGTCCCGGACACCAACTACGCCGCGATCGCCTCCGCCATGGGCTTCCACGCCGTCCGCATCACGGAGCCGTCGGAGCTGGAGGGCGCCTACCGGGCCGCCTTCGCGCACCGCGGCCCGTCGCTGGTGGAGGTCATCACCGATCCGAAGGCGCTGTCCCTGCCGCCGAAGATCACCGGCGAGCAGGTCTTCGGCTTCGCCACCGCCATGTCCAAACTCGTCCTGAACAAGGGCGCCGGCGAAGCGGTCAGCATGGCCCGCAGCAACCTGCGCAACATCCCGCGCAGCTGACCATGCCGGGCCGTCCCCGCATCTGAAGCCGCGGCGAACGGGGAAACAACGACGGCGGTGCGCACCATTGTGTGCGCACCGCCGCCCGGTCCGGAGGTGCTTCCGGCCGCCGGATTAGAGCTCGAAGTCGCCGAAGTCCCCGCCGGCTCCGCCGCCATCGCCGAAGAAGCCGTCGAACAGGCCGCCGCCCTGCTCCGCCAGGCCCTCGCCGGCCGCGGAAATCTCTTCGCCCGCGCCGGCAACGCCGTCCGCCAGCCCCTCGGCCGCGCCGCCCAGTTCCTCGCCGATGCCGGTGAAGCCGTCCAGCAGCGGTCCGGCGATCGCGGTGCCGATGAACGCACCGGCCACACCGGCCAGCAGGCCGGCACCCAGTCCGCCGGCGGCGCCTGCTGCCATGCCGCCCATGCCGGAACGGCGCGAGCCACCGCGGCGCATCATCTGCTCCATGAACCCCGGACGCGATACCTCTGCCCTGGTGGCCGCCCGGGCGAGATCCTGCGGCTGGTCGCTGCGCGGGCGCTCCGCCGGCGGCAGCTCCTGGGTCAGCTCCGCCAGCAGCAGCGAGCGCTGCTCCGGAGTCAGCCGCGCGAAGGCCTCGGCGTGGGCGCGTTCCATGTCCTCCGGCGGGGCCGTGCGGAGCATGTACTTGTACTTCGCAATCGCGGCCTGGTCCTCACGGGACATGCCGCCGGCACCACCGGAAGGCGCAGCGTAGCCGCCCTGCCGGCCACCGTACGGCTGGTTCTGACCGGGCTGGTTCCCGTAGGACTGGCCCCCGTAAGGCTGGTTCCCGTAGGGCTGGTTCCCGTACTGCTGGCCGCCGTAGGGCTGGTTTCCGTACTGCTGGTTACCGTACTGGGACCCGGGCTGCCGCTGGTTTCCGGGGCGGTTGCCGCTGGTCCGCTGCCGCAGCTGGTCCTTCACATACTCGCCGGCCATCTGCTTGCCTTTGCGGACAAACTTGTCGAACAATCCCACGGTATTGCCTCCTCGTCGTCAAGCTGCAGCACGCGATGCGCCACGCCTCTCCTCGTTAAACTCCCCGCACAATCCCCCGGTTCCTGATGCAGTCGAGAATCCGGGCTTAATGCGACAGCGTGCCATTAATACCCGTGTGACTGAGCTGTGGGGCCGATGAGAGCGATGTTGCTTCCCCCACCATCAGATGAACACTATTGTGTACTTAAATGTACTTTTGTAGATTTAGCGCAGGTGGATGAGGTGCGACTCCAGAATCCATTGGCAGCGATAAGCCCATCGTTGGACATGGGCGTGCTGTACGTCCTCTCCCGGGCGGATGCTGAGTTTACCGCTCCGAAAATCACCGAGCTCTTGCCCGAGGACGCGTCCCTCGCAGGCGTGCGGAAAGCTCTCAGCCGTCTTACCGAACAGGGATTAGTCCTTGAACGAGCTTCAGGCAGGACGCATAGTTACCGCCTGAATCGTAACCACCTAGTCGCTGAGGCCGTGATGGCGGCGGCTTCCGCTAAGTCCCGACTCCTGCAGCGCATGCGTGACGAAATCGATTCGTGGGAGTTCGCTCCACTCGCGGTAATTATCTTCGGATCCGCTGCACGAAACGAGATGCGGACCAACAGTGACATCGATGTCTTCGTCGCGTTGCCCGACACGGTTGATGAAGACTCTGCGGAGGACTTGATAACGGATCTAGCCGGGAAAATAAGCGCTTGGACAGGGAATGACGTACGCCCGTTGGTCTACAGGGAACACGAGATCCGTCCAGCACCGATCTTCGAGTCCATCCTCCATGAAGGCTTGGTTGTGGCCGGGCAGCCAGGCTGGCTCCGGCGGATCCTGCTGACGAACAAGGTTGCCCAGTGAGGACGGTTCGCGGTGACGAGACCATTCGACAAGGCCGGCTCAGGAAGGCCGAGCAGTTCCAACGAGTAGAAGCACGCGGCAGCTGACCGCCGGCACGCTGGCGGCGGGCCACCCGCAACACAGCCAGCCACCCGTCGTCGTACTTGGACTTGGGTT
This sequence comes from Arthrobacter crystallopoietes BAB-32, assembly GCF_000328305.2. Lineage (GTDB taxonomy): Bacteria > Actinomycetota > Actinomycetes > Actinomycetales > Micrococcaceae > Crystallibacter > Crystallibacter crystallopoietes_A. The sequence continues at coordinate 3,491 of NZ_ANPE02000150.1, read as the reverse complement.
AGGCGGGTTTCCGGGGCCGCCGTAGGATGACGACCTGCCGGTCATGGGGCACGACGACGGCTTCGTGGATGTCCTGCAGGTGGATGTCCACGGCATCCTTGGTGCGGCGGACGATGAAGCCGGCGAGGATGCCGGAATGCTCGTCATTGTTGAAGCCGACAATACTGACAGGCCGCCCCAGGTCCTCGAGCATGAGGTCGGCGGCGAGCCGCTTGATCCGGCCCATGGTGGCTCCTTGGGGAGGTCCAGCAGTTAGGGAAAGTCTATGCGTCCGGGCAGTAGGCTGGAACCACCAAGCGACCCAAGGAGATTCCGATGAGCTCAGTTTTGCCCTCGCTGCTGACCAGCGCCGGCCTGATCGGCGGCTTCCAGACCGCGCGTGCGACGAAGAACCGTCCGCTGGGCGGGGCGGTGCTGGCGGCTGCCGGTGCCGCGGCGTTCACCTTGTGGAAGCGCGACGCCGGAACCCCCACTGCTTCGGCCCTCACCGGCACGTACCTGGCGGCGTTCGGGCTGTCCCACCCGCTGGCCAAGAAGATCGGCGCGTGGCCTGCGGTCTACACGGTCACGGCGGCGACGGCGGCGGCGTCGCTCGTCTTTGGGCGGAAGCGCTAGCGGGCAGGTCCCGTCGGCTGCGCGGCAGGCACATCGGGGCCCAGAGCATGACAAGCGCCCGGTTCGCACCCGGCACGTCGGGGCCCAGAGCATGACAAGGGCCCGGCCCGCACCCGGCAAGAGCGGGCGGCGGGCCGGGCCCTGATGCTGCGCTTATCCCCCAGGCGGAGGGAGCGGCCGTGCTACTTGGACTTGCCGGACTTCTCTGCCTTGTCCGACTTATCCGATTTGTCTGTCTTGCCCGCCGCAGCCTTTTCCGTCCTGGCTCCTTCGGTCTCCAGCCGGCCCTCCCGGTTCTCCAAATGCGCGCGCATGAACCACTGGAAGAGCTCGAGCTCCGCCGTCTGGCCGATCAGCAGGTCCTCGGTGATCGGGTCGATCTCCCCGATTGCCTCGATCGCCTTGCGGTGGTCCTCGACCACGCCGTTGTAGACCTGGTCCAGGGCGGCCAGGTGCTCGGCGGTGCCGGCGCGGTCGATCGAGTAGTCATCCCACGTGCGCTCCTTGACCAAGGCGCCGGGGAGGCCTTTGGGCGATACGCCCATGGTGGCCATGCGTTCGGCAACAGCGTCGATCATGGCGCGGACCTTTTCGATCTGCGGGTCCAGCATCTCGTGGACGCCGATGAAGTCGCGGCCGACGACGTTCCAGTGCGCGTGCTTGAGGGTCAGCTGCAGGTCATTCAGCGCATGCAGCCGCTGCTGGAGCGTCTCACCGACCTTGTAGCCGTCCTCCAGCTTCAGACCCGGTACTGTAAAGCCTGCCTTCGATCCGTTCTTCCCGGCCATCAAAAACCTCCTTACTGACGCTGCCGCTTCTCGGCGCGTTACCTCTCCCAAACTAGTAAGCAAACTTAGCGAAGTCCATGCGGGGCAACGTGGCTCCGCTGAGCGCGAAATCCTGCGCCGGGCGCTCCGGTGCTCAGGTCGGCTCGGATCCTGCCGGCGGGAGATCCGGATTCAGGTCCTCAACCCGCGGATCCTCCGCGGTCCACACCTGCAGGATCGCCCACGCGACGGCGGCCAGGGGCACTGCGAGCACGGCACCGATGATCCCGGCCAGGATGGTCCCCGCCGTCAGCGCGAACAGGATGACCAGTGCGTGCAGTTCCAGCGACTTGCCCATGACGATGGGCTGCAACAGGTCCCCCTCCAGCTGGTTGACGGCGATCACGATGATGGTCACGATCAGCGCCACGACGGGCCCGTTGGCCACCAGCGCGACCAGCGCGGCGAGGACACCGGCAACGGTTGCGCCGACGAGCGGGATGAAGGCGCCAAGGAAGACGATGATCGCCAGCGGGATGGCCAGCGGAACCTGCAGGATGAGCAGCGCGATGCCGATGGCGGTGGCGTCCACCAAGGCGATGATGGCGGTGCCGCGGACGTACCCGCCGAGAACCTCGAGAGTGCGGCGGCCCGCGCGGCGCAGCTTGGCTTCGCGGCGGCCCTTGAACGGGCGCAGCAGGAAGTTCCAGATCTTCGCGCCGTCCTTCAGGAAGAAGAACAGGACCACGATCATGAGCGTCGTGCCGGCGATGAATTCGGTGGCGGCGGACAACCCGGTCAGGGCGCCGGAGCGGACCTGCTGGCTGGTGGCAAAATCGATGACGGCCTGCCTGCCCTCCATCAGCTGCTCCTGCGTCACGGGCAGCGGGCCGGTCAGCAGGAAGGCCTCAAGTTCATCGAGCCCCTGGGTCGCCGCAGCCACCAGCTCGTCCCATTCGCTCCGCACGGCCAGCACAATGACGGTCGTGACGATGCCCAGCAGCACCAGCAGGCCGAGGAAGGCGATACCGGTGGCCAGCGCGCCGGGCACGCCCTTGCGCCGCAGCAGGTTCACGAAGGGCCCGATCGCCGCGGCCAGGATCAGCGCGATCATGACCGGGATGACCAGCAGCCGGACCTGCAGCAGCCCGTACACCGCTACGGTGATCAAGGTCAGCAGGAGCAGGATCTGCGCACAGCGGCTGCCGGCCCTGCCCAGTCCGTCCTGCCAGGTGCTGTGGCGCCGGCCGCCCTCGGCCACATACCGTGTTGACGCCATGGTTCCGGTCCTTCCCTCGACATCAGGCTTCCGGCAAAGACAAGCATGCTTACCATAGCTGTGCAAGAGGTGCGGCGAAATGCGCTCCGGAGCACCGCCGTCGTTATCCATGGTGCTAAATTTCGGAGCATGACAGACGCCACCCCGGACGGACCGGATTCCGCCCACCGCCGCCCTGAAGGACTGGATGACGCCACCGTGGAAGCGCTAGGCAAGCTCTCCGAGTCGCTCGAGGTGGTCGAGCATGCGCGCGGCTTCCTCTACGCGTTCCACCGGCTCACCGGCAAGGCAGACCTGGCCCTTGGCGAAGCCGTGGAGCAGCTGCGCCAAGCCGGCCACCATGGAATCGCCGACAGGATCGATAGGGAGATTGTCGGCCGCAACGTCATCGAGGGCCGCTGGACTTTCCAGATCGTCGAGGACTACGACGACAACTATTACTCCGCTTTCAAGGAGCTGGAGCAACAGGCGCGGGACGAGCTCGCGGCGGGCAAGCGGCATCTGTTCGAGGCTGAGATGAAGGAGGACCGCCGGACGCACGGGCTGCGGCACCATGAGGCGAGGCCGGAAGTGGACCCTCACGCCGGCAGCTGACCTCCGGCCTGCAGCACCTGGCGCTGGCGCAGCCGTAGCGTGGCGGCGGCCACGAGCACGGCGGCGGAGCAGATTCCCGCGGCAATCGCCGTGCCGGCGGAGAGCAGCCCGCCGTCGAGACGTCCGACGGCGATCCAGGCCAACCCCCAGGACAGCGCCAGCGCGAAGGCCAGCCTGCCACCGCTGCGCCGCGCGGTAGCCAGGCCGAGGAGCGCGGCGACAGCCAGCACGGGCGA
>NZ_ANPE02000151.1 GCF_000328305.2 Arthrobacter crystallopoietes BAB-32 | reverse complement strand
GGCCCAGACACGTTTCGCGCTGCGAGGTTGAGTTGGGAGATTAAGAGACCTCGTTCAGGTCTGCCCGGGAAGTGGGTGCGGCCGGCGAAGTGATCGGAACAGATGCATGTTCTGCTCGAATGCCGATCTTCTTGCGCTGTACGAGGTAACCGACAACCATGAGGACCGTGGCAGCGATAGGTACGATCACGCCGCCCCATTGCAGGTACCAGTGGAAGGGCTCAACCGGGTTGTAGATCTCCTGACGAGGCCAGGCCACGTTGATCACCATGAGAACGGCCCAGATGACTGCGGAAATGCTGACCACTAGGCCCAGCTTGCGGCCAAGATTGAAGTAGCCCTTCTCAGGCTCCTGCCAGCGGCCCCGCAGTCGCGCGATCGAGAAGCCGCCTGCGACGAGGATGTAGGAGAGCATGGCGAAGATGATGGCGTTCGAGGAAACGACCAGGATGATCTGCGGCTGGCTGATGTTGACCAGCAGGATAACGACACCGACAACCAGGACGAGGATCGGGGGGAAGACCGGTGTCTTGGCACGGGCCGCCACATGGCTCAGCCGCCCTGATCCCGGGAGCGCGTTGTCTCGGGCCATTGCGAACATCATGTTCACTGCCCCGGTCTGGTTTGCCATGGCGCAGATGAAGACGGCAATCGCGGCACAGACCAACATCATGTTGCCGAGGGTATCGCCCAGTACGGACTGTACGACGTAGGCAAGTCCTTCGGCACTGATATTCGGATCCTTGATGTCGTCGACGGACATCACAGCGGTCAGAATGAGCAGAGCCCCGAAAATACCTGAAGCCAGCAGGGCGCGGATGATCGCGCGGGGGCTTGTCTTGCGCGGATTGATGGTTTCCTCACCCAGGGAGCCCGCCGTGTCGAAGCCCCACATGACAAGAAGCCCAAGAAGCAGGCACACCAGGAGAGCGCCGAAGTAGCCGCTCGAGAAGTTGGCTTCAGTACCGTTTGTTTCGAAGGCCACCTGCGGGCCGCGCTTGCTGTTCAGCAGGAACGCCACGATCAGAACGACTGTAGCTACCAGCTCCACGACCACGCCCACGTTATTAACGAAGGCCCTGATCTTGGCACCCATGAGGCTGATGGCAGTCGTCATAGCCAGCATGATCGAGGCAAGAATGACACCGTTGATGGATGCATCAAGCGGGCCCGATCCATCGCCGTAGATCCAGAAGACCGGAGAGATGGCAGGCAGGATCAACTGCATCGTCAGCCCAACCGTGGCCGAAGAAACAACGAGGGCAAGAATCATAAAGACCCCCGCCATCCAGGCGACCGACTTTCGGGCCACGTGCTTGGTCCAGTTATAAACCGAGCCGGCCAGCGGATACCGAACCGACAGCTCCGCAAAGGAAAAGGCGAACAGGAGCTGACCTACCGCAGCTGTGATCCACGCCCATATCGAGGCCGGACCTCCGCTTCCATAGACGAAGCCGAACAAAAGAAACATGCCCGTCAGAATCGAGATAAAGGCGAAGCCAGTGGCGAACGTTGAAAAGGCGCCAAGGGTTCGGTTCAGTTCCTGCTTGTAACCGAACGATGCGAGATGCCGGTCATCGTCCGAGAGGTGGGTAGTACCCATGAGTTGCTCCGTTCAATGTGTAACCTATGATCGGTAATGTACTACCTGTGATGTGCCCCACGCCATACCTTTCGCGTTAATTTTTTGTTAAGGCGATGTGAGGCCACTAGGTCTTGTC
>NZ_ANPE02000152.1 GCF_000328305.2 Arthrobacter crystallopoietes BAB-32 | reverse complement strand
CGGCTCCCACCGGCGGCGTCCCCTTGCGCGGGGCCAGCAGTTGCCGGCAGCGCTGCCAGTGCCCGCTGCCGAGGAGAATCTCGAAGAGCCGCACCAGCACTGTGTCGCGCATCGACGGCGAGAGCGCGGGATTCGCGGCCCCGGCTTCCAGCCATGCCGCCACGGCCAGGGCGTCCTGGCAGCGCCCGGTCAGCGCCCACGCCTCGGCGAGCAGGCAGCCGGCGTAGAGCCGCATTCCCACCGGCAGCGCATCGTTGCCGTACAGGTCCTCAAGCTGCGCCGGGAACTGGGCGTGCCGGCCCTCGAAGGCGGCGAATTCCGCCTCGAGCAGCAGCGCCTCCCACGCCAACGGGGCACCGCCGTCGTTAAGGTCCGGCACAGTGGCTACCGTATTCCGGATGGTAACGACGACGGCCGCAGCCTCCGCTGTCCGACCCGGCAACCGCCGCAGCACCCGGTGCCGTTCGACGCCGAGGCGCACCCACAGCCGCAGGTTCCCGCGGGCCAAAGGCAGCGCTGCCTCGAGGATGCCTGCGGCCTCGGCGAGCTGGCCCAGCGCGTGCAGCGCCAGCGCCTCTTCCAGCACCAGCTCCGGATCGGCGCGGTGCCCCGGGACGCTCCGCACGAAACGCAGGGCGGCTTGCGGATCATGCAGGTTCCGCGCCCGCTGCGCCGCCTCCAGCGCGGTCCCGGCCTCCAGCTGGACCCCGCAATCGAGGCTCCAGGCGGCGAAACCGACCAGTGTTCCGGCCGGAATCCCTTCCGCATTTACGACGGCGGCCAGCCCCTCCCACAGCTCCCGGCTGCGGGCCGGGGGAACCGCCTCCCGGACCACCTCCGCGGTCAGCCGCTGGTTCAGCTGCACCACGGGGCGGGGCGGCGGGCAAAATAAGCAGGTGGCCGCCTTCCTCCAGCCGGTCCAGCTCGTAGGGATCCGACAGCCGCAGCAGCACCTCCAGCGGAAGCTCACCGGCGAACGCCAGCAGCTCGACGATGCGCCGCTCGCCGGGCTGCAGGCGGGCCAGCTGAGCGTGTACGACATCGGCGATCTCGCCCGAGCGCACCATCGGGCCCGCCAGGTCCCACACGCCGTCCTGCAGCACCAGCGTGCCGGCGTCGCACTGTTCGCGGATCAGCAGGCGCAGGTACAGCGGGCTGCCGCCGGTCTGCCCCCACAGCTCGGCCGCTGCACTGCGCGAGAGCGGGCCGCCAAGCAGCTGCTCCCCGAAGGCTTCCGCCTCTGCCTGCGTGAACGGCGCCAGGTCCAGGCGCTCGAGCTGCCCCTCGGACCACAGCTGCACGAAATCCTCGGCCGCGCCCGCCAGCTCCCGGGCCAGCACCAGCAGCCGCGCCTGGCCGGAAAGCGCCAACTGCACCACCGCCGCCACGGACAGCGGGTCGAGTTCGTGGGCGTTGTCCACCTGCAGCAGTACGCCACGGCCGGCCGCCTGCTCCTTCAGCAACCTCGACAGGCCCTGGAATGCCATCACCGGATGGTTGAGCGTGCGTTCGGGCAATTCGCTGAGCAGATACCCCAGCGCCCCGTACGGCACCTTCGACGAGACGGCGCTGCCGCGCACGTGCACCACATGGTGCGTCGCGGCAAACCCCTGCAGCGCTTCGACGGCGAGCGCGGTCTTGCCGATTCCGGCACCGCCGACCAGCAGCGCGCCCAGGCGTGCGGGATCGCGCAGTGCCGCCGCCACGCCGTCGAGCTCCTCGCGGCGTCCTACGAAGACTGCATTTCCCCCGTTACCGGCCCCCGAACCATGGCTGTACACGGATTTTTGTACTGGTTCACTGCTCACACCTGCCACACATTCCCCAACGTCGGCGCTGTTGCATCTGGGCTCAGCATACTGACCGTCCCTATGCGTGGCCAGTGACCGACACGAAACTGTAACGATTCAGTGACAGGCCTCCACCCTTGTAGGCTGGGATGTGCGGGTGATCAGGAAAGGCATGCTCTGACCCCCGCAGAGGTCCAGCCGATGGGCCGCTGGCGCAGCTAATTCAGGTCCGAACGGGCCGCCAAGCACCTCCTCCAATTCACAACAAGTGGCGTCGGCCCCTAGGCTGGGCTGCATGTCTGAATCCGTCACACCGATGAATGACAACACCCAGCTGCTCGCGGACGGCGCCGGCGCCGCCCCGGGCTCCGAGCCCGTCAGCAACGGCACGGAACCGGACGCTGGCATCGGACCCGACGCCCCGGCCACTCCGACGCCCGTCGATCCGGCGGCTGCAGCAGCGATCATCGACGGCAAGGTCTTCGCCCCCGTTGCCAACACAGCCTCGGGAGAAGTCGGCGCCACCACGCTGTTCCGCTACCACCAGGACGGCAAGGTCATCTGGGCCGAATACGCCGGCGGCGCCGTGGTCCGCGGCTATCTGGTCGGCACCCGCAGCGGTGACCGGCTGGACTTCCGCTACTCGCACCTGAACATCGACCTGCAGACCGCCAGCGGCGTCTGCGAATCGCGGATTTCCGTGCTCGACGACGGCCGGGTCCAGTTCCGCGAGACGTGGCAGTGGGAATCACGCCCCGAGCAGGGCACCAGCATCGTTGAGGAGCTCCCACCGACGGGCGCACAGCCGTGAGGTTCACCATATTTTTCCGGACGACCCGCGTCGATGCCGCGGGATGGACTCCGGGACTGCCGGAAGCACGGTACTCTACATCGGTAGAGTCGAACCAAGATGCCCGCACCCATCAGGAGATCACTTGTCCGTGGAACCGTTGACAGCCCCTGCCCAGCACCAGGCCGCCGCCCGCACCGCGGGAGAGCCGGAGCATCGCACCGAACGTCGCCTGCTCATCGCCGAGGCAGCCACGGAAATCATCGCCCATGAGGGGTTGCGCGCCCTGACCCACCGCGCCATCGATACCCGCCTGGACCTGTCGTCCGGGTCCACCAGCTACTACTACCGGACCCGGGATGAGCTGCTGGAAGCCATCGTGAACTACCTGCGGGAGCGCTCGGCCGCCGATTTCGAGGCGGCCGACCTCCAGGTGCCGGACTCCGTAGACGGCGGCCGCGACATTGAAGATGTGGCCTCGCACATCGCCCGCTACCTGGACATCCAGCTCAGCGCCCGGCCGCACCACATCAAGGCCCGCATCGCCCTCACCTTGGAGCTGTCCGAGCGGGAAGAGTTCGCCGGCATCATTTCGGATGTGCTCGTCTCCCAGGCACAGATGAGCGAGCTTTTCGGCGTCCTCGGTTCCACCGAGCCGGACACCCTCGCCCGCGGCTTCACCGCGCTGGTTGAAGGCCTGGCGTTCCGCAGCCTGCTCGAATCCGGCCACCAGGAGCCGGCCGCTCGCACCCGCCGTGTTGCCGTCTTCCGCGAAGCCATCGCCTCGTTCCTGCTCGGCGCCGCAGACTAGACGCGGCCCCGACGGGCTCTGGCGTGCCCTGGGCCTTTAGGTCAGGGCCAGGATGATGCCCCAGGTCAACGCGGCCGCACCGAAAACAATCAGTACGACCCCCACGGCCAGCACCAGCCGCCGTCGTGCTTCCTGGCGTTCGCTCACGTGGAACTCGACCCTTTCATACGAGTCAACCTGCATCGCTTTTCCTCCCCCTAGTATGCCCCGCGGGAACCCAGCGCCGCGCTGCAGCTCCTGACCTGAGCGTACCGGTTTCGCCTTGGGAATTCCTGCGCCTGTGGAAGCAACAACAACAGGCCCCGGCCTTTCGGACTTGTGGTCCAAAGGGCCGGGGCCTGTCGGGTGTTCAGCGCCGGGTCGGCGGCGCGGAAGGCCTGGGGTGTGCTTAGCTGGCGGCGACGGCGGCAGCGCGGACGGACTCCATGGCGCGGGTCCACGGAACGAGCTGGTCGAGCATCGGGGCCAGGGTGCCGGCGTTCTGCTCGGTCGGCTTGAACTCGGAGAAGTTCTCGAAGTCGGTAAACAGGGAGAACATGACCTGGTTGCGGACGTGCGCGATCTGCAGTTCGGAGAGCACGTTGCGCAGGTGCTCGGCGGCGCGGGCGCCACCCATGGAACCATAGGAGACGATGCCGGCGGCCTTGTTGTTGAACTCGACGTTCAGGTAGGACAGGGCGTTCGCCAGTGCCGGGGTCAGGGTGTGGTTGTACTCGCCGGTGACGAAGACGAAGCCATCGAACTCGCTGATCTTGGCCGACCATGCCTTAGTGTGGTCATTCTGGTAGTTCTGGTAAGCGGCCGGGTAGGCTTCGTCCAGCAGCGGGAGGTTGAAGTCTGCAATGTCGACAAGCTCGAAGTCAGCATCGGTGCGGCCGGCAGCCTGTGCCAGGACCCACTCAGCAACCTGCTTGTTCACGCGGCCGGGACGGGTGCTTCCGGTGATGATGGCGATCTTGGTCATGTGTAAACCCCTTCAGGTCTTGTTGACGCGTCGTCGTTTTTGTTGACGCGTCAATCATGCCTCAGAGAAACTTGAAATGTCAACCATAACGGAGGGAAGTGGCTGTGAGCTCGGACACCCGATGGCTCGATGCGCATGAACAGGAGATCTGGCGGGCGCTGCGCGAGCTGCTGTGGGGCTTTGAATCGGCGATGGACCGCCAGCTCATCCGCGACTCGGAGCTGTCCGGGGTCGAGTACTCCGTGCTGGCCGCGCTTTCCGAGGCCGACGACGGTATCCTGCGGGCCCGCGACCTGGCCCGGCAACTGGGCTGGGAGCGCAGCCGGCTCTCCCATCTGCTCAAACGCATGGAAACCAAGGGGCTCGTGGCACGCGCCGAATGCCCCACGGACCTGCGCGGCTTCAACATCATGATGACCACGGCCGGCCGCGATGCGATCGTGAAGGCGGCGCCCGGCCACGTCAGCTTCGTCCGCGAGAACGTGTTCGATCCGCTGACGGAGGAGGAGCGCGAGGCCTTGCACTCCGCCGCCATGAAGATCCAGGCTTCCATCCGGGAAGCCGGCCTCTGGGTGAACCCCGGCGTCCAGAAGGGCTAAGACCCGCGCCGTGCTTCCCCATCCGCGGCCGCCGGAGGACAATCAGACTCGGGCGATCCACGGCGAACAAGGGGAAGACGATGCCGCTTTATCTGTCGAAGTTCAGCTACACGCCGGAGACCTGGGCGCGGATGATCAAACAGCCGGAGGACCGCCGGAAGGCTACCGAGTCCTACATCGAGTCGGTCGGGGGCAGGCTCCACGGCTTCTGGTACGCCTTCGGGGACCACGACGGCTACACGCTGTGGGAGGCACCCGACAATGTCTCGATGGCCTCGGTCGTGCTGGCCATCAGCGCAGGCGGCGCGGTCATCTCGCTGGATACAACGGTGCTGCTGACCGTGGATGAGACGCTGCAGGCCCTCCAGAACGCGGACCAGCTGGTCCAGTACAAGGTCCCCGGCACCAGCTGAGGAGCCTGCAGCCGCCACGCAGCAAAGCAAGCAGACGCCGCCCGCCGTGTCGGGCAGGCGGCATCAGTCCGCGTTTTTGGTGGCTAGGACGATATGGCCCTGCAGCGGAACAGCCAGTCCCCCGTCGTCGTCGGTGAACGGCTCCAGCACATTGCCGGCACCGGAACGGATCAGCTCGAACTGCTCGGCGCTCAACCGTTCCGCCAGCGGCGTGCTCTCGACCTCCACTGCCACGAAGTCGTCCGCCGACTCGTACCGGGCGATACCGGTCCGGGTGGCGATTTCCACTAATGGAAGGCCTGCTTCGGCGAAGAGCCGGCGAAGCCTGCCGGTGTCTCCGCACGCCCAGTAGACTCCCAGCAGTGACGCTGCATCCCGCCCGGCATGCCGTGCAACCAGATCGACGAAGGGACCGTAAGCGGGCTGGTCTTCCAGCCGGCCCGGAACCACCACGCCGACGGTCCCGCCGTTGGCCGCGGCCCGCGCCATCTCCCGCAGCGCCGCCCCGGGATCCGGGAAGAACATCAGCGCCATCTGGCAAAGCACGAGGTCGAAGGCCTCGTCCGGCACCGGCAAGGCCGCCGCATCTCCCGGCAGCCAGGTGATCTCCGGCCGGACCCGCGAAGCCACCGCAAGCATGGCGGCATTAATGTCCACACCGGTGACGGCAGCCGGACCCACGATCTCGGCGGCAGTACGGGCGACGATTCCGGTGCCGCAGGCGACATCAAGCACGCGCTGTCCGGGCGCCACGCCGGCCGCCGCCACCAGTTCCCGCGCCCACTCCGCAAACATGGCCGGAACGAACCGGGCCTCGTAGGCCTCGGCTGAGGCCATCTCCAGTTGGAACGTCTCCTGCGCTGTCATCATGCCCACCTCTTCCGGACACCTTCAGCATCCGCCGTTCCAGTGCAGGAAGCATGGGTGGCTGCACCCATCTGCGGCCCCATTTCACTGCACCCCAGCGGCCGCCGCCGTAAAATGGGGCATGGCTTCCGCGATGGAGCAGCTCCTCATCGACGGCCGGAACGCGCTGGACAGCGGTGACTGGATGAGCGCGCGGCAGCACTTCACGCTGGCGCTCAAATCCCAGCCGGGGCCGGAAGCGGCGTACGGCTTGGCGCGGGCAGTGGAGTGGGCCGGCGATTTCGCAGCCGCAATCGGGCTCTACGAGAAGGCATTCGTGCTGTACCGCAGGCGCGGCGAGGTCCGGCTGCCGGCACTGATCGCCGCGCGGGAACTGAGCTTCCTCTATGGCGCCGTGTGCGGGAATTCAGCTGCGGCTAATGGTTGGATGGCTCGGGGCGAGACCCTGGCGGACGCGGCCGGAGACTGCGTCGAGACAGGTTGGGTCCACCTGGCTGCTTGCCTTGCCAGCGGCGATCTGCAGGCGATGCGCAGCCATGCCGCTGTGGCCTCTGAGCTGGGCCGGAGGCTCGGGAATCAGGATCTCGAGTTGTGCGCCCGCAGCTACACAGGTCTGGCGCTGGTGCTGGGCGGCCGGATTTCCGCCGGCATGCGGCTGATCGATGAGGCAGCTGCCGGGGCGCTCGCCGGCGAGGTGCGTGACTACCAGGCGGCCGGGGAAATTTTCTGCAAGATGCTGCTCTGTTCCGAGCTGACGCTGGACGTGCAGCGTGCCCGCCAGTGGATGGATGTGGCGGCCGGTTTCGGCCGCAGTGAGCATGCGGCCTGGGTTCCGGCGGTCTGCGGCATGCATTACGGCGGTATCCTCATCGCCGCAGGTGAGTGGCCGGAGGCGGAGCGGCGCCTGGTCACCGCCATCGCCGACTACGACGGCGGCTTCCGGGCATTGCGGGCAGGTGCGGTTGTGCGTCTTGCCGACCTTCGGCTGCGGCAAGGCCGCCTGGGCGAGGCGGCAGTCCTGCTCGAGGGCAGCGACACCGACGCCGCTGCGGCCCGCCCGCTGGCTCAGCTGCGCCTGGCCAACGGCGATGCCAGCGGTGCAGCGTCCTTGCTGCGGCAGCAGTTGGCTGCGTCCGGCGGCTCTTTGTTGACCGCACCGGAGACCGCTGTGCTGGCCGAGGTGTACCTGGCTTTGGGCGACCGCGAGCGGGCTGCGGGCCTGGCATGCGAGATGGGTGTCCTCGCCGCTGCGACCGGCCTGGTGCAGTACCGGGCGTTGGCCGACTTTACGCTGGGCCTTTGCGCCGCTGCCAGGGGCGATGCCGCCGCGATCCCCCACCTCGAAGCGGCGTCGGCAGAGTTCAAGGCTGCGGGGCTGCCGCTGGAGCATGTCCGATCGCGGCTGGCCCTGGCCCGGGCACTCATTGCGGTTGAACCGCCCTCCGCTGCAGCCGAAGCCTTCGCCGCCCTCCACGATTCCGAACGGCTCGGCGCGGCCCGCGATGCCGACGCCGCCGCCCTGCTCCTCCGGCAGCTCGGCCATCATTCACGCAGTGCCCCACGCCCCGGCGGTCCGCTCACCCGGCGTGAAGAAGAGGTGCTCCGCCTGATCGCCGAAGGGTTGTCCAACAGCCAGATTGCGGCCCGCCTGTTCATCAGCAAGCGCACCGTCGAACACCATGTCGGCAGCATCCTCGCCAAACTCGGGCTTGCAACACGCGCCGAAGCCCAGGCCCACGCCAGCCCGAAGATGCCGCTGGTATAGGTGCCACCGGCTGCGGACGCCGTGGCCTACTCGAGGATTTCGGAGGCTTCGAGCCACTCCATTTCGAGTTCCTCCTGCTCGGCGGCGACGTCCTGCAGCTTCTTGTTCAGGTCGGCGAGGAGTTCGAAGTCGACGTCGGCTTTGGAGCCGGACTCGGTCATCTGCTCCTTGAGTTTGTCGGCCTGCTGGGTGAGCTTGGTCAGCTGCCGTTCGATCCGGTTCAGGTCCTTCTTGGCCTGGCGCTTCTCGGCCTCCGTGTGCGCGGATTTGGCGGCGGCGCTTCCGGCCTGCGCACCGGCGGGGCTGCCCGCGGAGGGGCTGCCGGCGGAAGCGGCGTCGGGCGCCGTCGTCGTTCCCTTAAGGTCGCCGGAGGCTAAGGCCTCCTCGCGCAGCTGCAGGTACTGGTCGACTCCGCCGGGCAGGCCGCGCAGCTTGCCGTCACCGAGCAGGGCCATCTGGTGGTCGGTGACGCGCTCGAGCAGGTAGCGGTCGTGCGAGACGACGACGAGGGTCCCGGGCCAGCCGTCCAGCACGTCCTCGACGGCGGCGAGGGTGTCGGTGTCGAGGTCGTTGGTGGGTTCGTCGAGCATGAGCACGTTAGGCTCGCCGACGAGCAGGCGCAGCAGCTGCAGGCGGCGGCGTTCACCGCCGGAGAGGTCGCGCACGGGCGTCCACTGCTTTTCCTTGGAGAAGCCGAGCTGCTCGACCAGCTGGCCGGCGGAGACTTCGCGGCCGCCGACGTTGAAGACCTGCCGTTCGCGCTGGATGACTTCGATGACGCGCAGGTCCATGAGCTCGTCCAGCTCGCGCACTTCCTGCGTCAGCATGGCGGTCTGGACGGTCTTGCCGCGCTTGACTTTCCCGGAGTCCGGCTGGATCTCGCCGTTGAGCAGGCGCAGCAGGGTCGTCTTGCCGGCGCCGTTCACGCCGACCAGGCCCAACCGCTCCCCCGGTGCGAGGCGCAAGGTGATGTTGTCGAAAAGCGGCGCACCGCCGTCGTTAGTGTCCGATTCCCGGGGCGGCGGCGTGTAGCTGACCTTTTCGAGGTCCAGCACGTCCTTGCCGAGCCGCGCGGTGGCCATCTTGCTCAGGGCCACCTTGTCCCGCGGTTCGGGCACGTCGGCGATGATCTCGTTGGCCGCCTCGATCCGGAACTTGGGCTTCGAGGTGCGCGCGGGGGCGCCACGGCGGAGCCAGGCCAGTTCCTTCTTCACCAACTGCTGGCGCTTATTTTCGACGACGGCGGCCATGCGGTCGCGTTCGGCGCGGGCAAGGACGTAGGCTGCGTACCCGCCGTCGAACGGATCCACGGTGCCGTCGTGGACTTCCCAGGTGCGGGTGCAGACTTCGTCGAGGAACCAGCGGTCGTGGGTGACCACGAGGAACGCGCCTTCGGTGGGGCGCCATCGCTCCTTCAGGTGCCGGGCCAGCCAGGCCACGCCCTCGACGTCCAGGTGGTTGGTGGGCTCGTCCAGCATGATCACGTCATGCGGTTCGATGAGCAGCTTGGCCAGCGCGACGCGCCGCCGCTGCCCGCCGGAGAGCGAGGAGACCTTGGCGTGCCAGTCCACGTCCTCCACCAGCCCGGCCATGATTTCGCGGATCTGCGGGTTGGCGGCCCACTCATGATCCGCGGCCTCGCCGACAATGGCCACGCCGACCGGGAGGTCCCCGTTGAGCACGTCCTGCTGGTCCAAATAGCCGATGTTCACGTCGCCGCGCTTGGTCACCCGGCCTTCATCCGGCGTCGTCCGCAGGGACAGCAGCCGCATGAGCGTGGACTTGCCGTCGCCGTTGCGGCCGACCATACCGATCCGGTCGCCCTCGTTCAGGCCGAGCGAGACCGAGTCCAGGACGGTGCGGATGCCGTAGGAGACGCTGATGTTCTCAGCGCCGAGCAGGTGGGCCAATGTCAGTCTTTCTGTTGGTTCTGCGGGCCGGTCAGGCCATGATGCGGGCGCCGTGCACCGGGCCGTGGACAGCCATCGCCGCCACGCCGGCCACGTCCGACAGCCGCTGTGCCAGCTCCTCCGCGTCCAGCCGGTCCGCGGCCAGGAACGCCAGGGTGGGGCCGGAGCCGGAAACCAGGCCGGCAAGCGCGCCTTCGGAAACGCCAAGGTCCAGAATATCGGCCAGCTCCGGCGCGAGCTCAATCGAGGCAGCCTGCAGGTCGTTGCCCAGCGCGTTGGCGAGGGCGTCGACGTCCCCGGCGTGCATGGCCTTCAGGATCGCCGGATCCACGGCATCCGGCGCGGTGGCCGTGAAACCGGCCTCCTCGCGCAGCCGGTCCGCGGTGGCATAGACCTTGGGCGTGGACAGGCCGAAGGAGGCGGGCACGAGCACCCAGTTCAGGTCACGCCGGGCCAGCGCGGGGGTCAGCTGGTCCCCGATGCCGAGCCCTACGGCCACCCCGCCGAGCAGCGCGAAGGGCACGTCCGCGCCGAGGTCCGCGGCGATACGGACCAGCTCATCGCGGGAGAAGCCGGTGTCCCACAGCGCGCTGCAGGCCACCAGCGCCGCGGCGGCATCGGCGGATCCACCGCCCATCCCGCCGGCAATCGGCACGCGCTTGACGATGTCCAGGTGCACGCCCGTTGGATGGGCCGACAGGGAGCGCATCAGCTCCGCCGCCTTCACGGCCAGGTTGGACGAATCCAGCGGGATGTCCTCGACGTCCAGCGGCAGCGGCGAGCCGTTGCGGACGCTCACGGTGACCTTGTCGTCGTCGCGTCTGGTCGCGGTGACTTCTTCATACAACGAGACGGCCAGGTACACGCTGGCAACCGAATGGTAGCCGTCCGGCCGCAGCGGGCCCATCCGGAAGGACACGTTGATCTTGCCCGGAGCCATCACGCGCACGGATCGGGTCTTGCTCATGAGTCTGCCTCCACAGCGCGAATTTCCAGGTCAGGCCACCAGCGGCCGCTTGCACTCGGCGATCCGGGCGAACGCTTCGACGGTGAGCACCTCGCCGCGGGCGCTCGGGTCCACGTTGGCCGCACGCAGGGCTCCCTCCGCTTCCGCCGCGCTCCCGGCCCAGCCCGCCAGCGCAGCCCGCAGCGTCTTGCGGCGCTGGGCGAACGCGGCGTCGATCACGGCGAACACCTCCTCGCGGCTGGCCCGGGTGGCCGGCGGCTCGCGCCGGGTGAAGCCCACCAGCCCGGAGGCGATCTTCGGCGCCGGCCAGAACACGTTCATCCCGATCACGCCGGCCTTGCGCATCTGGCTGTACCAGGCGGCCTTGACGCTCGGCACGCCGTAGATCTTCGAGCCGGGCTTGGCCGCCAGCCGGTCCGCCACCTCGTCCTGCACCATCACCAGCCCGTGCCGCAGCGACGGGAAATGCTCCAGCAGGTGCAGCACCACCGGCACGGCCACGTTGTAGGGCAGGTTGGCCACCAGCGCGGTCGGCTCCTTGGGCAGTTCGGTCACCTTGAGCGCATCGGAAAGTACGACGTCGAGCCTTCCGTTCGCGTCCGGGCGGAACTTCTGCGCGGTCTCGGGGAGTTTGGCCGCCAGCTTGGGATCAATTTCGACGGCGACCACATGGGCGGCGGCGTCCAGCAGGCCCAGCGTCAGCGAGCCGAGCCCCGGCCCGACCTCGAGCACCGTCTCGGCCGGATCCAGCTCCGCCGCCGCGACGATCCGCCGGATGGTGTTGCCGTCGATCACGAAGTTCTGGCCCAGCGTCTTGGTCGGCCGGACATCCAGCTCCTCGGCCAGCCGCCGGATATCCGCCGCTCCGAGCAGCGGCAGCCCC
>NZ_ANPE02000153.1 GCF_000328305.2 Arthrobacter crystallopoietes BAB-32 | reverse complement strand
GCGGCTGCCGGAGCGGCCGCCGGCTTGGCGGCTTCCGCGGCGGAGAGCACATCCTGCTTGCGGATGCGTCCGCCGACGCCGGTGCCCTTGATCGAGGACAGGTCGACGCTGTGCTGGTTGGCCAGCTTGCGGACCAGCGGGGTCACATAGCCAGCCTCGGCGGACCCCTCGGCTGCCGGAGCTGCCGGTGCCTGGGCTGCTGCGGGAGCCTGGGGCGCTGCCGCGGCCGGGGCTTCCTGCTTCGGAGCCTCTGCCTTGGCAGGCGCCGGGGCAGGCGGTTCCTCGACCGGAGCCGGGCGGTCGCCGGACGGTGCAGCGGCAACCGGTTCGGCCTGGGCCGGAGCTGCTTCGGCCGGAGCCGCGGCACCGGAGCCGATGACGGCCAGCACGGAGCCGACCTCGGCCGTCTCGTCTTCGTTGACCCGGATCTCCTGCAGGGTGCCGGCTACGGGGGAGGGGATCTCGGTGTCGACCTTGTCGGTGGAAACTTCCAGCAGCGGCTCATCGACCTCGACGGAATCGCCGACCTGCTTCAGCCAGCGGGTGACGGTTCCTTCGGTGACGCTTTCGCCCAGGGCCGGCAGCTTGACCTCGGTGCCTTCGCCGGCGCCTGCGGGGGCAGGCTTCGCTTCGGCGGCGGGAGCCGGCGCCTCCTGCTGGGCCGGTGCTTCCTGCTGGGCGGGCTGTTCCTGCGGAGCCTCTTCCTGGGCAGGGGCGGCCGGGGCGGCTTCGGCAGCGCCGGCGGCGGAGCCGTCGCCAATGCGCACCAGCGGCGCTCCGACATCTGCGGTCTCGTCTTCAGCGACGAGGATTTCCTCGATGACGCCGGCGACCGGCGAAGGAATCTCCGTGTCGACCTTGTCGGTGGAAACCTCGAGCAGGGGTTCGTCTACCTCAACCCGGTCGCCGACCTGCTTGAGCCAGCGGGTGACGGTGCCCTCGGTGACGCTTTCACCGAGTGCGGGCAAGTTAACGGTTTCAGACATGTCGTCCCCGTTCTCCTAAATCGTTGTGTCTCTGTCCAGGCGCGCGATTGGCCCGGTAAGTCCTGTGATTGAGCCTAGTGCACCCGGCCCAGGGGCAGGATGCACTAGGCAAGCCGGCTTGGTCAGCCGTGCAGCGGGCGGCCGGCCAAGGCCATGGCAGCCTCGCCGAGCGCTTCGTTCTGCGTCGGGTGCGCGTGGATGAGGGCTGCAACGTCCTCCGGGTAGGCCTCCCAGCTGACGATCAGCTGTGCTTCACCGATCTGCTCGCCGATGCGGCCGCCGATCATGTGCATGCCGACGATGGGGCCGTCCTTCTGGCGGACCATCTTGATGATGCCGCTGGTGCCGAGGATCGAGCTCTTGCCGTTGCCGGCGAGGTTGTACTCGGCGGTCTCGACGTTGTCCTTGCCGTACTTCTCTTCCGCCTGCGGCTGGTTGAGGCCCACGGAGGCGATCTCCGGCTCGCAGAAGGTGACCTTGGGGATGTTGATGTCCTCGACGACGGCGGGGTTGTTGCCGGCGATCTCCTCGGCAACG
Source organism: Arthrobacter crystallopoietes BAB-32 (assembly GCF_000328305.2). Classification (GTDB taxonomy): domain Bacteria; phylum Actinomycetota; class Actinomycetes; order Actinomycetales; family Micrococcaceae; genus Crystallibacter; species Crystallibacter crystallopoietes_A. The sequence continues at coordinate 11,159 of NZ_ANPE02000153.1, read as the reverse complement.
AAGATGCCCTGCTGGAAACCGCGGTGCGCCAGCTGGACACCGGGCACGATGTCGCCGACGGCATAGATGTTGCCGACGCCGGTGTGGCAGCGCTCATCGGTGATCACGAAGCCGCGGTCGACCGTGAGGCCGTTGTCCTCGAAGCCCAGGCCAGCGGTGACCGGCCCGCGGCCCACCGCCACCAGCAGCAGGTCCGCATCGAAAGTCTTGCCATCAGCCAAAGTGACCACGACGCCGTCGTTGTTCTGCTCGACCTTTTCGAAGAAGACACCGGTGTTGAACTTGATGCCGCGCTTCTTGAAGGCACGCTCGAGGTTCTTGATGATCGCCGGATCCTCGTTCGGCACCAGCGACGGCAGGCCCTCGACGATCGTGACGTCAACGCCGAAGGAGTTCCAGACCGAAGCGAACTCCACGCCGATGACGCCGCCGCCGAGGATGACGGCCTTCTTCGGCAGCTCGGTCATTTCCAGCGCCTGGTCGGAGGTGATGACCTTGCCGCCGATCTCCAGGCCCGGCAGGCTCTTGGCGTAGGAACCGGTGGCGAGGATGATGTTCTTGCCGGTGTAGGTCGTGCCGTTGACCTCGATGGTGTCCTTGCCGGTGAGCTTGCCCTCGCCCTCAATGACGGTGATGCCGCGCATCTTGATGAGTCCGCTGAGGCCCTTGAACTTGCCGGCGACGATGCCGTCCTTGTAGGCCTTCACAGCGTTCATGTCGATGGAGTCCAGCGTGACGTTGACGCCGTACTTCGAGGATGTGCGGGCATGGTCGGCCAGTTCGGCCGAATGCAGCAGGGCCTTGGTCGGGATGCAGCCGTTGTGCAGGCAGGTGCCTCCCAGCTTGCCCTTTTCGATCAGGCCGACGGTGAATCCCAGCTGCACGGCGCGCAACGCCGCAGCGTACCCGCCGCTGCCGCCGCCGAGGACCAGGATGTCGAATTCTTGCGCAGTTGCCGAATCGGCCACGTGAACGCTCCCTCGAGATTTGGACGTGCCTGCGCACGCCTGCTGTTTGGTATGGGTGAAGTGATGTTAGGTGTTTTGGGATTCACCTTAGCCCCACCATGTTCCATCATCTACTTGATGAAGGCTCAACGGGGGCCGGTGTGCCGGGATTCACCCGGTGCTGTGATGGCCGGAACGGTCTCCTGCCAGCCGGTTCAGCCGGCCCGGGCCACTACATCTTCGGCGTACGCCACCAGGGTCCGCACCGCGACGCCGGTGCCTTCCTTCGGGGTGTAGCCGTAGGGGGAGCCTTCGTTGAAGGCCGGTCCCGCGATGTCCAGGTGGGCCCACGGGATTTTCCGCCCGTTGACCTCGCCGACGAACTCGCGCAGGAAGATGGCTGCGGTGAGCATCCCGCCGAACTTCTCACCCATATTCGCCAGGTCGGCTACCTGAGAGTCGAGGCTCGGCCGCAGTTCTTCCGGCAGCGGCATCGGCCAGAACAGTTCGCCGGCGCGGTCCGCAGCAGCCTTGACCGCGTCGCGGACCCCGTCGTCGCCCATCACGGCGGAAACGCGGCTGCCCAAGGCGACCATTTGCGCGCCGGTGAGCGTGGCGACGTCGATCAGGGCATCCGGTTCCTCGGCGCTGGCCGCGGCAAGTCCGTCCGCCATCACCAGCCGGCCTTCGGCGTCGGTATTGAGCACTTCGACTGTCTTGCCGCCGAAAATGGTCATGACGTCGGAGGGCCGCTGGGCATGGCCGGACGGCATGTTTTCGGCGAGGCAAAGCCAGGCGGTCACCTTGATCGGCAGGCCAAGTTCTGCGATGGCCAGCAGGGCATTAAGTACGACGGCGGCGCCTGCCATGTCGCATTTCATCGTGGTCATCCCCGTGGCCGGCTTCAACGAGAGCCCGCCGGAGTCGAAGGTGATGCCCTTGCCCACAAGAGCCAGCTTGACCTTGGCGCGGGCGGGGGAGTACTCCACTTTGACCAGCCGCGGCGGGCGCGAGGAACCCTTGCCGACGCCGACGAGGCCGCCGTAGCCGTCCTTGGCGAGCTTCTCTTCGTCGAGCACAGTCAGTTTGACCGGCAGGTTCCTGGCCAGTTCCTGCGCGGTCCTGGCGAACGTTTCAGGATACAGGTGGCTAGGCGGCTGGTTGACCAAGTCACGGGTGGCATTGACGGTCCGGCCGATGATCCGGGCCCGTTCCAGGGCCGGTCCCAGCGCCTTGTCGCCCGCGGCCGGGGTCACCACGCTGACGGCGGTGACGACGTCCTGGCCGGTATTGGCAGTGCGGTGTTCGGTGTAGGCGTAGGCACCCAGCGCGGCACCTTCCGCCACGGCGGCGGCGGCCGCGACGGACGCGGCCGGGAAGGCGATGGCGACATGCTCCATGCCCCGCAACTGGCGGACGGCGGAGCCGGCGGCGCGGCGCAGGCTCTCCTCCGAAGGCTGCATGCCCGCGGTGACGGGTCCGATGCCGGCGAGGACAAGGACATCGGCATGGAACTCATCAATGCCCGGAAGCCTGCGCACCTCGTCAGCGGCCCCCGTGACGCCCAGCATCCCCAGCGAAGCGGCCAGGGCCTGCAAGGATTTTCCGCCGAGCGTGCCGTCGATCAGTTCGGGACCGTTGGCACCCTGGCCGACTGCGACCACCAAGGCATTAGAGCGGAGCTTCCGGGCATCTTTGGCGGCATTGATTTTGAGCTCGGTGGTCTTGATCACGAAGAGCTGTCCTCACTGTTCTTGTCGAAGGTTCCGGTGACGGCTCGGCTTGTGGCTGCTCCGCCGCCCGAGTTTGCCTCTAAAGTACCGGCGGGCCGGGCCCTCGGGCAGGAACAACCGGCTACATCACAGATCGTAGCCCGTTGGACCGCGCCGACCCGGCAGGTGGCGCGGAATTATTTGCCGCCCGGCGGCGCTGGTACAAAGGGTAGTTGGCCTGCTCCGTCCCCTGGACGTCGAGCAGCAGGGCATAGGCGGATGGATCCGCGCTCATGAACGGAGGAAAAGATGCTGGATGCACACTCGTTGTTCTCGGTGAACGCGGAGTTGTACGGCGCCGACGAACTGCGGGGGCTCAATCTGGTGATGGGCTTTACCGGCGCGGCGGAAGCCGGGCACGTGGTCTCCCAGCTGGGGACGGAACTGCTCGAGCAGCTGGACGGTGACCTCGTGGCATCCTTCGACGTGGACCAGCTGATCGACTACCGCAGCCAGCGCCCGGTCATCTCCTTTGTGGGCGACCACTTCACGGATTACGAACGCCCGAAAATCGAACTGCATCGGCTGCAAGACGGTATGGGCCAGCCGTTCCTGTTCCTCACAGGCGCCGAGCCCGACCTGCAGTGGGAGCGCTTCTGCCGTGCCGTCATTGCCCTGGCCGACGCATTACAGGTGAAGCTGGTGACTTGGGTCCAGGCCTTGCCCATGCCGGTCCCGCATACGCGGCCGATCGGCGTCACTGTCCATGGCAACCAGCCGGAGCTGATCGACGGCATTACTTCCTGGAAGCCGACGGCCCAGGTGCAGGCAAGCATCGGCCCGCTGCTGGAGGTGCGACTCATCGAAGCCGGATTCCGCGTGGCCGGGCATTCCATCCATGTCCCGCACTACCTTGCCGAAGCCGAGTACCCGCAGGCCGCGGTGGCCGCGCTGGAGTACCTTGGTGCTGCATCCTCGCTGGTGCTCCCCACAGACCGGCTGCGGGCTGCCGGGCTGGACGTTGGCGCCCAGATCGCCAAGCAGGTCAGCGATTCTGCCGAGGTCCAGCGCGTGGTGACCAAGCTGGAAAAGCGCTATGACGAGTATGCCGGACACGAAACCCGGCGGTCGCTTCTCACCAAGGACAACGACGAGCTTCCGGATGCCGAGGAACTTGGCTCCGAAGTTGAAGCGTTCCTGGCGGCACTGCCGGCCCAGCCGGAGGAATCGACGTCCCAGGATGAGCCGAACGGCGGCAGCAGCCAAAGCTGATTAGGGTTCCCGCGCCCGACCTGCCGATAATGCTCATGTGGATACGCGGCGGGCATGGTGGGTCTGGGGGACAGGTGTCTTCGCCTACCTGATCGCAATCACGCAGCGGACGTCCTTCGGCGTCGCCGGTCTGCACGCTACCGAGCGGTTCGATGCGACGGCGGCGGCGTTGTCCGCCTTCACCGTGGTGCAGCTGCTGATTTATGCGGGCCTGCAGATCCCGGTGGGACTGATGGTGGACAAGTTCGGTTCACGGATCATGATCACGGGCGGCGCCGCCCTGATGTGTGCGGGCCAAGTCCAGCTGGCCTTCGCCTCGAGCATCCCCGAGGGTCTTGTGGGGCGTCTGCTGGTGGGCGCCGGCGACGCAATGACCTTCGTCTCGGTGCTGCGGCTGCTGCCGGTGTGGTTCAGCGGCAAACGCATCCCGCTGCTGACGCAGCTGACCGGGCAGCTCGGGCAGCTCGGACAGCTGATCAGCACCATCCCTTTTATTGCCCTGCTGAATCTGCAGGGGTGGACGGCTTCGTTCCTCTCTATCGCCGCACTGGCGGTGCTGGCCTGCGTGCTGGCCGTGACCGTGATCCGCGACTTTCCGGCTGGCATGGAGCGGGAGCTGCCGCCCACCCTGCGCCAGACCCGCCAGTCATTGTCCGAGGCCTGGCGGGAACCCGGGACCCGCCTTGGCTTGTGGTCCCACTTCACGGTCCAGTTCGCCGGCAACGTCTTCGTGCTGACTTGGGGTTATCCCTTCCTGGTTTCCGGCCAGGGCCAGCCGCCCGCAGTGGCCTCCGCACTGATGTCGCTCTTCGTGGTGGTGGCCCTCGTGTCCGGCCCCTGGCTGGGGCGCATGGTCGCCCGCCATCCGCTGCGCCGATCGTCGATGGTACTTCTGATCGTCGCTGCCACAGCCTGCGCTTGGCTCGCTGTGCTGGCCTACCCCGGACGTGCCCCGTTGTGGTTGCTCGCGGTGCTCATCGTGGTGCTTGCGATCGGAGGTCCCGGATCCATGATTGCCTTCGACTTCGCCCGTACCTTCAATCCGGTACGCCGCGCAGGGACGGCGACCGGGATCGTCAACGTGGGCGGCTTCGTTTCCGCGCTGCTGGTGATGTTCGGGATCGGCCTGATCCTCGACGCCCTCTATGTGTCCGGGTTCTCCGGCGCCGATCTGTACGCCCTTGATTCCTTCCGCCTCGCCCTGAGCACTGCAATTCCTCTTCCTGGCCGGGGGAAGCACGGCGATGTTGGCGATCCGGCGCAAAGTTCGCCGGCAAATGGCAGCAGGCGGCACAGTCGTGCCTCCGCTTCGTGTGGCGCTGGCACGCCAGCGGGAGCTGAGCCGGCAACGGCGCCGCAGCAAGCGAAGCCCTGGTTCCGGGGCAGATACCGGCGCCGGGCAGCACTGACTTCTGCTCCTCCACAGCCAGCCTGGCGAAGGGGGCTGTCCACAATCCCGTCGCGGCCGCTGTTGGCTGGAGTGTCTGCGGTCAAGAGTTGTGGACATGAACAAGACCAACATCCGGGCCTTCCGGTCCGAAGACGTCCTGAGCTACGTCCCGCACCTGCTCAACTTCCAGCCGCGCAACAGCCTGGTGCTGCTGTCCATGAAGGGCCCGAATCTGGGTGCCACCCTCCGTGTGGACCTGCCGGATACGGACAGCGAGTCCCAGCTGGCTGCCTTCGCGGAGACGGCGGCCTCGTACCTGCAAGCCGATGCGGAGGCCGATGGCTCGCTGATCGTGCTCTATACAGACGCCCCCCACCAAGGTGATCCCGGGTCGTTCCAGTACTGGCCGCTCTCCGTGTTCCTGGAAGATCTCCTGGCGGGTGCGGGCACTCCCGTCCGGGGAGCGTGGGTGGTTGGGCCGAATTCTTTCCGCTGCCTTGAATGCCGCACGTCGCCCTGTTGTCCTCCCCAAGGCCACCCGTCGGCGCGGATCACCGAGAGCCACGTCAATCTTGAACTGATGATGCTCGGCAGCAGTGTGGCTCCCACGGCGGAGGAAGCCGCGGCGTGGGCCCGTTCACGCACAAGGCCGGACATCGGACCGGTCGTCCGATCGTCGGCACAGCGCCTGGCGGCGAATCTGCGAGGCCAGTGGGAGGCAGCCGAAGTCTTCGCCCGCGTCCTGGGCGGCTGGGACACGGCGCTCTGCAACGGGACGGGGCAGGACGCCGAACGGCTGGCACTCCTGGCGGCCAGTCTCGACTCTCCCCACGTGCGGGACGCGGTCCTGGTGCTCACGTGCCTGGACTCCGCAACGGCCTATCACGGCGCCGTCGCCCACGGCAGGGTTGACCTAACCGCCACCTTCCCCCTGGAGTTGGCCGCGGTCCTGCCGGCCGGAGAGTGCCTGCCTGCAGCCGGCCGCAACGTGGAAGCCTGCAAGGCTGCGTTCACTGACATCCTCGTGGGCCGGTACCCGGCACCCGTCCACCGGGAGCGGATCATCCGGGCGGCAGAACTGCTGGCGCGGCTGCACTATCTGGCGGAGGGCGAGGCCAAAGCCGCGGCAGGAACCATGCTCGCCTGGCTCGAATGGGCACAGGGCCACAGTTCTCTGGCGCACGAGCATTTGGCCGTGGTGCTCGCGGAAACGCCCGGCTACCGTTTGGCCGTCCTGTTGGAGCAGTATTTCGGGCACGGCGTACTTCCGGCCTGGCTGCGGACCCGGCCGGCCGCTTCGCCGGAGGCCCCGCGGCAGGTGGCCTAGAGCGCTGTTCCGAACGTTGCTGTGGCCGCCGGGCGTTCACTTCGCGTACGAAATCGTGAGACAATGGGAGCCAAGACCCGGTCGGGTCCGTGTTTCAAATGTATTCGCCGTGACGGGGAATACGTCCAAGACGGTGCATGTTTCCATAGGAGACCCTGCACCCGTGGACGGCGTTTGAAAAGCATCACGGACTTGACAGGGTCATAGTGGTGTTACCCGCAGGTAGCACTGCAGACCGGATATGAAAGGTTCTCTGTGTCACCTGACAAGAAGACTGCTGCAGCTCCCGACGAGGCAGCTGCGCTCTCCACGACGCCGTCGGCTGCCAAGGGCACCAAGGCGAAGACGGCCGCAGACGGTCCGGCCGCACCCAAGCGCCGCGGGCGGAAGCCGAACGCCGCAGCAGGCAAGAAGGCGGCCGGCGCCAAGAAGACCACCAAGGCCGATGAAGACCAGGTGCAGAACGAGGCGGAGCTTGAGGACGAGGACCTCGAGGCTGAACCGGAGATGCCGGAGGAAGCCGAGCTCGCGGAGGAGGCCGAGCCGGCCGAGGCCGCCAAAGCCGGCGAGACCGGTTCGGGATTCGTCTACTCCGACGCCGATGACGACGATGCCCCTGCCCAGCAGGTGGTTTCGGCCGGCGCCACGGCTGATCCGGTCAAGGACTACCTGAAGCAGATCGGCAAGGTCGCCCTGCTGAACGCTGAGCAGGAAGTCGACCTGGCGCTGCGGATCGAGGCCGGCCTCTTCGCGGAAGAAAAGCTGGCCAAGGACGATGGCTCGATGGACACCCGCATGCGCCGTGACCTTGAGCAGATCATCCACGACGGCAAGCGTGCCAAGAACCACCTGCTGGAGGCCAACCTGCGCCTGGTCGTGTCTCTGGCCAAGCGCTACACGGGCCGCGGCATGCTCTTCCTCGACCTCATCCAGGAAGGCAACCTGGGCCTGATCCGTGCGGTCGAGAAGTTCGATTACACCAAGGGCTTCAAGTTCTCCACTTATGCCACGTGGTGGATCCGCCAGGCGATCACCCGCGCCATGGCCGACCAGGCCCGCACCATCCGCATCCCCGTGCACATGGTCGAGGTCATCAACAAGCTGGCCCGCGTCCAGCGCCAGATGCTCCAGGACCTGGGCCGCGAGCCGGCACCCGAAGAGCTGGCCCTCGAACTCGACATGACCCCCGAGAAGGTCATCGAGGTGCAGAAGTACGGCCGCGAGCCGATTTCGCTGCACACCCCGCTGGGCGAGGACGGCGATTCCGAGTTCGGCGACCTGATTGAGGACTCCGAAGCCGTGGTCCCCGCAGACGCCGTGAGCTTCACCCTGCTGCAGGAACAGTTGCATTCGGTGCTGGACACGTTGTCCGAGCGCGAAGCCGGCGTGGTGGCCATGCGCTTCGGCCTCACCGATGGCCAGCCGAAGACTTTAGACGAAATCGGCAAGGTTTACGGCGTGACCCGCGAACGGATCCGCCAGATTGAATCCAAGACCATGTCCAAGCTGCGCCACCCGTCCCGGTCGCAGGTCCTGCGGGACTACCTGGACTAGGATCAGATACGGCAAAACGACGGCGCCGGTCTCCTTGCGAAAGGAGGCCGGCGCCGTCGTTATTGGCTTCGAGGCAACCAGCAGCAGACCCTGGCTGGTGCCGCGCAGGTGGACTAGTTCTCCGCCATCTCGGCCTTGCTGTGCAGCCGGTCCGTCTCGTCCTGCCAGTCAGCCGCGATCGGGCGCAGCTGGGGCTCATGCTGGCGTGCATGGTGGCCGCAGAAAAGCAGTTCCCCTCCGGAGGACTCCAACACAACACGGACGTAGGCCTGGGCGCCGCAGCGGTCGCAGCGGTCCATTGCGGTCAGTTCTCGGGTAGCTACTGCTGTTGTCATGACGACCTCCTTACAAATGCGTATGTCCATACAACCACTAGCCGGGCGGATTTCTTCATGTTCACCCCAGACGTTCGCTGACCGCGTATCACCTCCGCATAACGACGCTGCTGTGGCCACCGCCGGCGCCCGTGTTCCGGTGCGGCGTGCGGGACCAGCGGGCGCGGGGGACTAGCCTAGAGATGGTGCCCTTTTGGCGGCACCACGATGATGGAGCAGCAAGGCTGTTCCGGTTCCACCTGCATGGCCAAGGAGTTTTGGTTAAGTGACCCCACCGAGCACCGACTACACCGCGCGGCACCTCTCCGTCCTCGAGGGACTGGAGGCTGTCCGCAAGCGTCCAGGTATGTATATCGGTTCCACGGACTCCCGTGGCCTGATGCACTGCCTCTGGGAGATCATCGACAACTCCGTGGACGAGGCGCTGGCCGGCTTCGGGCAGAGCATCACCGTGATCCTGCACGCCGACGGATCGGTGGAGGTCCATGACGACGGCCGCGGCATTCCGGTGGACGTGGAGCCGCGGACCGGGCTGACCGGAGTCGAGGTTGTCTTCACCAAACTGCACGCGGGCGGAAAGTTCGGAGGCGGTTCCTATACTGCCTCCGGCGGCCTGCACGGCGTTGGCGCGAGCGTGGTCAATGCGCTGTCGTCACGGCTGGATGTCCAGGTGGACCGCGGCGGCAAGACGTACCAGATGTCTTTCCGGCGCGGCGAGCCCGGTCACTTCTCCGATACGGGACGCACCCTGAGCCCGACGGCGAAGTTCGAGCCGTTCCTGGAGAGCTCAACGCTCGAAGTCGTGGGCAAGGCCAAGCGCGGCGTCACCGGCACCCGGATCCGCTACTGGGCGGACAGCCAGATTTTCACCCCGGACGCGAAGTTCTCCTATGAGGAACTGCAGGCACGCGTCCGCCAGACGTCGTTCCTGGTCCCCGGACTGCGCGTCACGCTGCGCGATGAACGCCGGCTGCCGGGTACGCCGGGGGAGAACGGCCCGGTGGAAGAGGTTTTCCAGCACGACGGCGGCATCGGCGAGTTTGTGGATTACCTCGCCAACGACACGGCGGTCACCGATATCTGGCGTGTCCACGGTGCCGGCACCTTCAAGGAAACGGTCCCCGTGCTTGACGAGCGCGGGCACAGCAAGATCGCCGAAGTGGAGCGCAAGTGCGAGGTCGACATCGCACTACGCTGGGGCGTGGGCTACGACTCGACCGTGCGCAGCTTCGTCAACATCATCGCGACCCCGAAGGGCGGCACGCATCAGGCCGGCTTCGAGCAGGCACTGCTGAAGACCTTCCGGAAGGTGGTCGAAGCCAACGCGCGGAAGCTCAAGGCCGGAAACGACAAGATCGAGAAGGACGACGTGTTCGCCGGTCTGACCGCGGTGCTGACCGTCCGCCTGGCCGAGCCGCAGTTCGAGGGCCAGACGAAGGAGATCCTGGGGACGTCCGCCGTGCGCTCGATCGTGGCGCGCGTGGTGGAGAAGGAGATCACGGCCAAGCTGAACTCTTCTGCACGGGCGGACAAGGCGCAGTCGGCCCTCCTTCTGGAGAAGGTCGTCAGCGAGATGAAGTCGCGCATCTCCGCGCGGATGCACAAGGAAACCCAGCGCCGCAAGAATGCGCTCGAGACATCGACCATGCCCGCAAAGCTGCTGGACTGCCGCACCAACGACGTCGCCCAGTCCGAGCTCTTCATCGTCGAGGGCGACAGCGCCCTGGGCACCGCCCGGCTGGCGCGATCCTCGGACCACCAGGCCTTGCTGCCGATCCGGGGCAAGATCCTCAATGTGCAGAAGGCCTCCATCGGCGACATGCTTTCCAACGCCGAGTGCGCCGCGCTCATCCAGGTTGTGGGCGCCGGTTCGGGCCGCGGCTTCCAGCTGGAGGCTGCCCGCTACGGCAAGGTCATCCTGATGACGGACGCGGATGTGGACGGCGCCCACATCCGCACGCTGCTGCTGACGCTGTTCTTCCGCTACATGCGTCCCATGGTGGAGGCCGGGCGGGTCTTCGCCGCGGTGCCGCCGCTGCACCGCGTGGAGGTGGTCAACCCGGGAGCGAAGGCCAACGAAGTTGTCTACACCTACTCGGAGAAGGAACTGCACCAGCTGCTGGCCAGCCTGGAAGCCTCCGGCCGCAAGTACAAGGAGCCGATCCAGCGCTACAAGGGCCTTGGTGAAATGGACGCGGACCAGTTGGCCGAGACCACGATGGAGCCGCGGCACCGCACGCTGCGCCGTGTTGGAATCGAGGACGCCGAGGCAGCAGAACGCGCGTTCGACCTGCTGATGGGATCGGATGTGGCGCCCCGGAAGGAGTTCATCATCGCTGGAGCGGCCGTGCTGGACCGCGAACGTATCGACGCTTAGGCCCTGGTGCCTCAGGCGGTGAGTCCGGGGGCCAGCAGGAGGACGGTGGGCACAGCCAGCAGCAGGGCCGCGGCGGCGAGGACGAGCGACTGGGTGCCCGTCCCCAGGTGCTCCATCGGAGTCAGCAGCCGGCGCAGCCGGTTCGCGGCGCTGAGCGCCTGGGATTCTTCCGGACTGAGCAGTTGCCGGGCAGGCGCTCCGGCGGCCTCGCCCGCCTGCTGGTCCCCGCCGCCGCTGGCGACCAG
>NZ_ANPE02000154.1 GCF_000328305.2 Arthrobacter crystallopoietes BAB-32 | reverse complement strand
CCAGCACCGGCCTGCGGCTCCGGCCAGCAGGTCCGCCAGCCGGGACACAGCCTCTGCCGAAGGGCCGGGTGCCAGCCGCGGCGCGATGTCCGGAACGTCCTCGGGACGCCAGTCGATCTGTTCTTCCTGCACATCCAGCGGCATGTTGAGCAGGACGGTGTGCCGCTCGTCCCGGGCGAGCCGGAAGGCGCGGACGGCGTCCTCCACCGCGGTCTGCGGCGAATGGATCCGTTCCACCTTGGCACCAAGGGCGGCGACCGCCCCGGCCTGGTCGATCCAGAAGTTGGAGGTTTTCTGCGTGGGCGGGGTGTCGCCGGAGAGCACCAGCATTGGGGTGCGGCTCTTGGCCGCCTCGCCGATGCCCGTCATCGCATTGGTCAGCCCGCAGCCTTGGTGCACGCTGACCGCGGAAACCTCGCCGGTGGCCCGGGCGTACGCGTCGGCCATGCATGCCGCTCCCATTTCGTGCCGGGCGGCAACGAACCGGGCACCGCCGTCGATCAGGGCATTGGTGAAGTGGAAGTTCCCGCTGCCGGTCACTCCGAAGACCTGCTGCACGCCCAGCTGTGCCAGCGTCCGTCCTACCGCTTCTGCGACTCTCATTCCTACTGGCCTTCCGCCGGCAGCAGCGCATCCAGGTCGGGCGCCTTGCTGATGGTTCCGTATTTGAGTGCGGCCTCCCCGAGGGCCTGCGCCGCGTCCCGGTGGAATTCGGGGACGAAACGGGGCAGGGTGATCTCCTCCAGCAGAGCCTTGTCAGTCTTCGTGTACGTGCCGATGATTTCGCGCACCTCGTCCGGGTTCTCCTGCGCGTACTCCATCGACTTCTTCATCGCCGCCGTGAACTTCCCGACCAGCTCCGGCTCCTGCTCGATCTTCTCCGTCGTGGTGAAGTAGCCCCCGATGTCGAGGTCCGGGTGCGTCTCCGCGTACGGCCAGGAGACCACCCGGGCACCGCTTTGGACGGCCGGAGTCAGGAACGGCTCGAGGATCAGGGCGGCGTCCACCTGCCCGTTTTCGACGGCGGCGAGCGCATCCGGGAACGCCACTTCCACGAATTCCAGCGTGGACCCATCCCCGCCGGCCTTGTCCACCGCGCTCCGGACGGAGGTATCCCCGATGTTGGCCAAATTGTTCGAGGAGACGGTCTTGCCTTGCAGGTCCGTCGCGTCCTGGATGTCTGAATCCTCCGCCACCACGACCCCCGCAAAATCGCCGTCGCTGCCGCCCACCGTCGTTGTTCCATTGGCGACATACTTGAGGTCAAGGCCTTGGTCGCGCGCGACCATGAGGGAGACGGTGTTGCCGAACGCGAAATCGAAGTCGCCGCTGACGACGCCGGGAACCGCGACGGCACCTCCGGTGGTGTTCTCGATGACGAGGTCCAGGCCCTCATCCTCGAAGAAGCCCTGCGCCTTGCCGAGATGGATCGGGGCGACGTCGCCAATGGGGATAGCGCCGACTCTTACCTCGGTAAGGCCTTCCGCACCGCCGGCAGCTTCGGATTCCACCGTGGACCCGGAGGGCGAGCCGGAGCCGCAGGCGGCCAAGGCGAGGGACGCGGAGGCCGCGATGAGCAGTGTGGAGAGGCGTTTCATCAGTCACTTCCTTGTGTCGACGAGTTCCTCGAGCCAGTCTAGGAAGCACCCCGCCATGCCGCTACTAAATGTTGTCTCTAGTTGAAATAGACAGCGCTAATACCGGTGAGGACCTAGGGAAGCAGCGCCTCCAGCAACGTCCGGTGGAACCACTGCAGGGCCGGGGACTGGCGGCCGACGGCGCCGCGGTGCAGCATCACGTCCAGCGGCGGCACAGCGAACGGCAGTTCGGCGACCTTCAGCGGCCACTGCTCCAGCCAGCCACGCGCCATGGATTCCGGCACGACGGCCAGCAGATTGCACTCCGAGACGATATGCGGCAATACCGCGAAGTGGTGGACGACGACGGCGGAGCGCCTGACGATGCCGAGTTCCTCGATCGTGTTTTCCGCCAGCAGGTGTCCGGTGCTCCGGGCGACAATGGCATGCCCTGCAGCGGTGAATTCCTCCAGCGTCATTTCCTGGCCGCGCAGCCGGAAGTCCTCGCGAAGCAAGCAGACGTACTTCTCCGTCTTCAGCAACGTACTGCCGAAGTCGGCCTCCAGCGGCGACGAGGCAATGGCTGCGTCAACCGTGCCTTTGGCGAGCCACTCGGCCAGCAGGCTGATCTCCATCGGAACGACCTCGATCTCCACCAGCGGCGCCACATCGGAAACGCGGTGCAGGATCTGTGGCAGGAAACCGAGCTCGCCAAGGTCCGAGAGGCAGAGCCGGAAGCGCCGGGCGGAGGTGGCCGGGTCGAAGCTTTTGGTGCTGTCCACGGCCGCATCGATTCTCGCCACGGCCTCCTTGAACTCCGGGTAAAGGGAGCGGGCCACCGGCGTCGGCTCCATCCGCCCGCCGCCGCGGACAAAGAGCTCGTCGGCAAGCTCCTGGCGCAGCCGGGCCACGGCATGGCTGACGGAAGGCTGCGTGACAAACATGGCGCGCGCCGTCGACGTCAGGCTTCCGGTCTCGTAGACGGAGATGAAGGTGCGCAGCAGATTCAGGTCCAATGCTGGAGCCTTTCGCCGTGGTTCGGGCTCGCTGTGGTCATATGAAATTATGCGCGTAGATATCTCCCCGGCCGGACTGGGTCCGAAGGACTTCTACAAATTCCTGACGTCGGTCGTTATCCCGCGGCCGATCGCTTGGGTGTCGACCGTCAGCACCAACGGCGTCCCGAACCTGGCTCCGCATTCCTTCTTCACCGTGGCCTCCACCGATCCGCCGATCGTGCAGTTCACGTCGACAGCGCGCAAGGACAGCTTGGACAACGCCGAAGCCACCGGCGAGTTCGTGGTCAACTTCGCACCGGAGGAACTGTTCGCGGAGATCAACGGCACCGGCACCAATTTCCCCGCGGAGGTCAGCGAGTTCGACGCCGTGGGCCTGACTCAGGAGCCGAGCCTCACCGTGCGTCCGCCCCGGGTCGCGGAGTCCCCCGTGGCGCTGGAATGCCGGGTCCACAGCATCATCCCGGTGGGCAATTCCTGGCTGGTCCTCGGGCGGGTCCAGCACGCCGTGATCAATGAAGAGATGCTGGACGGCGGCCACCCGGCAGCGGACCGGCTGAAGCCGCTGGCCCGGCTGGGCCGCAATGAGTGGAGCCGGCTCGGCCAGATCGTGCGGATCGACCGGATCGCCTACCGGGACTGGCCGAAGGCCGAGGGCTGACCGACCTTCTTGCGGCCGAAGAGGAAGTAGGCGATGGGCCCGAAGAAGCTGATGAAGGAACCGACGGCCCATGCGGGCTTTGGGCCGTTGATTTGGGCGGCAGGGCGCTTGCGCAGGTCCGCCAGGGCGGCGAGCAGCAGGCTCAGCTGGACGGCGCTCGAAAGGAAGACCGAGGCCTTCTGTCCGGTGGTCAATTCGTTCCAGTGCTTTTTCCGGCGCATGGCATCTCCCAAGTCATATTCGTTGCTGGGCCCAGCATACGGTCGGTGCCGGTGAGCATAATAGGGCCATGAGCATCATCAAGATCAACGCCATCACCGTGCCCGCAGACTCCGGCGACGAGCTCGCCAAGCGGTTCGCCGCCCGTGCCGGGGCGGTGGACAACCAGGACGGCTTCGAGGGTTTCGAATTGCTGCAGCCGACCGATGACCGCACTACGTGGCTGGTCATCACCCGCTGGCGGGACGAGGAGTCCTTCGAGGCATGGAAGAGCTCGAAGGCGTTCGGCCACGGTCATGCGCAGGCGGAGGGCGAAGCCCCGCAGAAGCCGGTGGGCATGTCCGCAGAGCTGTGGAGCTACAAGGTCGCCGGCGGTTCCGCCGCAAAGTAGCGCGGCCAGTCGCCGAGGTTGCGCTCGTAGGCCCAGGGCAGCGACGTGACCTCAAGCCGGTGCCTGGCTTGTGGATCGGCGCCCCTGCCGGCGTCATCATAGTCCGCATCCCCGGGCCAGAGCACGAACTGCCGGCCGTCGGCGTCCTCCCGCAGACGGCTCTGGAAGACCTCGGGCTGGCCGGTCCGGACCTGGCCCAGCGCGGTGGCGGTATCCGCGCAGTGCGACAACCAGTGCAGCGTCACCCAGGTCGGCGGTGCCAAGGTCATGGTTCCCGCGCCGTGCCGCGCCAAGGCGGTTTCGGGGTGAAGCCACGCATAGTCCTCCAGCTCGCCGACGTTCAGGACGATGGGCTGCTCCGGCGAGGGCGCGGCGGCCACGAAGAACAGGGTGCGGAAGCGGCGCGGGACATGCGGGCCCGGGATCCACACGGACAGTTGCGCGAGCTCGTCGACGTTCATCCGCAGCCCGGTTTCCTCCCAGGTCTCCCGCACTCCGGCACGGCGGGCGGCGAGGAGCTCACGCTCCGGTGAAGCACCGCCGTCGTTAGGGTCATGCTCCCCGGGACCGAAGTCCTCCGGGTCCACCTTGCCGCCGGGAAAGACCCAAGCGCCTGCGAAGGCACGGGCCTGCGCGGGCCGCTGCAGCAACAGGACCTCCAAACCTCCAGGTGCGTCGCGCAGCAGCACCACGGTGGCCGCCAGCACCGCTTCCGTCATCTCCGGCCCCTTTCCATCAGCAAGACTGAATCCAACCTACCCGTCCGGGCAGGCAGGTTCCCCGCCCGCCAGACGCAGCAGCGGCCGCGCCGGATGACCGGGCGGCCGCTGTGGCGGGATGGCAGCTGGGCTTACTTCACCGGGTCCAGCACGAAGTTGTAGATCACTTCGCGGCCGGTGCCGTCCGCCTTGTCCTTCGGGTCCAGGACCAGTTCGGGCTTGACGGCCGAGGCGATGTCGTCCGAGAGGTGCTCGTCGCCGACGAAGTACAGCTGGGCGGTGATCTCCTGGTGCCCGGCGGCGTGGACCTTGACATGGATGTGGGCCGGACGCCAGGCGTGCCAGCCGGCGGCGGCGATCAGCTGGCCGCAGGCGCCGTCCGTCGGGATCTGGTACGGAGCCGGCTGCATGGTGTTGATCTGGAAGTAGCCGTCCGCGTCGGCAACGACGGTGCCGCGCAGGTTCCACTCGGGCAGGCCGGGCGCGTACTGGGAGTAGAAGCCGCGGTCGTCGGCGTGCCAGATCTCGACAATGCCGCCCGGCAGGGGCTCGCCGGCCACATTGGTGATGCGGCCTTCCCAGAGCAGCGGGGTGCCGGGCTCGTCGTCGCGCATCGGCAGGGTTGCCGGGGATTCCAGCTTCGGGGCGTCCGGAACGTAGTACGGCCCCTCGATGGTGCCCTTGCTGCCTTCGCGGTTCTCGTTGGCCACTTCCTCCACGGAGTGCTCGACCCAGACGTCGAGGAACAGCGGCCATTCGCCGTCTTCACCGACCTTGATCAGCCAGGCCTTGAAGGCGTTGTACTCGTCATACGTCACCTTCTCTTCGAGCACGGTGTCGTTGATGGCCTTGACGAGGCGCGAGGCCAGCCGGTTCACGCGTTCCTGGCTCGTGTCCCCGGCGAACTTCTTGTTCGCATGGAAGCGCTCGGTAGCCTTCGCTCCGGAAGCCGCTGCAGTGGCGTCAGTTTCGGTGGTCATGTGTGTTCCCTCTCTAGTTCACGCTGGACGGGCCCATCGCCCCGAGCCGGGCGCCCGCACTGTTGGTACTGCGCTGCTGCATCACACCCCGATGTGCCCGCAGCCACAGCATTCCGTCCTCCAAGTAACCGTAGCCACATTCATTTGTGCACACAAATACCTAAATCCGGCTGATTGATATGCAGTACGTCCTGATTGGCCAGCCGGGCGCGAGTGGGCCGACAGGTGGAGCGTCCTGGGCGCCCGTCGGGAAAGTGAAGGCTTCCCTTAGCATGGCTTGCCTTGCCTAGCTGGCGGTGGTATGGGCGCGTGGATAATGTGGTGGACATGGAGCTCAACGGGAAACTCGCAGAAGCATTCAACGACCAAGTCACCTTGGAACTGCAGGCGTCGGTTGTCTACCGCCAGCTGGCCATCGAGATGGACGCCATCGACCTGCCGGGCATCGCCGGCTGGTTCCGGGCGCAGGCCGAAGAAGAGGTGGTGCACGCCAACAAGTTCATCAGCCACATGCAGGACCGCGGCGCCCACCCGAAGATCGGCCCCCTCGCCGCCCCGGCGGTGACCGCCGAGACCGTGCTGCAGGCCTTCGAGGCCGCGCTGGCGCACGAGAAGAAGGTCTCCGAGGCCATCCGCGAACTCTACCGGCTGGCGCAGAACGACGGCGACATCGATTCGATTCCGCTGCTGACCTGGTTCATCGACGAACAGCTCGAAGAAGAGGCCACCGTCGGCGAGATCATCGGCCGCGTCCGGCTGGTCAACGACGACGGTCCCGGCCTGCTGCGCCTGGACGACCAGCTCGGCTCGCGCACTGCCTCCGAAGACGCATAGCGTCTCCGGAACACTGCACCCAAAGTCCGACGCCGGCACCTGCCCTGGGTGCCGGCGTCGGACTTTTGCTGTGGCTACTTGATGGACGACGGATGCTTGGCCAGCGGGATGACGTCGATGTCCATGTAGGGGAAGAGCGGCAGGTTGGAGAGCAGTTCGTGCAGCTCGTCGTTGCTCTCGACGTCGAAGACCGAGTAGTTGGCGTACTCCCCCACCACCCGCCAGATGCTGGCCCAGCGGCCGTCCTTCTGGAGCTCCTGCGAGTAGGCCTTCTCCGTCGCTTTGATGGACGCGGCCTCCTCGGCGGGCATGTCGACGGGCAGGTTCACGTCCATGCGGACCAAAAACAGCATTGGCTTCCTTTCTCCTGGTTCCTTCGGGCCTACTTGTTGTCCTGGCGGTAGTGCGCCAGCTTGGCTTCGTCGATCGCGGCGCCGACGCCAGGCATCTGGCGGACGCTGATGCTGCCGTCCTTGATGACGATCGGCTCGGCCAGCAGGTCGTCGCTCATGTCGAGGAAGTTGGACAGCTCGCCGGCCCTCCGGGACGAGGCCTCGTGCGCCGCCCCGAAGGTCACGGTGGCGATGGTCCCGACCTGGGTGTCGATCTGGTTGCCCATGGTCACGTCCACGCCCAGCCCGGTGCACAGCCCGAGGATCTGCGTGGCTTCGGTGAAGCCGCTGCGCGCGGTCTTGATGCAGATGGCGTTGCAGCCTCCGGAGAGCAGTTCGCGGGAGACGTCCCCCGCCGTCGGGACGCTCTCATCGCCGACGATCGGAATGGGCGACTTGTCCACCAGCCGCCGCCGGCTCATGGCTTCCTTGGCGTCGCACGGCTCCTCCAGCAGCGACAGCCCCAGCCCCTCGGTGCGGCGCAGCACCTCGAGCGCCTCGTTGGCGGTCCAGCCCCGGTTGGCGTCCAGGTAGATGTCCGCGTCCTCGCCCAGCCCCTCGCGGAGCACGTGGCAGGCCTCGATATCCAGCGACAGCGGCCGCCGGCCGACCTTCAGCTTGAAGGTGTTGATGCCGTAGTCGCTGCGGAACTGCAGCGCCTCCTCGAGCAGCTTCTGCGCCGGCTGGAAGCCGAGCATGTGGCTGACCTGCATCGAATCGGTGTACCCGCCGAGCAGCTGGCTGACCGGCATCCCGGCGGCCTGGCCGATGATGTCCCACAGCGCGATGTCCAGGCCGCCCTTGGCCGTCTGGTTGTGGATGGTGCGGCCGAGCGCCTGGTGGATCTTTTCGCGGTCCAGCGGGTCCAGGCCGATCACGGCGGGCGCGAAGATCTTATTGACGACGGCGACAATCGAGTCCTGCGTCTCGCCGTAGGTGTACGGGCGGGGCGGGGTGTCCGCGGTCCCCACGATGCCCTCGTCGGTATGGACGCGGAGCAGCACATGGTCCGCCTCCGTCACCTGGCCGCTGGCGAACTTCAGCGGCTTGGTGTACGGGATCGAGTAGGGGATGGCTTCGATGCGTTCGATTTTCACGATGGCTGGTCCTTAACGGGTTGGGTGATTTCCTGCAGTAGTTCGGTGAAGCGCGCCAGCAGCGGCCGCTGGTCCCCGGCGCGCCAGGCCATGGCCAGTTCGGCCGCCGGCGCATCCGCGAGCGGGCGGAAGACCGTGCCGCCCAGCGAGAAGGTCCGGCTGGCGGCCGGGATGAGCGCCACGCCGGTGCCGGCGGCAACGAAGGACAGCAGCGTGGAAGTCTCGCGGGCCTCCTGCACCACCGTCGGCGCGAACCCGGCCTTCCGGCAGGCCTCCATGAAAACCCGGTGGACCGCGGAATTGAGCGGGTAGGAGATGAACTGCTCCCCTGCCAGCTGCTGCAGCGACAGCCGCTCTTCGCTGGCCAGCGGCGAGTCGTCGGGCAGCGCGGCGATGAGCTCATCATGCTCCAGCGTCCGCAGCTCCAGCCGGTCCGAGTTCACCGGCGGCCGCAGCACGGCGACGTCCAGGCTGTGCTCCTCCAGCCCGTCCACCAGCTGCGGGGTAAGCATCTCGCCCCGGACCTTCAGCTGCAGCCCGGGCAGGCGCTCCTTGGCCTCGCGCACCACCTGCGGCATCAGCCGGTAGGTGGCGGATCCGGTGAAGCCGACCCGCAGGATGCCCTGCACGCCGCGGCCGACCTGGGCCACATCGGACTCCAGGGTCTGCAGTTCTTCAAGAATCCGGCGGCCGCGCTCCAGCAGCAATTCGCCCGCGGACGTCAGCTCCACCTTGCGCGTGGTGCGCTCGAGCAGCTGGGTGCCCAGCTGCTCCTCAAGCTGCTTGATCTGCTGCGAAAGCGGCGGCTGCGCCATGTGCAGCCGGTCGGCGGCTCGGCCGAAATGGCGCTCCTCGGCCACGGCTACGAAGTAGCGCAGATGCCGCAGTTCCATACGCAACAGCACTCCTTTACGCTTCGGGCCGGGCTGATCGACTCTCCAGCCTAGGCCGCAGCCATTGCGCAGCGGAAATACCTATTCCGGCCCTATTGATATTCCCAACGTCTCAAAGTGTAGACCGGGCGGGCCGGCCGGGGAATGGGCCGCCACAGAGTACGACGCCGGCGCGTGCCTTCCGCAGCGCGTGTCGCCGGGGCAGGATGGGTCCTATGTGGATTGGATGGATTGAATTCGACCTCCTGCTCGGCGATGTCCATTCGCTGAAGGAAAAGCGTTCCGTGGTGCGGCCCATCATCGCCGAGGTGCGCAAGCGGTTCGACGTCTCCATCGCCGAGGTAGACCACCATGACCTCTACCGCCGGGCCGCACTGGGCATCGGCATGGTGGCGGCGGACCGGTCCCACATTGTCGAAGTGCTGGACTCGGCCGAGAACCACGTGGCCTACCGCCCCGGCGTGGACCTGCTCAGCGCCCGTCGCCGGATCATCTCCAGCGAGGACTGAACGCGGGCTATGCGAGCGGGCCCCGGGCGATTGCATCCTGCCGGGCTTGCTACCGTAGAACGAGACCCGCGCCACAGCTTGGAGGAACCGTGACCACCCCTGCCACCCATGAAGGATTCGCCAGCATCGAGGACCTCATCCGGCACCGGTACTCCTTCGACAAGTCCTCACAGAACCTGGGGATCGAGGTTGTGTCCGCGGAAGCCGGACGCGTGACCATGGCCATGGATGTCCAGGACACCATGCTCAACGGCCACGGCATCCTGCACGGCGGCTACCTCTTCACGCTCGGCGACACCGTCTTCGCCTTCGTCTGCGAATCCCTCGGCCACCCCTCAGTCTCCCGGCAGGCCGAAATCACCTACATCGCCCCCGGCGCCGCCGGTTCCCGGCTGATCGCCAGCGGCGTCGAACGCACCCGCTACGGCCGCAACAACATCGTCGACGTGACCATTGAAGACCAGGACGGCCAGCACCTGGCCGAAGTGCGCGTGTTCGGCGTCCTGGTCCCCAAGAAGTAAGGAACGCGCATGACCCGGATCCCCGCCGTCGTACTTAATAACGGCGTCAGCATTCCGCAGCTGGGCTTCGGCGTGTTCCAGGTGCTGCCGGGCGAAACGCAGGAAGCCGTGGAGGCCGCGCTCGAGGCCGGCTACCGGCATATCGACACCGCCGCCGCGTACCGCAACGAGGCCGCCGTGGGGCGCGCGATCCGGGCCAGCGGCCTGCCGCGCGAGGAACTGTTCATCACCACCAAACTGCGCAACGGCGAGCAGCACCTGGCGCGCCAGGCGTTCGACAACAGCCTGGCCGAGCTCCGCCTGGATTACGTGGACCTGTACCTGATCCATTGGCCGGTGCCGTCCCAGGGGCTGTACGTGCGGGCGTGGAAGGAACTGGAAAAGATCCATTCCGACGGCGGTGCCCGGGCCATCGGGGTCTCGAACTTCCTGCCGGAGCACCTTGAGGCCCTGGCGGCGGAGGCCCAGACCACTCCCGCGGTCAACCAGCTGGAGATCCACCCCAGCCTGCAGCAGGCTGCTGCCGTGCAGAAGAGCCGCGAGCTGGGGCTGGCGGTGCAGGCCTACAGCCCGCTGGGACAGGGCGTGGACCTGGACCAGCGGGTGATCACGTCGCTCGCGGCCGAGCGCGGCGCCACGCCGGCCCAGATCATCCTCGCCTGGCACCTCGCCCAGGGCATCATCGCGATCCCGAAGACCGTCAATCCGGGGCGGATGGCGGAGAACCTGGCGGCCGCCGGCATCGAGCTGACGGCTGAGGAGATCGCGGCCGTTTCCGGCCTGGAAGCCGGCAACCGGGTGGGCGCCGATCCGGCCAGGGCGGCTTTCAGCCAGCTCTGACTCCATCTTCCGGCGCAACTCCGGCGCCGGCACCAAGCAGTCAGGACACGGGCGCCGCTTCCAGGATCTCCTTGAGCCGCCGCAGGTCCTTGCGGTTTTCCCGCCGCATCATCCGTGCCATGAACGGCGCCGCCAGCCGGGAGAAGCCGGCAGGCTCGCCGGCGTTCCGCAGGGACATGCGCGTGGCGGAAGCCCCGAGCGGCTCCCAGCCGTACGTGGTCTCCATCGGAAACGGCCCCTCAGCGGTGCGCATCACGAACCGCCGCTCCGGCTCCCACTCCTCCACGCGGTAGGTGTAGGCCAGCCGGCGGCCCAGGAACTGCGCCACGAAGGCCACCTCGGAACCGACCGCCAACGGCTTCGGGGTGCGCCATTCGACCTGGCGGATGTTGGCATACCAATCCGGCGCCCGGTCCGGATCGGCTGCGTAGGCAGCCACCTCGGCGGCGGGACGGTTGATGACAATCTCAGTGCGCACGTCGACCACCCTGCCATCTAGCCATGCTGACCTGGGCGGACACAAGTGGCAGCCGCTTTTCGGCTCCCCGCCTGGTCCGGCTTAGCGCGGACGGTACTGGGTGACCATCGGACAGTCGAAGGGGTCGCGCGCCGACAGGCCGACCTTGTTGAGGTAGTTGATGACGATGCCGTAGGACTGGGGCAGCGTGGCCTCGGTGTAGGGGATCTTGTGCGTGGCGCAGTACTCGCGGACAATCTCGCTGGCGCGCGCCAGGTTCGGCCGGGGCATGCTCGGAAACAGGTGGTGCTCCACCTGGTAGTTCAGTCCGCCCATGAACGCGTTGATGACGCGGTTGCCCAGCCGGGTCCTCCCGGTGATGTTCCGGCTCGTCAGGACCTGGCGGCTGAGGAAATCGATGGTCGACCCCTTCGGGATCAGCGGCATGCCCTTGTGGTTGGGGGCGAACGAGGCGCCCATGTAGATGCCGAAGACCGCGAGCTGCACGCCGATGAAGGCAAAGGCCATGCCTAGGGGCAGGAAGTAGAAGATGGCGCCAACATAGAGGGCGAGGCGGACCAGGACGGTGCCGATCTCGCGCTTGCGGCCCTTGATCGGGGTATTGCCGAAAAGGTAGCGGATCGACGTCGCGTGCAGGTTCAGCCCTTCCAGCGTCAGCAGGGGGAAGAACAGGTAGCCCTGGCGGCGGGTCAGCCACGCCATGAAGCCCCGGCGTTCCTGCGCCTGCTCGGGCAGGAAGGAAATGGTGTCCTGCTCAATGTCCGGATCCTTGCCCAGGGTATTCGGATTGGCATGGTGCCGGTTGTGCTTGTTGACCCACCACTGGTAGCTGATGCCCACGAACAGGTTGGCGAGCACGCGGCCAGCGCGGTCGTTGGCCGGCCCGGAGGCAAACACCTGGCGGTGCGCCGCTTCGTGCGCGATGAACGCCAGCTGGGTGAACAGGATTCCCAGCACGCCGGCGATAATCAGCTGGAACCAGCTGTCCCCGAGGAGCACGAAGCCGGTGCCCGCTCCGGCAAGGCCAAGGCACAGCGCAACGAAGAGCGTGATGTAGAAGGACCGGCGGCGGCGCAGCAAGCCGGCTTCACGGATGGTCTTGATCAGGCTGGAGTAGCTGCTCGAGCCGGCGGTGCCGCGGGCGGGGCGGGCGGCGCGGGGTGATGCGGTAATAGTCATGCGGCCTTCAGGCGATTGGAGTCGACTTCCCAGCCGCGGTAAACGGGCGGTTGCCCAACAGATGGCATGAGCTTAGCGTGCCAACCTCAACGCAAGCTGTGTGCGGTGGAAATTAACGACGGCGGCCGGAACCGGAGGCTGCGACGGTGCCGTGGTCAGCGTGGTACGCAATGTGCTGTACAGTTGGACGCGTAGTTGTTGTGTTGCGCATTTGATTTTTAGCAACGGGCTCCTCCATCCGGAGGACTTGTGCTTCTCTGAACGGCGGCAAAAAGAACACCGCTGCAGGAGGCCCCGAAAGACGGGGCTTGGATAGACTCCGAGGAGTACAAAATGGCAACTGGAACTGTGAAGTGGTTCAATTCCGAAAAGGGCTTCGGCTTCATCGCTCCCGATGACGGTTCGGCCGACGTTTTCGCGCACTACAGCGCGATCGAGTCCAATGGCTACCGCGAACTGCGCGAAGAGCAGAAGGTTGAGTTCGAAACCACCCAGGGCCCCAAGGGCCTGCAGGCTGCGAACATCCGCGCGCTCTAGCAGCCGCCGCGGCGAATGCCGCTGATGACTGACTTGAAAGGGGCCGGTTCCTCCACTGGGGGAACCGGCTTCTTTGCTTTTCCGGCCGGCTTGGAGCGGCGGCGGGAACCTATCCAGGCCCTCCGCTCGTTGTCTGGCGGGAAGGTGAGGTACGGATGCAGACTAGTCTTATGCCTGAGATGACCGTCGAAGCCAGCGCCGCTGATTTTGTTTCCGAAGTTGTGCCGCAGATCCTGCTGATCGGCGGCACTGTCATGCTGGCTTTCACACTGGCGGCCGCCGTGGCCTGCTGGCTGGTCGTCCGCCGGATCCGGCGGTCCAGGAAGATCCAGCGGAACATGCGCAAGGGCCAGCTGATGGTGCGCCTCGCTACCGGCGATCAGTCGAAGCGGCAGCTGGCCCGGCTCCGGCTGCAGCTGCAGCGCTCGACCGAAGCGACAGAGCGCTCCCTCACCGCTGCCTCCGGACAGGGCCGGCCCGTGGGCGAGCTGCCGGCGGTCGCGCTGAACCTCTCCAAGGCCGAGCAGGCGCTGGACGCGCAGCTGCACCTGGCCGAGCGCGAGCCGGATCCGCAGCTGCGCAGGGCCCTGCTGCCCGGTCTGCAGAAGCAGGTGGAGCAGCTGTGCGGACTGGGTTCGGAGCTGCGGCAGTCCGTCCTGCAGACCGGCCACTCAATCAGCACGGCCCGGATGCAGCAGGTCGGATCGCACCTGGCCATGGAGCTGGACGCCCTGCAGACCTGGAACCGCTCCTACAACTCCCACCACCGCCAGCTCTGAGCGCCTGAAGGAGAACCATGTCGATCCGCCGGCGCCTGGGGCGCATCGTCAGAGCCAACCGCAGCGCCCGCCAGCAGCCGCCGGCAGACCCGATGCAGACGCTGGACGAGACCTACGCCAACCAATTGGACCTGCTCGACCAGGCCCGGCGCAGCGCCGCGGACGTGGCCGCCAACCGCCGCCGGGTGGAACTGCTCGCCGACCAGGCCGCGGCTGAGGTGGCTGCCCTGGACCGGGCCGCCGAACAGGCGGTGGCAGCGGGGAACGACGACGGCGCGCGGCAGGCTTTGCAGCGCAGCATCGCCGTGCGCAAGCGGATGGAAACGCTCACCGCCCAGCGGCAGCAGCTCGACGACCAGGTCCGCGGGCTGGAGCAGACACTGGTCCGGCTCGAGCACCGCATCGAGGATTCCCGCCTGCACTACCAGTCGCTGAAGGCCAACCACAGCGCCGCCCAGGCCGCCCTCGGCATGCAGGAAGCGGTCAACTCCTCCGGCCGGCAGGCCACCGACGCCCGGGAGGCCGCCCGCCAGGCCGAGCAGGAAGCCCGTTCGCTGCAGGCCCGCGCCGCAGCCTACGAAGAACTGGCCTGGTCCGATCCGGATTCGCCACAAGTGCGCCAGGCCTTCGAAGAACTCGAAACCCGGATGGCGGCCGAAGAAGGGCTGCAGCAGCTGAAGGAGCGGAAGGGACTCAACCCCGGCCAGTAGCCAGCCGCTGCACCCGAGGCGGGGCTCCGCCGTCGTCATCCGCCGCCGAAAAGGCACGGGGCCGAAAGGCACGTGGCTGTTGGCTAGACTGGATAGCTGCACAGCACCGCGGGCCCCGACCCAGGAGGAAGTTCCACATGTCCGGCATCGACGGCTCTCCACCTTGGAAGCGCGTCCCACCGCCGTGCTGATCGCCGACCAGCTGCGCGCGCGGATCATCGACGGTTCCTTCCGGCTGGGCGAGCAGGTCACCGAGGCCGCCATCGCGCAGCAGCTCAACGTGTCGCGGGGGCCGGTGCGCGAGGCCCTGCAGCGGCTGAGCCAGGAGGGCCTGCTGGTCAGCCACCGCAACCGCGGGGTGTTCGTGCTGGAACTGTCGCCTGCGGACATCACCGAAATCTACGTCGCCCGGCAGGCGGTCGAGACCGCGGCGGCTCGGGAGATCCTGGCCGCCGGCGAACCGGCCGTGGGCAAGGCGGTGCGGCAGCTGGCGCGGATTATTGCCAGGCTGCCGGACGCCGTCGCCGCGCGCGATTGGGCCAAGGTCGCAGAGCTTGACCTGAGGTTCCATACGGCGCTGGTCGCCGCGTCCGGCAATGCCCGGCTGTCGCGGATGTTCGTCACGCTGGCGGCCGAATCCCGCATCTGCATGGTGCACGTGAAGATTTCCTACCGCCGCTTCAACGAACTGGTCGCCGAGCACCAGGAGCTGGTCGACCTGCTCGCGGCCGCGGACGCCGAGGGCCTGCACCAGGCGCTGGTGCGGCACATGGAGACCGCCGCGGCGGACCTGACCGCCTCGATGCTGGAAACCCGCGGGACTCCGGAGGCAGTTGAGCCTGAAGCCGTCCACTCGGAAGGCCTGCAGAGCGCATGAGCCGCCCCATCGTCGCCGTCCTCTGCCACGAGGGGCATCGCCCGCCCGGCATGGCAGCCGTGGAAGCCGCCGCGGAGGTCCGCTACACGTCCGCGGACGGGCTGCCCGCCGCGCTCCAGGGCGCGCAGGTGCTCTTCCTCTGGGACTTCTTCTCCACCGCCCTGCAGAATGCCTGGCATGCGGCGGATTCACTGGAGTGGATCCATGTGCCGGCGGCCGGCGTGGACAAACTCCTGTTCGACGAGCTTCGCAGCTCGGGCATCACCGTGACGAACGCCCGGGGGATCTTCGACCGGCCGATGGCCGAGTTCGTGCTGGGCAGCATGCTCGCCTTCGCCAAGGACCTGCCCGGTCTGCTGTCCCAGCAGCGGCAGCAGGCCTGGCAGCACCGGGACACCGAAGGGCTGTACCGCAAGCGCGCGCTGATCGTCGGCACCGGCTCGATCGGCCGCGAAACCGCCCGCCTGCTCCGTGCCGTTGGCATGGACGTGGCGGGTGCGGGTCGAACAGCCCGCGCCGGTGATGCAGACTTCGGCGAGGTCTTCGCCTCCGCTGACCTGGCCGCCGTCGTTCCCGGGTTTGACTACGTGGTCATGGTGGCGCCGCTGACCGACCAGACCCGCCACCTCGTCGACGCGGCCGTGCTCGACGCGATGAAGCCGACCGCACGCCTGGTCAACGTGGGCCGCGGCGCCTGCGTGAACACCGACGCGCTGGTGGCGGCGCTGCAGACCGGCTCGATCGCCGGCGCCGCGCTGGATGTCTTCGAGGCCGAGCCGCTGCCGCGGGGGCACCCGTTGTGGACCATGGAGAACGTGATCATCTCGCCGCACCTGAGCGGCGACGCGCGGGGCTGCCTGCCGGAGCTGGCCGCCCAGTTCGCGGAGAACTTCGCACGCTTCACCGGCGGTGAGCCGCTGCTCAACCAGATCGACAAGCAGCTCGGCTTCGCCGCCCCGCAGTAGCTGTCCACGGATACGCCCGGTACCGCCCGCGCGCCAGCGCCTCCGAGCCCGGCGCCTTCGCGGCTACGCGCACGGCTACTCCC
>NZ_ANPE02000155.1 GCF_000328305.2 Arthrobacter crystallopoietes BAB-32 | reverse complement strand
TTTTCGGATTTCCTTGTTTCGCTTTCCTTGCTGCGATGTTTCTAAGTTATTTCATCCGTTTTGTTTTTGTCAAATCGGCGTTTTCCGCGATTTTCCATTCACAAAAGAATGATCCCATACGAAACCTTCAGCTTTTCCTGCTTTGCCTTTCAGGGCGCAGCGGAATTGCTTTTCGATTTCCTGGGGTTTTGTCCTCCTGCTCGCTTTCCGGAATTCCGGGCCAGCGGCGGCGACTCAGAAGACATTACAGGCTTCGGCGACCGGTCGCAAATCGGCTCGGCAGGCCCTGATCCAGGAACGGCTCAGGCCCGCCGGCTGCTCGATCCAACTGAGGAGCGGAGCAGCCGGCGGGCCTGCGGGTGCGTGAGGATTCCCTGCCTTAGTGCCGACGGCACCGCGGGTTGGGAGGTGCCGTCGTCATGGCTTCGCCACGACCATGGCGAGGGTGCGCTTGCCGCGGCGCATCAGGAGGTACTTGCCATGCAGGAGGCCGTCGGCGCTGATGACGGTGTCCGGGTCGGTGATCTTTTCGTTGTTGACGTAGGCGCCGCCTTCGGCGACGGTCCTCCGTGCCGCCGAGTTGCTGGCTGCCAGGCCGGAGGCAACGAGCAATTCGATGATGTTGAGCGATCCATTGCCGATTTCGGCGCTGGGCAGTTCGGCGGTTGCGGCGACAAGAGTGGATTCATCGAGGACCGACAGCTCGCCCTGGCCGAACAGGGCGGCCGAGGCGGCGATCACTTTGTCCGTCGCCTCGGCGCCGTGGACAATCGACGTCACGTCGTAAGCGAGGGCACGCTGGGCTTCCCGCGTGTGCGGCCGTTCAGCGACGGCACGCTCCAGCTCTTCGATTTCTGCCTTGCTGCGGAAGGTGAACACCTTCAGGCGCTGCACTACATCCGCGTCCGCCGTATTCAGCCAGAACTGGTACATCGCATACGGCGAGCACATCGCGGCATCGAGCCAGATCGCGTTGCCCTCGCTCTTGCCGAACTTCGTACCGTCGGCGTTGGTGATCAGCGGGGTCCCCAGGGCATGGACGGACTTGCCTTCAACCTTGCGGATCAGGTCGGTGCCGCTGGTGAGGTTGCCCCACTGGTCGGAACCGCCGGTCTGCAGGACACAGCCGTACTGGCGGAACAGCTCCAGGTAGTCCATGCCCTGGAGGATCTGGTAGCTGAACTCGGCATAGCTGATGCCCTCATCCGAATTCAGCCGGGAGGCCACGATGTCCTTCTTGATCATGGTCCCAACACGGAAGTGCTTGCCCACATCGCGCAGGAAGTCCAGGACATTCATCGGCGCGGTCCAGTCCAGGTTGTTCACCATGCGGGCCGCGTTGGCGCCGTCGAAATCGAGGAAGCGCTGCACCTGTCCCTGAAGGTAGCCGACCCACTCGGCGACGGTTTCCTTGGTGTTCATGGTGCGCTCGGCGGTCGGACGCGGGTCCCCGACGAGACCGGTCGAACCGCCCACCAGGGCCAGGGGCTTGTGGCCGGCGAGCTGGAGCCGGCGCATCGTCAGCAGCTGGACCAGGTTACCGAGGTGGAGGCTCGGCGCGGTCGGGTCGAACCCGCAGTAATACGTGATCGGTTCCCCGCCGAGGAGTTTTTCCAGCTCGGCCTCGTCAGTTGAGACGTGGACCAGCTCACGCCACTTCAGCTCCTGCCATACATTGGCGAAAGCCGGGTCATTCTTTAGGGAACTCAGAAACGTATTCGTCGACACGCCTTCTAAATTATCAGCCTTCGATGCCGGCAGGGACATCGCCGGCGGCGATGAGACGCAGCCGCTGGGTAGGCCTGGTCATGGCGACGTACAGGTCCCCCACGCGGCCGGCGGCGTCAGCCAGGACTTCGGCCGGCTCGAGCAGCAGCACGCCGTCGAATTCCAGGCCCTTGGCTTCCTTGGGTCCGATAACGGTGATGTCCTGGTCCAGGCCACCGGCGCCGCTGCCGACGCGGCTTCCATACACAGCAGCCAGCGCCTTGCGCAGCTCCGGCACGCGGTGCTCGGCGGCAATAACCGCCAGCAGACCGCCGTCGAGCAGTTCCAGTTCCTGCGGAACAGCCGCCAGCATCCGCTCCGCCAGGGCACCGTCGTCGATGCGGTCGATGACCGGAGCCCATTTTCCTTCGCGGACGGCCTTGGGTGCCGAAACGACCTGTCCGGCGGCATTGGCGACCCGCACGGCTGCCTCGGCGATCTGCGCGGGCGTCCGGTAGTTGACGGTCAGTTCCTCCAGCCGCCAGCGGTCCTTCGCGAACGGTTCCAGCGCCTGGTTCCAGGACTGGGCGCCGGCTGCGGAACTGGTCTGCGCGATGTCGCCGACGATGGTGAACGACTTCAGGGGGCAGCGGCGCATGAGGAGGCGCCACTGCATGGCCGACAGCTCCTGCGCTTCATCCACGATGATGTGTCCGAACGCCCACGTCCGGTCCGAAGCGGCGCGCTCGGCGGCAGTGAAGCGAATCTCCTGGGCCTGGTTGTGGGCGGCGAGGTCCTCGGCGCTGACGATCCCGTCGATGCCGGTTTCCTTCAGCATTTCGTCGACATTCTTCAGCGACTGCTCGGCGTTGGCCACGTCCCGGGTACGCTCCTGCTCGCGCTGCGCCTTGTCCCGGCCGGCCGAGGCGTCGAAGGGACCGAGCAGTTCGGCTGCCTCATCCAGCAGGGCAACGTCCGCTTCAGTCCAGGGCGCATCCGGGGTGCGCAGCAGCAGGTCCCGTTCTTCGGCGGTTAGGGCCGGTGCCGCTGCTTCAAGGTGGGCAGGCTTGCTGAGCAGTTCGCCGATCAACTGCTCCGGCGTCAGCGGCATCCAGCAGAGGTTCAGTGCGATGCGGACGTCACGCGCCGTCCGCACATCTTCGGCCAGGTAGGCACGGTCCGTGTTGTTGCCGGCGCCGGAGGACTTGTTCAGCACGTCGGTCAACTGCTCGGTGAGCTCGCGCAACAGGATCTTGACGAAGGTGTTGCGGGCTTCGTTGTGCGGCTTGCCGGTGGCGCGGGCCTTGTCCCGCGCACGGATTACCTGCTTGGGCGTAAGCGTCAGCGTGGTTCCTTCCACGCTGAGTTTGCGCGGCCCGGCCGGCACGCGCTGGCGGTTGGCCACCGCCCGGGCAACCACCTTGGCCATCGCTGAGCGGCCCTTGAGCTCGGCCACTGCCGGATCCGCCTCGGGTACGGCGTTGATGCCGGGCATGAGCCGGCCCAAAGTGGACATCACGACGCCGGTCTCACCGAGCGAGGGCAGCACCCGTTCGATGTACTTCATGAAGGAATTCGACGGGCCGACCAGCAGGACGCCGGCCGATTTCAGCCGCTCGCGGTGCATGTACAGCAGATAGGCGGCCCGGTGCAGGGCGACCGCGGTCTTGCCGGTGCCCGGGCCACCCTGCACCACGAGGACGCCGGGCATGGGGCTGCGGATGATCCGGTCCTGTTCGGCCTGGATGGTGCCGACGATGTCCGACATCTGTCCGGTGCGCTTGGAATTGAGGGCGGCCAGCAAGGCTCCCTCGCCCTGCAGGTTGTTCGAGCCATCGAGCATGGACGCGTCCAGCACGTCGTCTTCGATGGCTTTGACCTCGCGTCCCTTGAGGACCAGGTGGCGGCGGCGGCGGACGCCCTGTCGTTCGAAGGCGGTGGCTTGGTAGAAGAGCCCGGCCTCGGGTGCGCGCCAGTCCACCATCAGGCGCTGCAGGTCGGCCGTACTGAGGCCGATGCGCCCGATATAGCGGGTTTCGCCCCCGTCCAGGTCCAGCCGGCCGAAGACCAGCCGGTCATCGACAGCGTTCAGCTGCGCGAGCCGGTCCTCGTACATGGTGGCGAACGCGTCACGCTCCGAAATGTTCTGCATCGATCCGACGGCTCCGCTGCGGCGGACGCGGTCCAGCTGCTCCTGCTTTTCGGCACGCAGTTCGTCCAACCGGCGGTACAGACCAGCTACGTATTCGCGCTCGTGGCCAAGTTCGGCATGAGCCGCAACCGTCTCCTGCATTCTTCGTTCCCCTCCCGCAAAGGCAGACCATCCATTTTACAGTGCCGCGGATGAATTTTCCTGCAACGGCAGGCGAACCCGCGGGAACGGTGGGCAGGAGCCGGCGCTACTCGCGGACCAGCGAGCGGATCCGCCGGCCGGCCAGGTTCGCGCGTCCGCGCAGGCCGGTCAGTTCCAGGACCACGCCGAAGCCGGCTACCTGGACGCCGGCGCGCTCGAACAGCCTGGCCGAGGCCGCCAGGGTCCCGCCGGTGGCCAGCACGTCGTCGAGGATGAGCACGCGCATGCCTGGCCGCAGGTCATCCATGTGCAGTTCCAGGGTCGCGGTGCCGTATTCCAGGCTGTAGTCCTCCGCGTAGACCCGGCGCGGGAGCTTGCCCTTTTTCCGGACTGTTACGACGCCGGTGCCCGCGGCATAGGCGCCTGCGGCCGCCAGCAGGAAGCCGCGGGCCTCGATGCCGGCGACGGCGTCAAACTGGCCTTCGAACGGATCGACCAAGGCATGCACGATGCTGTGCAGGGCCGGGCCGTCGGCGAATACCGGGGTCAGGTCCCGGAAAACGACGCCGGGCTGCGGGTAGTCCGGGACGGTCGCCGAGAGCCGGCCGATGATGGATTCAACAGGTTCCAGAGAGCGTTCTTGCACGCGTTCCACCCTACCGGGCAGCCTGCGGCTAATCTGCGCTGCGCCGGCGCGGCTTGGCGGAGCGGTAGGGCGAGACGGATTTCTCTCCCTCCAGCCAGAAACGCCAGGGATAGCTTTCCGACCCGCCTTCCCCGCTGACTCCGACGCGGGGGCCCCGGCGCACGTGCGAGGGCGGCGCCGGGGTGGCCGGCAGGTGCAGTTCCAGTTCCCCGGGGACGAACGCCCGGCCGTTGTCCGCCAGGGTCAGCCCGAGGGCCTGCGCCAGCCGCCCCGGCCC
>NZ_ANPE02000156.1 GCF_000328305.2 Arthrobacter crystallopoietes BAB-32 | reverse complement strand
CCGCTCCCGCAGCGCGGTCAGCCCGTACCCGCCGCCGTCCGCCCGCGCGGAGGCGGCCTGCGGATCGAAGCCCGTGCCGTCGTCGTAAATGTCCAAGGTGACGTCCTCCTCCAGGTAGCTCAAGGTAACGACGGCGGTGCCCGCCTTCGCGTGCGCGAGGACGTTGGCGAGACTCGCCTGGGCCGCACGCAGCAGCGCGACCTCGTAGGGCGGCGGCAGCGGCTCGGCCTCCCCGTCCTGGCTGAACCGGCAGAGCAGCCGCTCGCCCAGCGCGGCGGCCTGGCGTTCCGTCGCCGCACACAGCCTGGCCAGGCTCCCGGCCAACGGACTTCCGCCGCCTGATGCGGGTTCAAGCTGCGGCGAGGACAGACCGCGGACAAAGCGCCGGGCCTCGGCCAGGTTCTCGGCCGCCGTATCGCGGATCAGCTCCAGCTGCCCGGCCGCCGCCTCCGTCCGCCCGGCGGCCAGTTCCGCCGTCGCGCTGCGGGACACCAGTACGATGCTGGAGAGCCCTTGGGCCAGGGTGTCGTGGATCTCCGCGGCGAGCCGCCCGCGCTCGGCGAGCACGCCCGCCTCGTGCTGGGACCTGGCCAGCTCCGTCCGGGTGCTGCGCAGTTCGGCGAGCGCCCGCCGCTGATTGACGCCGTCCAGGTAGAGCGCCCGGTAGGCCATGCCCATGAACACGGCGAACACCGCGCCGACCATGGGCCCGATCAGCATCGCCGGCTCGAGCCTGCCGTTGTGCCACCACTGCGAGGCGATCACGACGCCGGTCAGCACCGCGACCGCGACCACGGCGTGGGCCGTCCTGAGCACGTGCAGGTGCAGGAAGAACAGCGGGAAGGCCAGCCAGACGAAGCTGCCGCTGACCGCCACGAGCGCGGCCCACAAGAGGGTGACGACGGCGAGCCACCAGGGCGCGTAGCGGGCCGGATCGGGGCCGGTCCCGCCGGTGCTGTGACGCTTCTCCACCAGCGTCCCGGCCAAATAAACGGCGGCCAGCAGCACCGCTAGCGCCAGCGCCAGCCAGCTCGACGGTGCGTGCGGCGCGGCCGCCAGCGTGAGGACGGTACCGAACGCCAGCAGCCCGGCAAATCCCACGTGCAGCCCGACCCGCAGCACCCGCAGCACGAGCGCCCCGGCGGACACCGGCTCCGTTCGATGCAGGCCGGCGGACGGCATAGCGTCCGTCGGGTCCGGCGGCGCAGGCACCTCTGCCGGGTCCGCGGACGGGCTCTGGTCAGGCATCCTCCCAGCGTAACCAGCGCCGTCCGGCCGGGCATCCACCATTCGGTTGACTGCCGGATCAACCTTCCGCCGCCGCGCAACCAACCGCCTGCGCGATGTGTCCGCACGGCGCCCGCGGGAGGCTGGAAGCGGCTGCGGAAATTCCGGCACGCCGCTCATTTGAAAGAAGGTATTTCCGTGTTCCTGGCACTGCGGGACATCCGGTTCGCCAAGGGCCGCTTCGCCCTGATGGGCACCGTCGTGGCCCTGATAACCCTGCTGCTGGTCATGCTCTCCGGCCTGACCGCGGGCCTGGGCAACCAGTCCATTTCCGCCATCGCCAACCTCGCTCCGGCCGCCAATGCCATCGCTTTCGGCGCCCCGGCGGGCAACGAGCCCAAGGCGTCCTACACCGAGTCCCAGATCTCCGCGGCCCAGCTCGACGCCTGGCAGCAGGCCGATGGCGTGGCCCATGCCGAGCCGTTCGGCATCGCGCAGACTCGCCTCGCTGCGGGCGCTTCCACGAATGTCGCCGTCTTCGGCGTCGAGCCCGGCGGACGGCTGGCCCCGGCGGAGGTTGCGGAAGGTTCCGCGGTGCTCAGCCGCACCGCCGCCGAGGACCTGGGCACCGCCGTCGGCCGTTCCGTGGAACTGAGCGGCCGCACCTTCACCGTCGCGGCCATCGCCGAAGACCAGTGGTACTCGCACACCCCGGTGGTCTGGACAACTCTGAGGGACTGGCAGCGCGTGGCCCACATTAACGACGGCGGTGCCTCCTCCGGTCCGATCGGCACCGCGATTGCCGTGGAGCTTTCGGACGGCAAGGCCGACGGCGCCGCGGCCGCGGCAGCGAACGAAGCGGCCGGCACGGTCACCACCTCGGTCACCGGTTCTTTCCAGGCGCTGGGTTCCTACAAGAGCGAGAACGGCTCCCTACTGATGATGCAGGGCTTCCTGTACGGGATCTCGGCGCTGGTGATTGTGGCCTTCCTGACCGTGTGGACGATCCAGCGCACCCGGGACATCGCCGTGCTCAAGGCGATGGGCGCGACCGACCGCTACCTGCTGCGCGACGCGCTGACCCAGGCCGGGCTGGTCCTCGCCGCGGGCGCGATTGCGGGCGGTGCAGCCGGCGTGTTTGGCGGCTCGCTCGCCGCGCAGGCAGCGCCGTTCCTGCTCACGGCCGGCACGACCCTCGTGCCCATCGCCGGGATCGTGCTGCTCGGACTGGCCGGTGCTGCCCTCGCCGTCCGCCGCGTCACAAAGGTCGATCCACTGACCGCCCTCGGCGGCAACTGAATGCAACGCCCCTGCGTGCCGCCATCGTCATCCCCCACTAGCGAAGCAAAGGAACGCTCATGAACCCCGCCCTCAACCTCATTGACACCACACTGGAATACCGCGACGGCGACGGTACCCTCAAGGCGCTGGACCGCGTGAACCTCTCCGTGAAGTCCGGCGAGATCCTCTCGCTCACCGGGCCCTCCGGCTCCGGAAAGTCCTCGCTGCTGGCGGTCGCCGCCACCCTGATCCGCCCGACCTCCGGGCTGGTCCTGCTGGATGGGATCGACGCCACCGCACTGTCGGCGCAGGAGACCGCGGCGCTGCGCAGGGAGCACATCGGCATCATCTTCCAGCAGCCAAACCTCCTGCCCTCGCTCACCGCCTTGGAGCAGCTGCAGATCGCCGCCCATCTCCGCGGCGAGTCGCCGAAGAAATCCGGAACGCGGGCGCAGGACCTGATGGAGCTGGTGGGCCTGGCTGGAGCCGCCGGACGCCGGCCGCACGAGCTGTCCGGCGGCCAGCGCCAGCGGGTGAACATCGCGCGCGCTCTGATGGGCCAGCCCAAGCTCCTGCTCGTGGATGAGCCCACCGCCGCGCTCGACCATGAGCGCTCCGCCGCGGTGGTGGAACTGCTGGTGCGCGTGACCCGGGAGTTCAACGTAGCCACCCTGATGGTCACCCACGACACCGAGTACGTCCCGCTGACCGACGCCGAGGCCAGCATGCGCGACGGTCAGCTCACCGCCCCGCAAGCAATGGCCGCTTAGATCGGGACGCCCCCGCCCGCCGCAACCTCCTATTCGAACTCGACGGACAATTTATCGCCGTCGATCCGCACTATGGCGTCGAAGTACAGGTTGACGTCGTTCTCATGCTTCTCCCACTCGGGTTCGTCGTCGCCCCAGGCCACGTTTTGTTCGTAGGACACCGTGGCCTCGCCGCCAGCGGCATACAAACGCAGGTCCCCGTCCCGGCCTTCGTTCACCTGGTACTCGGGCTCAGTCTCCAGGCTCCAGCTGATCGAGCGATAGTCTTCCTCATCGCCCCACGAGAAGGCCGAGTTCGGGCAACCCTCCGGCTGGAACTCCTTCGCGGCGAGACATTTCTCCAGGTGAGCCGTAGCCTGGGCGATTGCATCGGTGCTGACGGCCTCGGTCAGGCCGGCTTCGAAGACGGCGCCGGCCCCTCCGGATTCGGCTGGAGAGGCCGAGACCGTGACAGGCTGTTCGCTTCCGTAGCTGATGTACTTGGATCCCTGGGGAGGCTCGACGATATAGGTTCCGGGGAAGACTGGCAGGACAGCCGCTTCTGGTGCGAACATCCCATTGCCTTCAGGGACGGGAATGTCGACCTGCACCCCGTTGACGGTAACGCTGGACTGACCCTCGGGCAGCTGAATGGACATATTCCAGTCGGCCCCCGAGACCATCCGCCATTCGTTGAAGAGCACTGCGGCCGTTCCCGCCTTCTCCAAGACAAAGGTCAGCGGCGTCGACTTCGTATCCTGCACCAGCTCCGCCTCGATCATGGCCGTGCCACCCTCGATCGACACGTCCCGTATGGTGTAGCTGCTGATCCGGTCCTCGGAGGCGCTGAAGATCTCGTTGCTGAGGAGCACGCGCTCGGCCGAAGCAACATTTGGGTCAAGGATCTGGGTGGCCGTACCGGCATCTCCGTCGCGCAAGGCATCGAGGTAGCGTTCCACCTGCCGCTCCGGCGCGAACACCGAATTGGCGAGGACGTTGTACGCGACGACTCCAACAATGACGAGGACGGCCGCACCACCGGCCACGGCAGCCCCTACCTTCAGTCGCTTCTTCGCCGCCGCGCTCAGTGGTTGCGGCTGCTGTGCGGCGTCCTGCACCACTGGGACACCCACGGGATGCGCGTAGGTTTCGTTCAAACCCGGCGCTGCCGCGGCTGCCGGAGCTTCCGCAAAACCAGGTGCCGGAGCATGCTGCACGGTCCGGCCCTTGGCAAGTTTGGCCCGCAGTCCCGCAGGGATCGCCGGGACGAGCCACGGAGCGACGTACCGGGAGGACGCTTCTAACGCCGCGCCCCAGATGCCCAGGATCAGGAAGAACCAGGGAGCCAAGCCAACCCCACCGGAGAAGGAACCCAGGAATCCACCGTTGGCCCTAAAGACCAGGGCGCTGAGGAGGGTGACCAGTCCGCCGCCAGCCAGATATGCAGCCGGCAACAGCAGCCAGGAATGCCATGCCGACAATGCCTCCGGGCGGTTGTCGCGCCGGAGTTGCCAGATGGCAGAAGCCGCCACGGCGAGGAGGAGCGCCAGCAGGACCAGAAGCAGGATGCTCCACCACGGCAACTCGGGCACGCCGGCCCCTACTGGTCCCTCGGGAACGGTAAAGGTGGACAGGTGGCCTATTCCGAAAGCCCATGTGGCTGCTGTCGGCAACCACAGTGGCGCCGTCAGGGCAGCGGCCACACCGCCCTGGATTATGCTCCAGACGAAGAGGCCCAGCCCCGCCAGCCCGGCGTAGGCCACGAAGTGCCATGCGAACAGCTGGCAGGCCGGCAGCAGGCTGGCCAAGGGCGGCCAGGAGGCGGCAGGCGCTGTACGACGGGCATGGAAGATCCGTCCCCACCAACTGGTGAAAGTGCCGAGAACCAGCGGACCAAAGAACAGTCCTACGGATACGGAACCAACATGGAGCGTCGTCCCTAACTCGGCTGACTGCAAAGTGAACAGCAGCCCGAAGACCAAAGCAATCATGGCCAGCGAGAGCCCGGACACTGCAGACAGCAGCCACCGCTTGCCCGCACCTGCAGCAGGGGCCCGCCGCTCCGACAAGTATCCGAAACTCCATTGCGCCGCTGCTGCCACCGCTGTCAGCGCCAAGGGCAGAAACCAGAGGGTTCCTCCGAACTCGATCGGAGCGCCGAAGAAGCTCGACTCCAGCCGCACTTCGAGCGTCCCCATCAGTGCCATGCCGGCCAGCAGGAACGGCAGGCTGAGAATGGCCCAGAAGTCGCTTGGCATGGGCGCCGAGCCGGCGTAATTCTGCGTCAGGTCCTCGATGCCGGACCCGGATGTCCCCAGCGCCGCGCCCAACGCTGCCAGCAGGAGCACAGCCACTGCGGCCAGCACTGTGGCCCCATACGCCGCGGCGCCAGCGGCCACAGATCCGAGCCACTGCCGAGGCTCCAAGACGCGCTTGGAACCGACTGATGGAAACAGGCCCTGCGGTCCTTGCGGGGGCAACGGCGGCTCCCCTCCCCGCGGCCCTTCCGGCCCTTTTGGCTGTGGTTCGGAACCGGCTAGGCGGCCAGGTGCCGCGTGCGGGCCGGCCTGTTCAACGTTGTTGCTGGTCAAAGTCATCCCCTTGGTAATAACGAGACTGAAGTGCGCAGTGATAGAGCTCGGGTGGTTACACGTTTCACACCCTAGTTGCGGCCACTGACAGGACTGCCCTGCTATGGGTGAACCTGTGGAAAACAACAGGGACGATTGAAATTACGGCCGCAAAGCTCCGGGCCCGTTAGCCCTCCGACTTACGGCGCGAGCGACGGCATCGGGAGCCGGAAGACGTCCTTCAGTGCGAGCCGGGCGGCGTGGTAGCCGGCCATGCCGTGGACCCCGGGGCCGGGCGGGGTGGCGGCCGAGCAGAGATACACTCCGCCGAGCGGCGTCTGCCAGGGCTTGGTGCCGGGGACGGGCCGGGCGAGGAGCTGGCGGACATTCACGGCGCCGGTGCCGAAGTCGCCGCCGACATAGTTGGCGTTGTAGCGCTCGTATTCCATGGCGGTCATGCCCTGCGAGGCAACAACGACGTCGGAGAAACCGGGCGCTGCTTCCTCCAGTTGCGCGGTGATCACCTCGGTCATGTCCAAGGTCGAACCCTGCGGAACATGGCAGTAGGTCCAGAGCACGTGGTGCCCGGCAGGGGCACGGGACGGATCGAAGGTGCTGGGTTGGGAGACCAGCACGAAGGGCTTTTCGGAATGCTGCCCGCGGGCGATTTCGCGCTCTGAGGCGGCAACTTCGTAGCGGGTGCCGCCGAGGTGCACCGTCCCTGCCTTGGCGAGTTCGGGGTTGGCCCAGGGCACCGGCCCGGAGAGGATGAAGTCCAGTTTGGCCGCCCCTGGGCCATAGCGGTAGGAGCTGAGGGCCTTGGCATAGGCCCGTGGGAGCCGTCCGCCGGAGAGCCGGACCAGCTCCTGCGGGGAGGTGTCGAGCAGGATGGCATCGGCAGCGGTGAGCTCGGCCAGGGAGTCGATCCGGTGCCCGGTGACGACTTTCCCGCCGTGGGCCACCAGGTCATCGATCAGGGCCCGAATGATCGCTTGTGAGCCTCTGGCCGGGATGGGATAACCGACCGCATGGGCCAGCGACCCGAGCATCAGGCCGGCACCGGAGGCGACCGGTCGCTGCAGGCCCCCGGGGGTATGCGCCGCAACGCCGGCAAGCAGAGCCGGCGCGAAGTATTCCTTGAACCGCATATCCCACCAGGGGCTGCCCTGCTCCAGCGCCCGCAGCCCGTAACGCAGGACGGAGACGGGATGCCGCGGTATGCGGAGCAACTGGTTCATGGTCAGGTCGAGCACCTCGCTAGACCGGGCAACCAGCGGTTCCATCAGCGCACGATAAGCCTCCCCGTCCACTCCCAGCCGCTCGGCCGTCCGGTCCAGGTCGCGGTGGGCGAAGGCAACGTGGTCGGGCCGGACGACATGCGCGAACGCGATCTCGGGGTTGATGAGCTCCACGCGCTCGGTCAGGCCGAATTCGCGGAAGAACGGGGCGGCTACTGCCATCGGATGCACGGCAGAGCATACGTCGTGCCAATGGCCCGGCTCGATTGCTTCGATAGTCCGGGCGCCGCCACCCGGCGTAGGGGCACTCTCAAAGACCGTGACATCGAGCCCGGCCCGGGCAAGGATGACCGCTGCAGCCAAGCCGTTGGGGCCGGCGCCGACCACTGCCGCCTGTCCGCCTGTCATTTCTTGTCCTGCCTTTCCGCCTGAACTGCCCGTGCCGTCTGGACCCGATCCTGCCGTGTGTTCCTGTGAAGGACAAACCGGTCCGGCATGCCGGCGAACGGCCCGCCCTGCGGATCATCGGTATCGAGCCTGCGCACTACGTCGTGGTCCGGTTCCAGCATGCCCCGGGCGACCTTCACGGTCAAATATGCCGTCGCGGCAATATGTCCGAGAACGGCGAGGACATAGTAGGGAGTGTCGATATTGTGCTGCTGCTCCCCGCCACCGGTAATGCGGCCCAGGTACATCCAGATGGCCCACCAGTGCAGCACTTCGAAGAACTGCCAGATCAGGAAGTCCCGCCAACGCGGGTGGGCCAAGGCGGCGAGGGGGACCAGCCAGACGACGAACTGCGGAGAGTAGACCTTGTTGGTCAGCACGAACGCAACAACGATGAGGAAAACGATGCTGGCAAGGCGAGGACGCCGGGGAGCCGAGAGAACCAGCAGGGCGATGGCCAGGCACGCACCTAGGAAGAGCAGCAGCGACAGCGCATTGACGGCACCGGGCCCCAACTGTGGCAGGCCGCCACGTTCCGCCGTGACGTTGTAGGCGTACCAGAGTGAGGAATAGCCAGCGTCGCGGTCCCGGGTATAGCCGAGGAAGTACGACCAGGACGCGAAACCGGAAACCATGAACGGCACGTTGACCAGCAGCCAAGTGGCTCCGGCCGCTCCTGCCGTCACCAGCAACGGGCGAGACCTGCCGGTGCGGATGGCCAGCAGCAGGATGGCGCCGAGCAGCAGGACCGGATACACCTTCAATGCGGTACCCAGGCCGATCAACGCCCCTGCAGCCGCCAGCTGCCCGCGGGCGAAACACAGCATGGCCAGAGCCAGCACCATCGCCGGCCAGAGATCCCAGTTAATCGTCCCGGCCAGCACTACGCCGGGAGCCAGTGCGACCATGGCTGCATCCCAGGGCCGCCGGTGGCTCATCCGTGCCGTCGCGACCACCGTGACAATCCAGACCACGGCCACGAGCGTGGCATTGATGTCGAAGTAGGCCAGTGCCCGTTCGGGCGAAGCCCCATTGCCGGGCACGAGGAGCGCGGTCACTCCGGCCAGCAGGCCCATCAGCACGGGATACTCGAAGGCGCTCCCCGGCGTCACGAACGGGAAAACGCCTTCCGCCAGGCCGCGGGCTTCGAACAGCACCGGCCAATCCGAATAGCAGGCCATATAGAAGTCGTCGGGCATGGTCCAGCCAGCCACCCGGCACGGGGTCTTCACCAGCACTGACAGCAAGGCCGCCACCGTGGTCAGCAGGATCAGGACCCGCTCCACCGTGAAGAAGCCCGGCTCCACGATGCCAGGTGCGGTGCGTTTGCCGAGCGGGCCGCCCAATGGCTCCGTGAACCGCCGGAGAAGAGGATCGTTCCGGCTGGGCACCACGATGCGCAGCGGCAGGCGGCGGCGCTGGGAGGGCCCTGGCATGCACCCACCTTACTGTCGGTCCTTGGTGAACGCCGCAGGTTAACGAAACGTTGACTGGAGCTCACTTTCCTGTAACCGGAAACACCCCGTCCGGCCATAGAGGCTCCCTACCGTTGACGCAATGAGCATTACCCACCCCCATGAAGTGCTGGTGGTGATCCCCGCCCGCGGCGGTTCGAAGGGGATCCCCTTCAAGAACCTGAAACCTGTGGCCGGACGGTCCCTGGTGGCCCGCGCCGTGGAAGCGGCGCGCGGTGCTGCCTGGGTGACGGACGTCGTCGTTAGCACGGATTCAGCCGATATCCGGTTCGAGGCCGAACGCTTCGGCGCCCGCGTGATCGAGCGCCCGGACGAACTGTCCGGTGACACTGCGACCAGCGAATCGGCCGTGCTGCACGCCCTGGAGAACACGTCCGGCACGCCTGCGGTCACGGTGCTGATGCAGTGCACCTCGCCGTTCATCGACCCGGCGGACCTGGACGCGGCCATCGGCAAAGTGCTCGACGGCGGTGCGGACGTGGCGTTTTCCGTCGCCGAAAACCACAACTTCCTCTGGGCCAGGAACGACGCCGGTGCCGTCACCGCGGTGGGGCACAGCGCGGACTTCCGGCCGCGCCGGCAGGACCGGGAACCGCAGTACCGCGAGACCGGCGCCTTCTACGTGATGCGCACCGAGGGCTTCCTGGCCCGGCGGCACCGCTTCTTCGGCACCCTCGAGTTCCAGGTGGTTCCGGCCGAGCATGCGATCGAGATCGACTCGCTCGAGGACCTGGAAATCGTCCGCGCGATGGACTCGCGTCCGGAATCCACCGAAGTGGACGTCGATGCCCTGGTGATGGACTTCGACGGCGTCCACACCGATGACCACGCCCTCGTGAACTTCGAGGGCGAAGAGTTCGTCCGGGTCAGCCGCTCGGATGGCATGGGGGTGGCCCGGCTGCGCCGCGCCGGAGTGCCCCAGCTGATTCTCTCCACCGAAACCAATCCGGTGGTGACCGCCCGGGCGAACAAGCTCGGGGTCGACGTCGTCCAGGACGTCGCAGACAAGGCCGCGGCAGTGACCGAATGGATCACGCTGCGCGGCCTCGATCCCGAACGTGTTGCCTTCGTGGGCAACGACGTCAACGACCTGCCCGCCATGGGCCGGGTCGGTTGGCCGGTGGCCGTGGCGGATGCCCGGCCCGAGGTCAAGGCTGCCGCACGCGTGGTGCTGCAGCATAACGGCGGCGAAGGCGCAGTCCGCGAAATCTGCGAACGCGTCCTCGCCGCGCAACCGGCAGCCGAACCGGCCGCCGCAGCAATTCAAACCCGATGACAGAAAGAGCTTCGCTGATGACCACCGAAACCACCGCCCCCGCCCCGGCCCCCGTCGCCATCGGCGATGTCCAGGTCGGCGCCGGCCAGCCCGTCTATGTGATCGGCGAGATCGGCATCAACCACAACGGCGACATCGAAATCGCCAAGCAGCTGATCGACGTTGCCGCGGCCGCCGGCGCCAACGCCGTGAAGTTCCAGAAGCGCACCCCGGAGATCTCCACCCCGGCCGACATGCGCGACAAGATGCGCTCCACCCCGTGGGGCGAAATGACCTACCTGGACTACCGCTACCGCGTCGAGTTCGACATGCCGATCTACCAGAAGCTCATCCAGCACGCCGCCGACAAGGGCCTGCACTGCTTCGCCTCCCCGTGGGACGTCCCCTCGGTCGCGTTCATGGAGGAAGCCGGCGCCCTGACCCACAAGGTCGCCTCCGCCTCCGTCACCGATATCGAACTGCTGACCGCCCTGCGCGAGACCGGCAAGCCGATCATCCTCTCCACCGGCATGTCCACCATCGAGCAGATCGACAAGGCCGTGGAAACCCTCGGCACCGACAACCTGATCCTGATGCACGCCACCTCCACCTACCCGCTGCCCCCGGAGGAGGCCAACCTGCGGATGATCACCACGCTGCAGGAGCGCTACCAGGTGCCGGTCGGCTACTCGGGCCACGAGCGCGGCCTGCAGATCTCCCTGGCCGCCGTCGCCCTCGGCGCGGTCACCGTGGAGCGCCACATCACCCTGGACCGCACCATGTGGGGCTCGGACCAGGCCTCCTCGCTGGAGCCCAAGGGCTTCGAGTCGCTGATCCGCGACATCCGCATCCTCGAAGACGCCATGGGCGACGGCGTCAAGAAGGTCTTCCCGGGCGAGCTCGCGCCGCTGTCCCGCCTGCGCCGGGTGGACGGCTAAGGTCGAAGCCATATGAACCAGCCATTACTGAGCGTCATCGTCCCTGCGAAAGACCAGGCACCCTTCATCCGTGATTCGATGACCAGCCTGGCCCGCCAGTTCGATGATCCCTCCGTAATGGAAGTCATCGTCATCGATGACGGTTCAACCGACGGAACCGGGGAGCTGGCTGCCGCCTTCACCAGCCAGCTCCCCGGCCTGAAGATCCTCCGCAACGAAGCCGCCACCGGCGTCGCCTCCGCCCGCAACAAGGGCCTGGACGACGCCACCGGCCGCTACGTCACCTTCCTCGACCCGGACGACTGGTACGCCCCGGGGCACCTGGCGAAAATCACCGGCGAGATCGCCGAGCTGGGCGTGGACTTCCTGCGGGTCGACCACATCCGGCACACCAACGGGGTGCGCACCATCCACAAGGCGCCCCAGGCCCGCCGCGGCGTCCGGCTGGATCCCCGGGACAGCATCGCCCCGTACAACGCGTCCACCATGGTGGACTACTGCTTCCCGCCGTTTGGAATTTTCGACGGCGGACTCAAGGATGCGGGCATGCTCCACTTCCTGGACGGCCGGCATACCGCCGAAGACCGCCCGTGGGTGTGGCGGCTGCACCTGAAGGCGGAGTCCTACGCCGTGAGCCGCCAGCTCGGCGCTTTCTACCGCCGCGGCGTGGCCAGCTCCCTCACCCAGGTTTTTGACCGCCGCCAGCTCGACTTCCTGCCCTGCTTCTCCGAGGTCTTCCGGCTGGTGGCCGAGGATCCCGAGGCCGAGCGCTTCTGGGCCAAGGCCGCCCGGCAGTTCCTGGCCATCGCCTGCCATCAGCTGGGCCGCTCCACGGAG
Organism: Arthrobacter crystallopoietes BAB-32; assembly: GCF_000328305.2. Lineage (GTDB taxonomy): Bacteria > Actinomycetota > Actinomycetes > Actinomycetales > Micrococcaceae > Crystallibacter > Crystallibacter crystallopoietes_A. The sequence goes on along the minus strand of NZ_ANPE02000156.1, from coordinate 13,249 downwards.
ATGGACAAGGCCTACCGCTCCGAACTGCACAGCGGCATCGCCGGGGTCCTGAACAGCCTGCCCGCGGACGTTTCCGCGGAAGCCTTGGCTACGCTGGACAGCAAACGCCGCCAGCTGCTCAAACCTGTGCTCAGGAGCGCCGCCGCATGAAAGAACTCTTCGTCGTCTCGACGCTGTACCAGTGCATCTCGCTGGCCTCGGCCATCGACAGCGGGGACATCCCGGACCACGGCGCCGAGCGCATCCTGGTGCTCAACAACAGCGCCCTGATCCCGGAAGTTTCCGTCCCGTTCCACGAAGCCCCCGGCTTCGCGGAAGCAGCTTCCCGGTTCGACCGCACCGTTGACCTGAGCGCCCTGCTGTGGCCGCGGCGCCCGGGCCAGTTCAACCCCCGGGCCGAGGAGCTCGACGTCTGGGAGAAGCTGCTGCGCTCGGAGTGGGACCTGGGCAGCGACCGGCTCGCGCTGTTCGTGGAGTCCATCCAGGTCAATCCCGCCGTCGCGCTCTGCCGGATCTTCGCGGACGCGGCCATCCACGTCCATTCCGACGGCCTGATGAGCTACGGCCCCACCCGGAACCCGCTGGCCCGCGACCTGGCGCAGCGGCTGGACTCGCTGATCTACGTGGACCTGGTGCCGGGACTGGTGCCGCAGCTGCTGCGCGAGCATGCTCCGCGGCTGATCCCGGTCAGCCGCGACGCCCTCCGCCAGGGCATGGAAGAGCTTGCCCGGGCGCTGCCGGACGACGCGGAAGCCCCGGCCGCAGTCAGCGGAACCCCCGCCGCGAAGCTGCAGCAGCACCGCGCAGCGGAGGACGCCGCCGGCACCGCGCTGATCCTGGGCCAGTACCTGTCCGAACTCGGCATCCTCTCCACCGAGGAAGAGATCGAGCTGCACCGCGGCATGCTGCAGAAGGCCACGGACCGCGGCATCCGGCACTGCATTTTCAAGCCGCACCCAAGCGCCGGCCCCGGTGCGGTGACCTCGATCCAGGCCGCCGCCGTCGAACTGGGAATGGAGCTGCAGGTGCTCACCTCCAGCAGCCCGGCCGAGGTTGTCATGCAGCGGCTGCAGCCGGACCTGGTAGTCAGCTGCTTCTCCACCGCGCTGATGACCGCGAAATACCTGTTCGGGATCGAAGCCGCAGCCGTCGGCACCGAGATCCTGCTGGAGCGGCTGACGCCGTACCAGAACAGCAACCGGATCCCGGTCACCGTCATCGACGCGCTGCTCGAACGCGGCTACGCTGCACCTGCGGACGCCGGTCCTGCCGCCCCGCTGCAGCAGCTCGTCGAGGCCGTCTCCTACTGCATGCAGCCGGACACGCTCGCCCTGGCCCGGCCCGCCGCCCGGGCTTTCCTCGCCGGTGCCCAGGACACCGGGGATATGCGCTACTTCAAGCGCCGCCGGCTGACCAAGCTGGAGCTGCCCGGCGCCCTGCCGGCCGGCAAGGTGCTCCGCCCGCTGGGACGGGTGCGCCGCGCCGGCGCGCGCCGGGTCAAGCGAGTCCTGACGGCGCTGGCCAAATGATGCAGGAAATCCTCCCTACGATGCTCGTGGCGCGGCCGCGGTTCGGCCGGGCCATAGTCTGGGCCGAATCCCCGCTGCAGCTGCTCAGCGCGGTGGAAGCGCACGGCGCCGGATTGCTGGGCACCGAGACGGTCATCCACCCGCGCGGTGATGCTGTGGGCATGGACGCCACGCTGGCTTCGCTGATGGAGCGGGTCCCGGCCGGCGTGCGCTTCGCCGAGCCGGCGTCCGCGGTTCCGCAGCTGCGGGTTCCCGGGCTGGACCGCTGGGTCATGGGGGATGCCTACTCCGGCAAGGCGCAGGCCGAACTGCTGCGCGGCACCGGGGACAAAGAGATCGTGATTCTCGACGACGGACTGGCCACGCTCAAGCTGCTGGCCATGCTGGTGAAGGATTCCCCCGCTCCGCTCGTCCGCCCGCGCGCCGCGGCCTCCGCCTCGCGCAAGGCACTGGGCCTGGCGCTCTGGTTCCTGCTGCGCCGGCTGGCCCGCCAGAACCGGCTGCTCGTCATCACCGCGCTGCCGGTGCCGCTGGAGCTGGAGCGGCGCTTCCGGGCGATCGGCGGCCAGCTGGAGCGGCACGGGTTCGAATGGCTTGGCACGCAGCCGGTGACCGAGGAAATTACCGAACCCACCGTCGTCGTTGGTTCCGCAATGGCGGCGGACGGCCTGATCCGCGAGGAGCCCTACCTGGCCTGGGTCGAGTCGCTGACCGAGGACGGGCCGGTTGGCTATTTCCCGCACCGCCGCGAGACGCCCGAGTCGCTGGCCAAGCTGGCCGGGCACCCGCTGATCCACGTCAAGGAACACACCGTGCCGGTGGAGATGCGCCTGCGCGGCCTGCGCCCCGGCCAGACCGTGCGCGCCCTGCCGTCCACTGTGCTAGCGTCGCTGCGGCTGATCCTGGGTCCCAACGGCGTCCCGCTGAAGGGCCACGCCGTGCCGGACAGCTGGTGGCTGCCCGGCACGTCGGACGCCCTGCGCCGGCACCTGAGCAGCTCCCTCGATGACAGCGGGTACCCGGCATGAGCACCCCAGCCCTGCCTAGCGGCGCGAAGTACCGAATCGTCGCCGTCGCGGACAGCGATTCCTACCTCAAGTTCGCCTGCGCCACGCTGGACGGCCTCGGCCCCGAGTGGGAGCGCGAGGTCCTGCTGGTCCGCTCGCCCATCCAGCCGACCCTCGAACAGGTCACCGCCGCCACCGCCGGAACGTTCTGCGCCGGCCGGGCCACCAAGGTGATTACCGCTTCCGGCCTGCGGACCGCACTGGCGGGCGCCGACGTCGTGCTTGCCGCCGCCACCGGCCCCGTGGTCGAGGAGATCTACCTGCACGCGTCCACGCTCTCCCCGCGGCCGGCGCTGGTGTCCGGGCTGCCCGGCGTCGCCTTCCCGGCCACCAAGAAGGCGCTGCGCTACCGAGCGCTCGGCGACGCGTTCATCACGCACAGCCACGCCGAATCCCGGGCCTTCAGCGACCAGATCGAGGAGCTCGGCCAGCCGCAGCGCATCCTCGTGTCCCGGCTGCCGTTCCTGTCCTCGCCCGGGCAGCCGGTGCAGGACGAGACGAAGCTGCAGCGCGTGGTGTTCGCGCCGCAGGCCAAGGTGCCGGTGGAGAAGGACGAGCGGATCGCCATCCTGCAGGCGCTGGCCGGACTGGCCCGGCGCAGCGGCTTCACCGTGCGGGTCAAGCTGCGGGCCTGGGCGGGCGAGCCGCAGACCCACCTGGAGCAGTATCCGTTCGACGAGCTCTGGCACGAGCTGGTGAATTCCCACGCGGTGGCCGGCCACGAGCTGGAATTCTGCACCGGCTCGATGGCCGAGCAGCTCACCCCGGGCACCGCCATGGTCACGGTCAGCTCCACCGCCGCCCTCGAGGCGCTCGACGCCGGCCTGCCGGTGCTGATCCTCTCCGACTTCGGCGTCAGCGACGAGATGCTCAACAAGGTCTTCGACGGCTCGGGCCTGCTCGGCACCCTCGCGGACCTGAAGGCCGGCCGCTTCTTCCAGCCCGAGCAGAGCTGGCTGCGGGACAACTACTTCCACAAGCAGGACGTGCCGCTGGGCCACGTGCTGGCCATCTACGCCGGCTGGGCGCGGGCCGGCAAGCTCGGCGTGGACCGGGACCGGCTGGCCGCCTCCCGCAAGCGGCGGCTGCGGATCCGCCTGCGCACGCTGCTGCCCGGCCCCGCGCTGAAGGCCATCCGCTGGGCCCGGAAGCTGCAGTCGGACCAGGCCAACCAGCGGATGCAGGCGGACCAGACGGCGCACCAGCTGCCCGCCTGACGGGCCTGACCCGCCTGCCTGCCTGCCGGGTGGACGGTCCGACCCGCTGGACCGTCCACCCGACCTCGCCGGCTCAGGCGCCCTCGCGCAACCGGTCTCCTTCAGCGCCGGCCGGGAAACGCTCCCAGACCCGGTGCGTGGCCAGCAGTTCGGCCATCCGCTCCAGCACTTCCGGACCTTCACCAAGTACGACGCCGGCTGCATCCTCGGGTACGGAGGCTGCGGCCAGTGCCTGGCCGGCATGGTCCCAGCCGCCGATCGGCTTGCAGTGCCGGTACGCCTCGGCCAGCAGCAGGCTGACCCGCGGGTCGATGCCCGGGTAGCCGGTGGGATCGCCCGCCTTCGCGTCCAGTCCCGGGGCGGCATCCGTGGCCGGAGCGGCGGAGCCGGCAACCACGACGGCGTCGAACTCCACGGAACGCGCCGTCAGGTAGGTCCGCTGGACCGGCAGGCCACCGGGAAGCTTGCCGCCCTGCGGCGCGATGATCAGCGGCACCATGCCGCCGGCGTGGATCGCCTCGCGGGCCTTCGCCAGCGCGTCCTCATCGCTCGCCTCGTCCGCCACGATGCCCACGGTCCGCCCGGCCAGCGGCCAGGTTCCGCGCAGCTGGGACAGCGCCGGGCTCGGCTCCGGCTCGGCCAGCTCCACCGTCGGCGCGGGAGCCTGAAGCCCCAGGCCGGCGGCCACCTTGGCGCAGAGGTCGCCGTCGATATTGGCCAGGGCCTGCAACTGCCGCTTGCGGACGTTCTCCTCGTAGCACTTGCCCAGCTCAAAGGTGTAGGCCTGCGCCACGTGGTCCTGCTCCACCGGCGCCAGCGACTTGTAGAAGAGCCGCACCTGGCTGAAGTGGTCGTCGAAGCTGGCCGGCTTCTCCCGCCGCTTGGCAGAGGCCGGCAGTTCCTGCGGAACCTCGATGTAGGTGCTCATGTCCTCGCCCGCAAGGAAGGGACAGCCGCCGTCGAGCGAGTTCGGCCGGTACGGCGCCACTCCGGCATGCACCGCACTCTGGTGCATCCCGTCGCGGAGCATATCGTTGACCGGAGCCTGCGGGCGGTTGATCGGAAGCTGCGCGAAGTTCGGCCCGCCCAGCCGGGTGAGCTGGGTGTCCAGGTAGGAGAAGAGCCGCGCCTGCAGCAGCGCGTCGTTGGTGACGTCGATCCCCGGGACCAGGTGGCCGGGGTGGAAGGCCACCTGCTCGGTCTCGGCGAAGTAGTTGGTCGGATTGGCGTTCAGCGTCATCGTGCCGATCACCTGCACCGGGGCCAGCTCCTCCGGCACGATCTTGGTCGGATCCAGCAGGTCGATGCCCTCGAACGTCTCGTCCGGCGTGTCCGGGAAGGTCTGGATGCCCAGCTCCCACTCCGGGAAGGCCCCGGCCTCGATCGCGTCCGCCAGGTCCCGGCGGTGGAAGTCAGGGTCCGCGCCGTTGACCATCAGCGCCTCCTCCCAGACCAGCGAATGGACGCCCTGCTTCGGCTTCCAGTGGAACTTCACCAGCGTGGTCTCCCCCGCCGCGTTCTGCAGCCGGAAGGTGTGCACGCCGAAGCCCTCCATTGTCCGGTAGGAGCGCGGGATGCCGCGGTCCGCCATGAACCACATGGTGTGCGCCTGCGCCTCGGTGTGCAGCGAGACGAAATCCCAGAACGTGTCATGCGCGCTCTGCGCCTGCGGAATCTCCCGATCCGGGTGCGGCTTAGCCGCGTGCACGACATCCGGGAACTTCAGGCCGTCCTGGATGAAGAACACCGGAATGTTGTTGCCCACCAGGTCGAAGGTGCCCTCGTCCGTGTAGAACTTGGTGGCGAAGCCGCGGGTGTCCCGCGCCAGGTCCGCCGAACCGCGCGAGCCCACCACGGTGGAGAACCGGACAAAAACGGGGGTTTCGACGCCGGACGCCAGGAAGCCTGCCTTCGTCACTCCCGCGGCGGCACCATTGGCAACGAACACGCCGTGCGCGCCGGCGCCGCGGGCGTGGACCACACGCTCCGGAATCCGCTCGTGGTCGAAGTGCATGATCTTCTCGCGCAGGTGATGGTCCTGCAGCAGGATGGGACCGCGTGGCCCGGCCTTCAGGGAGTGGTCGGTCTCGTAGAGCCGGGCCCCTTGCGCCGTCGTTAAATAGGCACCGCTCTGGCTGTTCAGCGACTTCTGCGCTCCAGTCGGAGAGCCGGTCGGCGTGACCATCTCCGGAGCATCCTGGTCCGGTTTCGGCGGCAACGGCTCGCGCGGCTCGGTGGGCTCGGCGAGCGCCGGAGGCTCAACGCCGGGCGAGCCCGGGATGGGTACTTCGTTGGCTGGCGTGGTGTTCGTCGACATAGTCGTCTGCCCCTTTCGCTGGACCGGTGTCGGTCGGCGCGATCGCGCCCTGTTCCGCACCCTACTAGAGTTAGTAAGCAAGCTGAATAACTTGGCTGGGACCCATGGATCTGCGGTCCACGCGTCGAGGATGAGGAGAGCGGTGGCCACACAGGAAGGCAAGCCGGCACGGAAACCCCGGCTGCGCCGCAGCAACTGCAACATGCCCGGCATCACGCGCCGCCGCCGGGGCAAAGGCTTCAGCTACAGCGCGGGCGACGGCAGCCGGGTCGGGGACCCGGAAACCCTGGAGCGGATCCGCCAGCTCGCCATCCCGCCGGCCTGGCGCGATGTCTGGATCAGCCCCGCCCCCAACGGGCACATCCAGGCCACCGGCGTGGACGATGCCGGCCGCCGCCAGTACCTCTACCACCCCCGCTGGCGGGAGCTGAAGGACCGCGAGAAGTTCGACCGCGCGCTGGACTTCGCCGACACCCTGCCCCGCGCCCGCCCCGCCGTGACCCGGCTGCTGCGCGGGGACGAGCCGACCGAAGAGCGCGCCTACGCCGCCGCCTTCCGGCTGATCGACGAGGGCTCGCTGCGGATCGGCAACGAGGAGTACGCCCAGACCAACAACTCCTTCGGCGTCACCACGCTCCAGGTCCAGCACGTCCGGCTGCAGGGAGACAAGGTTGAACTGGACTTTCCCGCCAAGAGCGGCCAGCAGTGGAGCGCCGTGATCGAAGACAAGGACCTGGCCAACGCCCTCCGGCCGCTGCTGCAGCGCGGCCCCGAAGAGCAGGCCCTGGCCTTCCAAACTGACGACGGCGAGTGGTCGCCCATCAGCTCGGCAGGCCTCAACGACTTCATTCGGGAGCAGTGCGGCGGCGACTTCACTGCCAAGGACTTCCGCACCTGGCAGGGCACCGTCGCCGCCGCCCTCGCCCTGGCCGAGCACGCCCCCGAACGCAAGAGCGAAACAGCGCGCAAGAAGGCAACCAGCGCGGCTGCCGGCAAGAAGGCCATCAGCGCGACCGCCCGCAAGAAGGCCGTCGCCGCCGCCATGCGCGAGGTCGCCGAGGTGCTCGGCAACACGCCTGCCATCGCCCGCAAGTCCTACGTCGATCCGCGCGTCGTGGACCGCTTCATGAACGGGGAAACGCTCGACGCCGGCAGCTACCGGGCGGCGGAACGTTCCCTCCGCGACCTCATCACCTAGGGCCCACTATCGGTTCCGCCGCGGGATTTCCGGCCGACTTTCCTACCCGATTGGCTGGAGCGAAGTACGGTTAGGACAAAGCGCGAGGAGGCTTACGTATGGATCCACAAGCCCACCGGACCCGCGCACCCCTGGCGGGTGCCGGCGTCGTACTTGCCCTGCTGCTGGCCGGCTGCAGCAGCCTCAATCCCGGCACCAGCGACGCCGCGGACACCGCCGCGCAGTTCCACACCGCGCTCTCGTCCGGTGACGCCCAGGCGGCCTGCTCGCTGCTGGCGCCCGGCACCGTGGAGAAACTCGAGGACGGCTCGGACGGCAGCTGCGCGCAGAAGCTCGGCCAGCTGCAGCTCGACCCGGCCTCGGCGGTGCAGCAGAGCCAGGCGTTCGGCAGCAACGCGCAGGTCCAGCTGGATGCGGACACGGTCTTCCTGACGCTCTCCGGCGACCGCTGGAAGATCACCGCCGCCGGCTGCACGTCCCGCGGCGAGAAACCCTACGACTGCGAAGTGGAGGGAGGCTGACATGAGGTGGGCATTCTGGATCTGCCTGGGCGCCATCGCCCTGGGGCTGGCCTACATGTTCGTGATCGGGGTGATGGCCCGATGAAGCACAATCCGTTCCTGACCAACGGGCTGAGCATTGCGTTCGGCCTGCTCTTCGCGTTCTCGCTGATCGGGCAGGCCTTCTCCGGGCTGGCCTACTTCAACGAGCAGCAGATGGCGTCCGAACTGGAGCCGGTGGGTTTCTGGCAGTACGTGACGTCCTCCAGCTTCGCCGTGGACGTCGCGGAGAACTGGCAGTCCGAGTTCCTGCAGTTCCTGCTGTTCATCTGGCTCACGGTCTGGCTGGTGCAGAAGGGCTCGCCGGAGTCGAAGGAGATCGAGAAGCGCGGCACCCAGTCGGACAAGGACCAGCTGGTCAGAGGATTCGCCCAGCCGGACTCCCCGAAGTGGGCCAAGGCCGGCGGCTTCAGGACCAGGATCTTCTCCAACTCCCTGGCCCTGGTCATGGGCGGCATCTTTGTGGGCTCCTGGCTGGTGCAGTCCGTCGCCGGCTTCAGCGCCTTCGCCGAGTCGCAGCTGGCGAACCTGCAGGACCCCGGAACCTGGGGCGAGTACCTCGGCTCACCCGAGTTCTGGAACCGCACGCTGCAGAACTGGCAGTCCGAGTTCCTCGCCGTGTGGTCCATGGTGATCCTCTCGGTCTACCTGCGCCAGCGCGGCTCGCCCGAGTCCAAGCCGGTCGGCGAGCCGCACGACTCCACCGGCGCGAGTAATTAGGCACCCGGGCGCGGTGCGCACCAAAGCCTGCGCTCCGCCGTCGTACTTGCAACAATTGCCCGCGGGAATGGCCGCCGTCTGATGAACGTTGGGTAACAAAGTAAACTGGAGAGGTTGCGTGCCCTCGGTCGGCGCGGCATTACAGGATTTTTGTTAAGGAGAACCGTGGCAGAGAACCCCATCCGGGTCGCGATCGTCGGCGTTGGCAACTGTGCGGCTTCGCTGGTGCAAGGCGTCCACTACTACCGGGACGCTGATCCGGAGTCCACCATTCCCGGGCTGATGCACGTGCAGTTCGGCCAGTACCACGTCAACGATGTGCAGTTCGTTGCGGCGTTCGATGTGGACAGCAAGAAGGTCGGTCTGGACCTGGCGGACGCCATCGGCGCGAGCGAGAACAACACCATCAAGATTGCCGACGTGCCGGAAACCGGCGTGAAGGTCCAGCGCGGCCACACGCTGGACGGCCTGGGCAAGTACTACCGCGAGACCATCGTCGAGGCGGACGAGGATCCGGTGGACGTGGTCGCCGCGCTGCGGGCCGCCAAGGCCGACGTGATGGTCTGCTACCTCCCGGTCGGCTCCGAGCAGGCCGCGAAGTTCTACGCCCAGTGCGCGATCGACGCTGGCGTGGCGTTCGTGAACGCGCTGCCGGTCTTCATCGCCGGCACCAAGGAGTGGGCGGACAAGTTCACCGCCGCCGGCGTGCCGATCGTCGGCGACGACATCAAGAGCCAGATCGGCGCCACCATCACCCACCGCGTCATGGCCAAGCTGTTCGAGGACCGCGGCGTCACGCTGGACCGCACCTACCAGCTCAATGTCGGCGGCAACATGGACTTCAAGAACATGCTCGAGCGGGACCGCCTCGAGTCCAAGAAGATCTCCAAGACGCAGGCCGTCACCTCCAACACCTCGGCCGAGCTGGGCGCCGACGACGTGCACATCGGCCCGTCCGACTACGTCTCCTGGCTTGATGACCGCAAGTGGGCGTTCGTGCGGCTTGAGGGCCGCAACTTCGGCGATGCCCCGGTCTCGCTGGAGTACAAGCTCGAGGTGTGGGACTCCCCCAACTCCGCCGGCGTCATCATCGACGCCGTGCGCGCCGCCAAGATCGCCCTGGACCGCGGCGTCGGCGGGCCGATCCTGTCCGCCTCCAGCTACTTCATGAAGTCGCCGCCGGAGCAGTACAACGACGACCTCGCCCGCGAGAAGGTCGAGGCCTTCATCCGCGGCGACATCGAGCGCTGACCTGACATGAGCCCCCGCGCCAGATCCACCCGGCGCGGGGGCTTTGCGCGCCATGACCCGGAACACCCAAGCCATCCCGACCGCCGCCACGCGCCAACGGAACTATGCGCTGGACATCCTGCGCATCGTCAGCATCCTCGGCGTCGTCGCCATCCACGCGTACGGCGAGATCGCGGGCAATGACGAGCTCCGCGGCCAGGCGCAGTGGCTCGCCGCGGCCGTCATCGACATCGCGTTCATCTGGGTGGTTCCGGTCTTCGTGATCATCTCCGGCACCCTGACGCTCGCGCCGCGCGCCCACCGCGACGGCGCCCTCGCGTTCTACCGCAAGCGGGCCCTGCGGCTGCTGCCGGCGCTCGTCTTCTGGCACCTCGTGTACATCTTCGTCGGCCGCGGCCTGCTGCTTCACCAGCCCCTCGAGCCCGCCGCCCTCGCCGCCGCCGTGTTCGACACCAAGCTCGCCCCGCACCTGTACTTCCTCTGGCTGATCCTCGGCCTGTACCTGGTGGCGCCGCTGCTCGCCCGTTTCCTCCAGCACGTCAGCGTGCGGACCGCGGCACTAACGACGGCGGGTGTCCTGGTTTTGTGCCTGGCCGCCTTCAGCGCGCAGGCCGTGAGCATCGAGTACGACCTCGGCTGGCGCTATCCGTGGAACGCCCTGACGCAATGGGTCCCCTACACCGGCTACTTCCTGGCCGGCTGGGTCCTGGCCCAACCCAACCTCAGCAAAAGGACCGCCGCCCTCCTCGGAGGCACCGCCGTCGTACTTTCCGCCTTCAACATCTGGCACTGGATCAACCGCGACACCACGCCCCTGCTGAACATCCTCACCCCGTCCAGCTACCTCGGCCTCGGCGTCATGGCCGCCGCCCTCGCGATCTTCGCCTCCGCCTACCACCTGCTCCGCGGCTGGCAGCCCCCGCCCGCCGTCGCGAACGCCCTGACGGCGCTCTCGAACGCCTCCTTCGGCGTCTACCTGGCCCACTACCTCATCCTGCTCTGGCTCACCACAGCAGTCTTCAATAACGACGGCGAACCCACCCTGGCCCTCGTCACCCTCAAATTCGCCATCGCCGCCCTCGGCTCCTTCGCCCTCTCCCTCGCCGCCCTCCGGATCCCCGGCCTGCGAGCGCTCGTCTGACCCCGCGTACTCGTCCAATCCCACGGCCCCACCAGACATCGCAGCCCTCCGGGTCCCGGCTGCCCGCAACCAAGAAGCCCCCCGAAGGACCCGGGGAGGACCACAGCCGCTTCAATGAGCGGCAGGTGCAATAGGCGCATCACGCCGCCTCCCGGATCCCGTCGAGGGACTCCTACCCCTATTGTCTGCGGTACTTGAGTCCTGTCAATCCCCTGTATCCATTTGGTAGGCCCCACCTTCAACGCCCGGGCAAAAACGGGACCGCTCGTCCGTGGAAGACGTGCTTCACGCGCGTCATCCCCTGTAATCTTCCTCTGCCACGCCCGAGCCAGCCCGGCTTCTTCGGGATGCGTCGGTCCAAGTGGTGACGATGATTGCTCCAAGCACAGCTGCTCCCGCGTGCGCGTACAGCAGCAGCATTGCAGCATGGGCTTGCTCGTTCGTACTGCCCGGCTCGTCCGTGGGAGAGGTTATGGCCAGCAACTCCTCATGATGCTCGCCCGGCAGCGGGATCAGGACGAGGCCCGAACCTCCCGATCCCACCAAGGCTGTGAACAGCAAATGCAGGATCTGCTGGCAGGCCGCCGAGAGCAACAGGACCGCGCCGAACGGCAGCCGGACAAGCGATGCCAGCGTGGCACCGAGCACGGCCAGCGACGTGAGACCCAACAGGACCGGTATGGCCGGTAGTGGACTCCCAACTACGGCGTGCGCTGCAGCAGCCAAGCCAACCATCAGGGCACCGGCTCCGGCAGCCCGTGCGGGACCTCGACATCGCCACCCGACCCCGGCCGCGCCCATCCGGTCAGAGGATTGGACGACCACCGGTCACCGCGACACGGGCACCGGAAATGTAGCTGCCGTCGTCGGACGCGAGCAGGACGTAGGTGGGCGCCAGCTCGGCCGGCTGCCCCGCCCGGCCCAGCGGCGTGTCCTCACCAAAGGACTCCACCTTCTCCGGCGGCATCGTCGAAGGGATCAGCGGCGTCCAGATCGGACCCGGGGCCACGCTATTGACCCTGATGCCCTTTTCGCCCAGCATTTGGGCCAGACTCGCAGAGAAGTTCGCAATGCCAGCCTTCGTTGCCGCGTACGGCGCCAACGTTGGGTTCGGCATGTCGGAATTCACCGACGAACTCCCGATGATGGAAGACCCGGGCCGCATATGGGGCACGGCCGCCTTCACCAAATGGAACATGGCCCCGATGTTGACCTTGAACGTGTAGTCCCACTCCTCGTCACTGATCTCGTCCAACGACTGGTGTGTCATCTGGTAAGCGGCATTGTTGACCAGGATGTCGATCTTGCCGAACTCCTCGACCGCGGTATCGATGATCTTGCGGCAATGCTCCGCAGTGTCCAGGTCGCCGCGGACCAGCACCGCCCGCCGTCCGGCCTCTTCGACCAGCCGCGCCGTGTCCTGCGCGTCCTCGTCTTCGCTGAGGTAGGAAATCAGGACGTCGGCGCCCTCACGAGCGAAGGCTATGCCGACCGCCCGTCCGATTCCGCTGTCTCCGCCGGTGATGACCGCGGCCTTGCCCGTGAGCTTCTCCATGCCGCGATAGCTGTTCTCGCCACAATCGGGAACCGGCGTCATCCGCTTCTGCTCGCCCGGAACCTCCTGCTGCTGCGCTGGCTGACCCATCGTGACCCCTTCCCTGAACGCCGGAGACCTATCTCTTATCACCATATTGCAAGCAGGCTTACTATCGTGGTTCCATTGTGAACTTGACGGGAGAGTACCTGCACTCAGGTCGCCAACCAACGCCACGACGTGCACAGCACGGCTCCCAGGATCCGCAGGGGTGGGGCCGGCAGCTGACATATTCACGCTTATCGGCCCAAGGTGGTTAGTGCCCTCAAGCAAGACTTGGGCGGCCATCAAGTCGTACCATCACTTCCGCCAGGCGTCCGTCCTGAAGACTTGGCGGAACTTCTGAACCATAAAGGCGGCCGACCGTGCCATCAAAGGCAGCGCCGGCGAAGGGCCCCGGACTTCGATGCCGAAGCACAAACCCCGCAATGTGGCCGAGTGCTGCTGCAACTGGCCCAGGCTGTTCCACAACCTGGCCCGCCCGATATGCCAAGCGTGCCGTCTGCTACCGCGCGCACTGCTTGTCGCCGCCATCCTGCGATTGCAGTGATTCTCAGGGGCTCTACCCGAGTTCGCGCTTCCCTTGTCGCCCGCCGTGATCCATGTCATAATTGAACGCATGCGTTCATAAAGTGAACATAAGCCCGAGAAGGCT
>NZ_ANPE02000157.1 GCF_000328305.2 Arthrobacter crystallopoietes BAB-32 | reverse complement strand
GCCGGGGCGGCACGCCACCTGGCCCTGGCTTCGCTGGTGCTGGTGGCCGCGGCCGCGCTGATGCTCACCGGGGCCGGGACCGGCCACGCCGCTCCGTTGCCTCCCGTCGATCCGGTTGATCCCGCTGCCCCCACCGCGCCGAACCAGGGCGATGGGGCGCTGAGCGTCGAGATCAACGGACCCAACGGTTCCCCGTCGTCCTCCGTGGTGACCCTGCTGGGAATCACGCTGCTCACGGTAGCCCCGTCGCTGCTGCTGATGATGAGCTCGTTCACGAAGATCTTCGTCGTCCTCGCGATGACCCGGAACGCGCTGTCACTGCCGTCCATTCCGCCGAACCAGGTCCTGGCCGGCCTGTCGCTGTTCCTGTCGTTCTTCATCATGGGTCCGGTATTGGGCCAGATCAACGCCGAGGCGGTGCAGCCCTACATGGACGGTGCCCTGACGTTCCAGCAGGCCTACGAAACGGCGGCCGGCCCCATCCAGCAGTGGATGCTCCAGTTCACCCGCGAAGAGGACATTGCCCTCATGACCCGGGCCGCCGGCCTGGACAACCCCGCTACTCCCGCGGACGTGCCGCTGACAACCCTGATCCCGGCCTTCATGATTTCGGAGCTGCGTGCGGCCTTCATCATCGGCTTCGTGATCTTCATTCCCTTCCTGGTCATCGACCTGGTGGTGTCCGCTGCGCTGATGTCCATGGGCATGATGATGCTGCCGCCCGTCATGATTTCGCTGCCGTTCAAAATCCTGCTGTTCATCCTGGTGGACGGCTGGGGCCTGATCATCACGGCCCTCATCGGAAGCTATTCGGGGGCCTGACCCATGGATACCAATGCCGTCCTGGATATCGGACTCCAGGCACTGTGGGTTTCCGCCAAGCTTGCGGCCCCCGTACTGATCACCGCCTTGGCCGTGGGCTTCGGCATCTCCCTGCTGCAGTCGATCACGCAGATCCAGGAAGTCACCTTGTCCTTCGTGCCCAAGGCAGCCGCGGTGTGCATCGTGCTGCTGATTTCCGGGCACTGGATGATCCAGGAGATGGTCTCCTTCACCCATGCGTTGTTCGAAAAGATTCCGTCCCTGCTGGGCGGCGGCTGACCATGGATCTGTCCTTGGACCTGGCGTGGCTGGAACCGGTCATGCTGGCCGGCGTGCGGATGGTGGCTTTCATTGTCATTGCGCCTCCGTTTTCCTACAACGCGTTTCCGGCACGGATCAAGGCCATGCTGGCCCTGGGCCTGGCGGTAGCCGTGTCCCCGGCCGTCACTGCCGGCTACCGGCCCATGGACACCGGCGGGTTCTTCGGCGCGCTGGTTCTTGAAGTTGTCGTCGGAGTGGTTCTGGGGTTCCTGGTCTTCGTTGTGTTTGCCGCAGTCCAGTCCGCCGGCAGTCTGATCGATCTGTTTTCCGGTTTCCAGATGGCCCAGGCCTTCGATCCGCAGTCCATGGTCAACGGTGCGCAATTCACGCGCTTGTTCCAGATGTCCGCCCTGGCTCTGATGTTCTCCTCCGACGCCTACCAGCTGATCCTGACCGGGCTGACCCGCAGTTTCGATTCGATCCCGTTGGGGGGCGGACTCGCTATGGCAGAACCGGCTGCGGCCGCGGTGCAAGCAGTCACCGGGATGTTCCTTTCCGCTGTCCAGATCGCCGGGCCGCTGCTGGTCGTGCTGTTCCTGGCCGATGTAGGCCTGGGGCTGCTCAACCGCGTAGCCCCCGCCCTGAATGCCTTCGCGCTGGGTTTCCCGCTGAAGATTCTGCTGACCCTCACGCTCGGATCGGTGGTTTTCCTGGCACTGCCGCGCATCATCTCGTCCCTCACGCAGGAGGCGCTCAGCACCATGATGGAGGTGATGTAAGTGGCCGACGACAGCTCCCAGGAACGGACCGAGCAGGCTACAGACAAGCGGATGAAGGAAGTCCGTGAGAAGGGCCAGCTCTCCAAGTCCTCGGATATGACAGCGTGGCTGGGCGTGGGTGCCGCCGCCGTGATGCTGCCTTCCACGATTGCAGCCGGGGCGAACGCCGCGACGGACCAGCTCTTCACGGTACGCGCCAGCGTCGCTGATCCCGACCCGGAACTCGCCGTGCAGGCGCTGGCCGATGGATTGGCGTCAATCGGAGCCACCCTCATGCCGATGCTGCTCGCGGTCCTCGCCGCCGTAATGGCTGGCGCGGCCATGCAGGGCGGCATCAGGTTCAAGAAGTTCAAAGCCAAGTTCGAGCAGTTCAACCTGGTCAAGGGCGTGCAGAACACCTTTGGCACGCAGGCACTGTGGAACGGGGTAAAAGCGCTGTTGAAGACGGCCGTCGTCGGAGGAGTGCTTTATCTGGTGGTCCAGGGGCTGGTACCGGTCCTGATGAGCGCGGGCGGTATGTCCGTCCAGGCATTGCTCACGGCCGCCGGCGGCGGCACGGCCTCGCTGCTGCAGTTCGCGATTGCGGCCGGCGTCGTCCTGGCGGTCGCCGACGTCTTCGTCGTGATGAAGCGCAACCGCAAGAAGACCCGCATGACGAAGAAAGAGGTCAAGGACGAGCACAAGAATACCGACGGCGACCCTCTCATTAAGTCGCAGCGGCGCGCGCGGCAGATGGCGATGAGCAGGAACCGCATGATCGCCGCCGTCGGGGATGCCGACGTCGTCCTGGTGAACCCGACGCATTTCGCCGTCGCGCTGAAATACGAGCCGGGCAAATCCGCACCGCGGGTCGTCGCGAAGGGAGCCGGTGTCATCGCGGCCAAGATCCGCGAGAAGGCGGAGGAGGACGCGGTGCCCATGGTGCGCGACATCCCGCTCACGAGGGCCCTGCACAGTGCCTGCGACGTCGGGCAGGAAATCCCCGCGGACTTCTACGCCGCAGTCGCCGGTGTCCTCGCGTTCGTGATGAAACTCAAGAAACGCGGATCCGCCGCGGGCATGCACACAGCAGCCTCGGCCAGCGGATCCTTCCTGCAACAGCCAGCCGGCAGCAGCTACGCCGCCTCCGCCTCCTGACGAACCGTCTCCACCCTTACTGAAGGAAACCGAAGTGAACCTCAAGATCTCCAAACTGGCCGTTCCGATGGGAGTGGTCGGCATCATCATGCTGCTGATCGTGCCCGTCCCGGTCGGCTTCCTGGATTTCCTCATCGCCGCGAACATCCTGCTGGCGCTGGTCATCCTCTTGACGTCCATGTTCGTCAAGAAGCCGCTCGACTTCTCGGTCTTCCCTTCGATGCTGCTGGTTGCCACGCTGTTCCGGCTTGGCCTCAACGTTGCCTCCACGCGGCTCATCCTGGGCGAGGCCCATGCCGGACAGATCATCGAGGCCTTTGGACAAGTGACCGTGGGTGGCAACATCGTCATTGGTTCCGTCGTGTTCCTCATCCTGGTGGTCATCCAGTTCATCGTCGTGACCAAGGGCGCAGAGCGCGTAGCCGAAGTCGGTGCCCGCTTCACCTTGGATGCGATGCCGGGCAAACAGATGGCTATCGACGCCGACCTCAACGCGGGCTTGATCACCGATGAGCAGGCCAAGGCCCGGCGCGCCGAAGTGTCGGCTGAAGCCGACTTCTACGGGGCCATGGACGGCGCGTCGAAGTTCGTCAAGGGCGATGCGATCGCGGGCATCGTCATCCTGGTCATCAACCTGGTCGGCGGCGTGGTGATCGGCATGGCGATGCATGGCATGCCGATTATGGAAGCCCTGAGCACCTACGCCATCCTGACCATCGGCGACGGCCTGGTCACGCAGATCCCGGCTCTGCTCATGGCTGTCGCCACGGGCATGATCGTCACGCGCTCCAACGCGGAGGCGGACATGGGCTCGACGGCGTCCAACCAGCTCGCGCAGTCCCGCAACGCGCTGATGATCGCGGGAGTGGCGGCGATCGCGCTGGCCCTGATTCCAGGGATGCCCAAGATCCCGTTCCTGTTGATCGGCGCAGGGCTGATCTTCGTCTCCCAGCGGATCAAAGCTTCCCAGACGGCTGCAGCGAAGGCCGCAGAGGCCGATGCTGAACGTCCTGTCGAAGCAGCCGCCGAAACGCCCGAAGACCTCATTTCGAAGATCCGCGTCCAGCCGATCGAGATCCTGCTTTCTCCCGACCTCGTGGATCTCGTGACCGGCGCGTCCGACGACTTGCTGGCCCGCGTGCGGGGCCTGCGCCGGAAGGTGGGAATGGACCTGGGCTTCGTCATTCCGCCCGTCAACGCAC
Source organism: Arthrobacter crystallopoietes BAB-32 (assembly GCF_000328305.2). Taxonomy (GTDB): domain Bacteria; phylum Actinomycetota; class Actinomycetes; order Actinomycetales; family Micrococcaceae; genus Crystallibacter; species Crystallibacter crystallopoietes_A. Next base: position 8,524 of record NZ_ANPE02000157.1, on the reverse strand, counting down.
GCGACAGTGTCGAGCTGCCGCCGCACACTTATGTCATCCGGATCGCCGGCGTCGAAGCCGGCAGGGGAGAAGCGCCGGCCGGCAACGTCCTGGCCTTGGGCGATGCATTGGACGCTTTGCCGGGGACGGCAACCATGGAACCCGTATTCGGGCTGGCAGGCAAGTGGGTCCCGGCGGCCATGGCCCACAGCGCGCAGATGACAGGTGCGACGGTGATCGACCGGGTTTCCGTGGTCGTGACGCATCTGTCCTCCATCGTCACAGCGAACGCCGCACGTCTGCTGTCCCGGGAGGATGTCCGTGTGCTGACCGAAAGCGTCAAGGAGGACAGCCCGTCCGCCGTCGACGAACTGATCCCCAACCTGCTTTCGTTGGCCGAGGTCCAGCGTGTCCTGCAGGGGCTGCTCGAGGAGGAGGTGCCGATCAACGACCTGGCACGCATCTACGAGGCGCTGACTTTGCGCGCCAAGGTTTCCACGGATCCGGAAGGACTGATTGAGGCGGCGCGGCGCGCGCTGGGACCTGTTCCCGCTATCCGCCATGTCGACGGCAGCCGGTTGAACGTCATCATGATCGAGCCGGGCTCGAGCAGACGATGCTGGAAGGCCTGCGTCCGTCGGAGAACGGCAGCCAGATCCTCATGGACGCGAATCGCATCGAGGCCGTCCTCGGCTCCCTGCAGCAAAGCACGGCTGCCGCGCAGAATGAAGGACGCAATGTGGTCCTTGTGTGCGCACCGCTGATCCGGCCCGCGGTCCGACGCCTGGTCTCGGCGCGCACTAACGGGCTTCCTGTACTGTCCTACCAAGAAGCCCAGGCTGCCAATGTGGCCATCGAAACTATAGGAGTGGTCCGTGGGGCCGAACAGGTTTCAGCTTAGCGGCCCGTCCTTGGAAGCCCTGAAGGAGAAGGCCAAGGCAGAATACGGGCCGGATGTCAGGATAGTCCGGGCCGAAGAGGTCACGGTGGGCGGGCTCGCGGGATTCCTGGCCAAGCACCATTACGAGATCCTCGTCGAGGTTCCGGACAGGTCCGCACCCACCACCGACCCGCTGCCACTGGTGGCTCCGCAGCTGAGGGGCCTCTCGGCGCTTCTGGCCGAGGCGGATTCGGCCGAAGCCGAGCTCCATGGTGTGGAACTGCCTTCCGTCTCCACATCATCGAAAAGGTTCGACGAGCTCATCCGGGGCCTGGAGTCGGTGGCAGAACCCGTGCCGCGGGCGCCGGCACCAGCCGCGGACCCGGTCCACGTCCTGTCGGGCCCAGGCGACTTCATTGCCGTCGTCGGCCCCCGTGACGACGCGCTGGTCCCCGCGGCGGCCATGGCCAAGGCACTGGATGTGGAGTTTTTTCACACCGGCGGCGCCCTGCCGCCGGTGGTGGGACGGCACATCGCCAACCGCCAGGATGCGATGGCGGCTCGAGCGAAGGGAGTCGAAGCTTCCGTCCCGGTTGTGGTCGCCTTCGGCGTGGGGCGGCCTGGGGAGGCCTTCGCGCTGTCCCATGGACTGCGCGCCCTGGGCGCCGACCAGATCTGGGCGGCCGTAGATGCCACCCGCAAGCACGAAGACACCGTGAGCTGGGTGGAAGCGCTTGAAGCCGTCCTGCCGTTCTTTGCCGTTGCCGGGTTTTCCCGGGGCGACACCAGCACGCCGGAGACGATTAATGCGCTGGGCCTGCCAGTGAGATGGTGGGAGGACGGCCAACCGGTCCAACAGCCGCTAGGCTAGTAGGGTGCTGGTGCTGACACGGAAGTTCGATCAGAGAATACATATTGGTGAGGACATCGTCATCACCATCCTCGAAGCTCGCGGAGACAGCGTCAAGATCGGCATCGACGCTCCGCGTGGCCTGAAAATACAACGAGGCGAGATTCTCGACGCTGTCAGCGAAGCCAACTTGTCCGCAACTGCCGCCGGGCCGGAAGCCGTTCAAATGTTGAAGACGCTGCTCAGCGGCCGGCCGGTGGAAGATACGGAATCCTCTGCAGCAGCAAGCGAGGATAAGGCTTAGGTTCCGGCGGCCCGCTTCGAAGGCAGAGTAATCAACGCGAAGTTGCCGTCAATCCTTTTGACCGCGCCGCTGGTGACAGGCTATTCTTGGTAGTCGTTGTGCGTGTCCTACCTCGACGCGTCCATCTTGGCGTGACTGCCCAGTTGCAGGGCTACCTGATCCGCGAAGATGGCCGAGACTCTCTGGACCACTGGTTACATTTCAGTCCTCACCTGAAGTTCCGGTAGCGCATAGATGAACTTGCGTGCGTGCCCGCCATGGGCGCGCCGCTACTTGAGAACAACCAACCGAAGGCAAAAACCGTGCGTACGTACACTCCGAAGCCCGGCGATATCAACCGCCAGTGGCATGTCATTGACGCCACCGACGTTGTCCTGGGTCGTCTTGCCAGCCAGACCGCAACACTGCTGCGCGGAAAGCACAAGCCGACCTTTGCTCCTCACATGGACATGGGCGATTTCGTCATCATCATCAACGCTGAGAAGGTCGCCCTGACTGGCGCCAAGCTCGAACAGAAGCGTGCCTACCGCCACTCCGGTTACCCGGGTGGCCTGTCCTCCGTCAGCTACGCCGAACTGCTGGAGAAGAACCCGGTTCGCGCAGTTGAGAAGGCCATCAAGGGCATGCTGCCGAAGAACTCCCTGGCTGCCCAGCAGCTGACCAAGCTGAAGGTCTATGCGGGTCCTGAGCACCCGCACGCTGCCCAGCAGCCGAAGACCTTCGAGATCACCCAGGTCTCCCAGTAGTCCTGGCCACCAAGCTAAAGAATTCATTCAAGGAGAACCGTGGCTCAGAACACTGAAGAGCTGAACAATGGTGAGAACCTCACCAGCTACACCTCGGAGAGCGCTCCTGCTACCGAGACCGTTGCCAAGGAGCGCCCGGCACTGACCGTGGCCGGCTCCGCTGTTGGCCGCCGTAAGGAAGCCGTTGCGCGCGTGCGCGTTGTCCCGGGTTCGGGCAACTGGACCATCAACGGCCGCGAACTGGCCAACTACTTCCCGAACAAGCTGCACCAGCAGGAAGTGAACGATCCGTTCAAGATCCTGGAACTGGAAGGCGCCTACGACGTCATCGCCCGCATCCAGGGTGGCGGCCCCTCCGGCCAGGCCGGTGCACTGCGCCTGGGCATCGCCCGCGCGCTGAACGAGATCGACCGGGAAAACAACCGTCCGACCCTGAAGAAGGCCGGCTTCCTGACCCGCGACGCCCGCATCATCGAGCGTAAGAAGGCTGGTCTTAAGAAGGCCCGCAAGGCTCCGCAGTACTCGAAGCGCTAAACCTGCTTCACCGGGCTTGTCCCGGACTGCAGCGGCACCCCGCCAGGTGGTTTCCACCGGGCGGGGTGTTCCGCTTTAAGGCGGAGAACGACGACGGTGATAGGCCTTTTGCGGGTGATCGTGCGGCTTGTGTGTAGGAAAGCACGCGCGCCTGATCTCGCGGATTGGAGCGTGCAAACGCGCGTACGACGTCGGCGCTGTCCGGCTTGGGGTTGTTGCTCCCGTAAAATGGCTTGCGATGTCTAGATTATTTGGAACCGATGGTGTCCGCGGTTTGGCCAACGGCCTGATCACTGCCGAGTTGGCCATGGAGGTATCCCAGGCCGCTGCTGTGGTGCTGGGCCATGAGCAGGTCCAGGACGGTAAGCGGCCGGTAGCCGTGGTGGCCCGCGATCCGCGGGCCAGCGGCGAGTTCATCAGCGCGGCTGTCTCCGCCGGCCTGGCCAGCGCCGGCGTGGACGTGTTCGACGCCGGGGTGCTGCCGACGCCGGCAGCGGCTTACCTGGTCGCGGACCTGCGAGCCGACTTCGGCGTGATGATCTCCGCGTCCCACAACCCGGCACCGGACAACGGGATCAAGTTCTTCGCCCGCGGCGGGCACAAGCTCCCCGACGAGGTCGAGGACGCCATCGAGGCCGAGATGAAGGCCGTGCGGCGCCGCCCGACCGGCGCCGAGGTCGGCCGGATCCAGCGCTTCTCCGATGCCGAGGACCGCTACATCGTGCATCTGCTGCAGACCCTGCCGGCTCGGCTGGACGGGCTGAAGGTCGTGCTGGACTGCGCTCATGGTGCGGCCAGCGGCTGCTCCCCGCAGGTCTTCGCGGACGCGGGCGCCGAGGTCGTGGTGATCGGAGCGGAGCCGGACGGGCTGAACATTAACGACGGCGTGGGCTCCACGCATCTGGAACAGCTGCAGCAGGCAGTGCTCCAGCACGGGGCGAACCTGGGCATCGCCCACGATGGCGACGCGGACCGCTGCCTGGCCGTGGACGAACAGGGCAATGTGGTCGACGGCGACCAGATCATGACTATCCTGGCGCTGGCGCTGAAGGACGCCGGGCGGCTGAAGGACAACGTCCTGGTGGCCACCGTGATGAGCAACCTGGGCATGAAGCTGGCCCTGCGCGAGGCCGGGATCCGGATCGAAGAAACCGCGGTGGGGGATCGCTACGTGCTCGAGAGCATGCGCGCCAACGGCTACTCGCTCGGCGGAGAACAGTCCGGCCATGTGATCTTCTCCGATTACGCCACCACCGGCGACGGCGTGCTGACCGGCCTGCAGCTGGCCGCGGAGGTCGCGCGGACCGGCCAGCCGCTGTCCGTGCTGTCGACCAAGATGACGCGACTGCCGCAGGTACTGATCAACGTCAAGGGCGTCGACAAGGCCGCGGTGAAGACCAACGTCGACCTACAGCTCGCGGTCGATGAGGCCACGAAGGAACTCGGCGAGACCGGCCGGGTGCTGCTGCGCCCCTCCGGCACCGAGCCCGTGGTCCGCGTGATGGTCGAAGCAGCCGACATGGAAACCGCCAAGTCGGTCGCCGACCGGCTCGCCGAGGCCGTCAAACAGAACCTCGCGCTGGAACCGGCGCAGACAGCAGAGCCGGCCGCCGCCGAATAACGCTGCTAGTCGTCGTGGCCGAAGGCGTCGACGACGACTACTTCGTAGGTGTCGGCTGTGGGCGGGAGGCCGGTGTCGAACTTGGCGTTGACGGCGAGCAGTTGGTCGCCGACGCGGGCCGCCGTCGTCGGTATTTGGAAGGCTTTATCGGTGATGGTGTCCTTCAGTTCGCCGCTTTCGAGGTCTGAGTCGAGGCGCCAGCGGGTGATCTTGTTGTCGAAGTTCTGGACGGCCCACAGATTCCGGCCGTCGAGCACTATGCCGTCCACATTAGGAACGTTCACGTCCTCGATGACTTCGCTGTCGCCGTCGTCCGGGTCCACGGTGTAGACGGCCTTGTTGGCGCTGTGGGCGACGACCAGGGTCCTGCCGCTGCGGGTGGCGTCGATGCCGTTGAGGTTGAAGTCCCCGGTGATTTCGCCGGCCGGGCCACTCAAGTCGAGGGTGCGGACATCGCCGATGTCGCCGTCGCGGTCGACGGGGACGAAGTACAGTTCGCCCTTGACCGAGTTGGTGAACCAGGCGCCGCGCCGGGTGAAGGTGACGTCGTTGATGAGGGTGGTTGCGTCGTCGTTCAGGGCCACGACCTCCAGCGGTTCGGCCTCGTCGGTGTCGTAGAAGTAGGCATCGCCGGAAGAACCGCCGGCGACGGCGAGGATGTCGCGGCGTTCGCTGATGGACATGCCGACCGCCATCCGGCCCTCGGGCACGTCGATGAACTTCTCGGCGGTGCCGTCGTCGAGGTCGCCGATGTAGATGTCGCCCGCGAACAGGTCGCCGGCGTAGAACGTGCCGTCGCGTTCGGCGGTGATGCCCTCGGCCGAGGTGGCGTCGGGGAGTTCGATGGTTTCGGAGCGGTCGCGGTCGTCGTCGTTATGGGAAAACGCCGGCACAGAACCGGCGGAGGCGAGGAGCGCGGCGGCGCCCAGCAATCCGGCGGCGGTCCTGCCGGTGTGCGGGCGCGGGGTCGAGCGGTGGGCTGGTTGGGGTTTCACGGGAGTCTCCGTCCGGAAAGGACCAGGAGTCACCGAGGCGGGCCCCTGGTGCTGCGGCCCATTTTACGCGCGGTGCGCAGTGGCGGAGAGGGACGGGGCGCACAGAATTGGCCGGTTCCTATGGTGCCGGCGGGCGGCCGGTGGGACATTAAAGGAGCAGGCAGAACCACCTCGGACGAAGGAGTCCGCCATGTCCGCGCACCAGCTTCCCCCGCAGCAACCAGCACCGGCCGCCGGGACCGCCAAGAAGAAGGACCGCACCCACTTCCTCTATATCGCCGTCATTGTCGCCGTGGTCCTGGGCGCGATCCTGGGCTTCGTGGCGCCGGAAGTGGCGATCGCGCTGAAACCGCTCGGCACGGGGTTCATCGCGCTGATCAAGATGATGATCGCGCCGATCATCTTCTGCACCATCGTGCTCGGCGTCGGCTCCATCGCCAAGGCGGCGACGGTGGGCAAGGTCGGCGGCCTGGCCCTCGGGTACTTCCTGCTGATGTCGACGTTCGCGCTGGCGATCGGCCTGGTGGTCGGCAACATCATCCAACCGGGCGAAGGACTGAACATCACGGCCAGCGAGGCCTTCGAGCCGCCTGAGGGCGAGGGCGAGGCCGGGACGTTCGACTTCCTCCTGGGCATTATTCCGACGACGATGCTTTCCTCGCTGACCGAGGGCAACATCCTGCAGACACTGTTCATCGCGCTGCTCGTCGGGTTCGCGCTGCAGAAGATGGGCCCGGCGGGCGTGCCGATCCTGCGCGGCATCGGCTACATCCAGGCGCTGGTCTTCAAGATCCTGATCATGATCATGTGGCTCGCCCCGATCGGCGCGTTCGGTGCGATTGCCGCCGTCGTCGGCGAGACCGGCATGGACGCGATCATCAGCCTCGCCACCCTCATGATCGCGTTCTACATCACCTGCATCCTCTTCATCGTGCTGATCCTCGGAACGCTGCTGAAACTGGTCACGGGTATCAACATCTTCCGGCTGATGCGCTACCTGGCGCGTGAGTACCTGCTGATTGTCTCGACGTCGTCCTCCGAGGCAGCGCTGCCGAGCTGATCGCCAAGATGGACCACTTCGGCGTGGACCGCTCGGTGGTGGGCATTACCGTCCCGACGGGCTACTCCTTCAACCTGGACGGAACGGCGATCTACCTGACGATGGCGGCGCTGTTCGTGGCGGAGGCGCTGGGTACGCCGCTGGCGATCGGCGAGCAGATCTCGCTGCTGGTGTTCATGATCATTGCGTCCAAGGGCGCGGCCGGGGTCAGCGGCGCCGGGCTGGCCACGCTGGCCGCCGGCCTGCAGTCGCACCGGCCGGACCTCGTTGAGGGCGTCGGACTGATTGTCGGGATCGACCGGTTCATGTCCGAGGCACGTGCGCTGACCAACTTCACCGGCAACGCCGTGGCGACGGTGCTGGTGGGCCAGTGGACCAACGAGCTCGACAAGGTGCAGGCCGAGCGCGTGCTCTCCGGGCAGGACCCGTTCGACGAGTCCACCATGAACGAGGACCATGCCTACACGGCGCCGGAGGAAGTCGGCACGCCCGCCCGCGTAGGCAAGGCCGGCATGCCCATCGAGGAGGAAGAGGACTGACCGGGCCAAAGCAGGAGGCCTTCCCATCGGCGACGGGAAGGCCTCGCATTGAGCGGGACGGGTGGTTACTGGCGGGCGCGCAGCGAGTCGCGGATTTCGGTCAGCAGCGCGATGTGCGGATCCACTGCCTCCTCTTCCTCCGTGATGCCCAGCCGGCGGTTGCGGCGCTCGATCAGGTGGTTCATGGGTACGACGACGAAGAAGTACACGGCCGCGGCCACCAGCAGGAAGTTGACGACCACGGTCAGGAACGCGCCGAAGCGGACGGTGCCGAAGACCAGGAAGTTGTCGAAGTTGGGCTCTCCGACAATCATCGAGATCAGCGGCATCAGCACGTCTCCCACGAGTGAGTTGACCACGGCGCTGAAAGCGGTGCCGATGATCACAGCGACGGCAAGGTCAATAACGTTGCCTTTCATAATGAATTCTTTGAATCCCTTGAGCATGGCGCCAATGTACCGGCCCAATTCAGCGCCTGCCCAGAGGCGCGGCAAATTTTTCGGGAACAGCACGGGATTTTTTGTGAACAGGCTTTCCGGCGGACAGCTCAGCGGTAGTCCGGGGCGGCGGGCAGCCCGTAGAAGGTCTCCAGCGCCTTGACCCCGCTGCCGGCCATGTCCGCGGCGTCCTTGGTCCCGATGAAGCGCAGGTGCCAGGGCTCGGGGGAGTAGCCGGTCACGGCTTCCTGGCCGGGCTGGTAGCGGATGATGAAGCCGAAGCGGTGCGCGTTCTCCGCAGCCCAGCTGCCGGCCGGGGTGTCGGCGAAGCATTCGGCGAGGTTGCAGGAGCCGGAGGCGTCGCCGATGTCCAGCGCCAGGCCGGTCTGGTGTTCGGAGTAGCCTGGCCGGGCCGACACGCGGTCCGCGCCGGCCTGGCCGTTGACGTTGACCCAGTGCTGGTAGGTCGAGACCTGGGTGTCGTAGGAGCGGAAGCCGCTGAGCACGGTCATCGACACGCCGTCCGCGGCCGCGGCGGCGAACATCTCCTCGGCGGCGGAGGCAGCGGCGGCACGCAGC
>NZ_ANPE02000158.1 GCF_000328305.2 Arthrobacter crystallopoietes BAB-32 | reverse complement strand
CACCAGCGGCGGCACCAGCGTGGTCTTGCCCGTGCCCGGCGGCGCCTGGACCACCGCGGTTCCCGCCGGCGCACCCTCCCGCAGGCCACGGCCAGCTGGTCCAGCGAGTGCGCGAAGACCAGCCCGGCACCGATGGCAGCCAGGTCGAACGGTGCGGAATCACGGGGTGCGGGCGGGACGGTCACGCTTCCCATTGTCCCTTGCGAAGCGTCTGGAGTGGTCTGCCGAGGCCCGGTTGTGGAGGGAGCCGGCCTGTGGAGAGCTAGTAGACAGATACGGTCTTGCCGCCGCCGGGCATCGGGAAGAACTCGTCCTCCACCTGCAGGATCAGCGGCTGGTAGACCCCCGGATTCCATTGCGGCGAGGCGTGCGCCGGCAGAGCCCCGGCCGTGACGAGGTCGGAGGTCAGCAGGTTGCCTTCGAAGTTCACGCTCCAGCTGCGCCGGGCGGTGCGGTAGTCCACCGTGCCGTCGTCCGGATTGCCCATCCACGCGATCTTGGTGTCCCCGATGCTGTGCTGGTAACGCTTGGCGTCGAAATGGTAGATGTACGAGGACTGCGACTGGATGAGCGTGCTGGAGACGGCCAGCGGGGACAGCTGTTCCAGGGTCTGCTCCAGGATCTGCCGCCAGCTGCGCTCGTTCTTGTGCACGATCCGCTCGCCGAGTTCATAGCCGCCGCGCAGGTAGCTGGGCACGCGGTAGCCCGCCTCGTAGAAGAACACCACGCTTTCGAACATCGCGCGGTCCAGCACGTCGAAGCGGCTGTACGGACTGGAATCCATCATGATCAGCCGCACGTCGACCCCCTTGGCCAGCATGCGAGCCGTCATTTCCACCGCAACCATGCCGCCGAAGCTATGCCCGTAGAAGTATAAATGCCGCAGCTGCCGCTCCTCCACGTACCGCTCCAGCACTTCCGCCAGATGCTGCAGATCCATGCCGCGGTTGGAATATCCCGCCACCGCCATCTGTCCCCGCTGCGTCAGCGCCGGCCGCAGCGAGTTGAGGATGAACAGCCCCTCTTCCCAGCTGGTCTTGTAGCCGGGGAAGAGGATCCAGCTGGTGCTCGGGAACCGGTCCTCAGCGAACGCATCCGGCAGGTTCAGGATCTGCGGCAGCTCGCGCTGCTCCTGGATCGTCCGCGTGGCGACGAGGTCCGCCGCGGTCGCGAGCCCGAAGGCCGAGCTGATCAGGAAGGACCTGCGCGAGACACGGTGCATCCCGGCGGCCAGCCGCAGCTGGTGGGCATCCTCACTGTCCGGAAGTTCCATGGTTCAGCCGGGCACCGCAGTGACGTGGGGCCTAGTCGAGGCCCAGCTCGTCCTTCCCAAACGCGAACAGGTACGGCACGCCGGCTTCCTGCTCGATCCGCTCCTTGGCACCGGTGTCGCGGTCCACGATCACCGCAACAGCCTTGACCTCGCCGCCGGCGTTGCGCACGCCTTCCACAGCGGTCAGCGCGGAACCGCCCGTCGTGGAAGTGTCTTCAAGTACGACGACGGGACGTCCCGTCACGTCGGGACCTTCCACCTGGCGGCCCATTCCGTAGGACTTTTGCGCCTTGCGGACCACGAAGGCATCGATCTTCCGGCCGGCGTCCGCCGCGGCGTGCATGACGGCGGTGCCCACCGGGTCGGCGCCCATCGTCAGCCCGCCGGCGGTGGCGAAATCGATGCCCGCGTCGTCGAGCATCTGCAGCATCACCCGGCCCACCAGCCGGGACGCCTCATGGTGCAGCGTGATGCGGCGCAGGTCGATGTAGTAGTCCGCCTCGGCACCGCTGGAGAGAGTGACTTTCCCCCGGACCACCGCCAGTTCCTTGATCAGTTCGAGCAGGCGGGCGCGGTCTCCGGAAGAAGTCTGGGTCATGGCCACCAGTGTAATCGCCGAGGGCCCCGCGGCGAGCTTGCGAGCCGTGGGAGGCGATTACACGGTAGTAGCCGAGGGCCCCGCGGCGAGCTTGCGAGCGTGGGAGGCGATTACACGGTAGTAGGCGAGGGGGTGCCCCACGCGCAGATGGGGTCTTCCACTCGTGCGCGGCACGCTGAATACTTGGACGCGTACGACCGGCCCTACCCGGGCCGGCACCTGGACATGTACGCCAACAAGGAGGTTCCGATATGCCCACGCGTCTCAACCCGTACCTGGGATTCCGCAACAACGCCAAGGAAGCCATGACCTTCTACCAGTCGGTGTTCGGCGGCGAGTTGTCCGTCAGCACCTTCGGCGACTTCGGCGCCAGCGACGATCCGGCCGAGAAGGACAAGGTCATGCACTCCATGCTGGAGGCGCCGAACGGCCTGGTCCTGATGGGCGCCGACACCCCGGACAGCATGAACTACACGCCCGGCGACAACATCTCGATGTCGCTCAGCGGCGAGGACGAGGCCGAACTGCGCGGCTACTGGGACAAGCTCGCCGAGGGCGCGAACGTGTCCGAGCAGCTGGCGCAGGCACCGTGGGGCGACACCTTCGGCATGCTGACGGACAAGTTCGGCATCAACTGGCTCGTCAACATCGCCGGCAAGCAGCAGTAGCGTTCACCGGGTGGCGGCTTCGATGGCCTCGGGCGAGAGCACGTGGCTGATGGCCAGCGAGGCCGCCCCCAGCACGCCGGCGCGCTGGCCGGCCACGGAGGGCGCGATGCGCAAATGCTCGGTGGCCAGCGGCAACGAGCGCTGGTAGACCACTTCGCGGATGCCGGCGAGCAGGTGTTCGCCGGCCTGCGCGAGGCTCCCGCCAATGACGATCACGGACGGGTTCACCAGGTTGACGCAGGTCGCCAGTACGTCGCCGATGTCGCGCCCGGCCTGGCGGACCACGTGGATTGCGCGCAGATCCCCAGAGCGGACCAGGTCGATCACGTCGCCGCTCGTGGCAGCCTCGCGCCCCTCGGCCGCCAGTAAGGCGGCCAACGCGGGACCGCCGGCGAGCGCTTCAAGGCAGCCGGTATTGCCGCAGCGGCACAGCACCTCCCCGCCCCGCGGGACGCGGACGTGGCCCAGGTCGCCGGCAGTGCCTTGGGCCCCCCGCTGGAGCTGGCCGGAGGAAATGATGCCGGCGCCGATGCCGGTCGCCACCTTGATGAACATCAGGTCCCGGACGCCCGGCCAGGCCGTGGCCTGCTCGCCCAGCGCCATGATGTTCACGTCGTTATCCACGAGCACCGGCACATTGAAGTGCTGCTGGACCGCCGCGGGAACGTCCACCCGGTCCCAGCCGGGCATGATCGGCGGATTAATCGGCCGGCCCGTGTCATGTTCCACGGGCCCCGGCAGCCCGATGCCGATGGCACCTAAATCCTCAGCCGTCCGGCCCGCTTCCGCGAGCAGCCGGCTGATCGCGGAGCCGAGCCAGTCGAGGACCTTCCCCGGGCCGTCGGCGATGTTGAGGGCCTCGCGTTCTTCGGCGAGGACTTCGCCGGCGAGGTCGGAGAGGCTGACCAGTGCATGCGTGGCGCCCAGGTCCGCACCCGCCACTACCCGCGCGGCGGGGTTGAGGGCAAACAACGACGGCGGCCTGCCGCCTGTGGAGGCGGCTCCCCCGAACGGTGCGATGTAGCCGAGCTTCCGCAGGGCCTCCACCCGTGAAGCCACCGTCGACCGTGCGAGCCCAGTCAGCTGGGCGAGCTCCGAACGCGTGCGCGGCCGGCCGTCGCGCAGCAACTGGAAAATGTCGCTGGCGCCGGGAACCGGAGCGGCGGCGCTGCTGGTCGGGACCGTGGGCTTCAACACACTTTCAGTAAAGCACGCAGCACTTCGATTCGTCTCCCGCCCGACTAATTCACCTCGCTCCAGCTACTTTTGCCAAACCCTCGACAAAAGTCTGTGACGCATGCCACAGTAGGAGGCGTGGGTGAAGTAACCAGCAAACACGCCGCCCCCGGACCCTCAGCGGAGGCAGCCGGGGCCCCGGCACCGCGGCCGCAGCAGGCGCCGGTGCTGGAGGTCCGCGGGCTGGGCAAGAGCTTCTTCGGCATTCCGGTGCTGCAGGACGCGCGGCTGAGCCTGCACGCGGGCGAAGTCCACGGCCTGGTCGGCGAGAACGGCGCCGGCAAGTCGACCCTCATGAAGGTGCTGGCCGGCGTCTACCAGCGGGACGAAGGCACCGTGCTGATCGACGGGGAGGAAGTCCATTTCAGCCACCCCACCCAAGCCCACGAAGCCGGCCTGTCCACGGTGTTCCAGGAGTTCAACCTGCTGCCGGACCGCACTGTGGCCGAAAACATCTATCTGGGCCGGGAGCCGCGCAAAGGCCTGATGGTGAACCGGGCCCTCATGAACACCTCCACTGCCGAGCTGCTGGAGTCGCTGGGCATCACCAGCATCCGGCCGACGGCCCAGGTCAGGTCCCTTTCCGTGGCAGAACAGCAGATCGTGGAGATCGCGAAGGCCGTCAGCTATGAGGCCCGCATCATCTCCATGGACGAGCCGACGGCCGCACTGGCCGGGCCCGAGGTCAAGCTGCTGTACGGCATTATCAACCGGCTGCGTGAGCGCGGAACCGCCATCCTGTACGTCTCGCACAGGCTCCGCGAAATCTTCGACCTCTGCGACACCATCACCGTCCTGAAGGACGGCCGTATCGTCGACACCCGCCCCGCCGCGGACCTCGACGATTCCACCCTGGTGCGCATGATGGTGGGCCGGCCCATCTCCGCCTACTTTCCTGACAAGCTGCCGCAGGAAGAAATGGCGGAACCGCCGTCCACCACGCCTCTGCTGGAAGTTGCCGATGCCGGGAACGGCCAGCTGGACAGCATCAGCTTCAGCATCGAAGCCGGCGAGATTGTCGGCCTCGCCGGCCTGCAGGGATCCGGGCGCACTGAACTCGTCCAGGCGATCTTCGGGGCGCAGCCCTTCAGCCGCGGCACGATGCGCGTCGACGGCATCGAGATGCTGCCCCGCTCACCCCGGCAGGCCATCCGCGGCCGGATTGCGCTGATCACCGAAGACCGCAAAGCCGAGGGGCTGAGCCTGAACCTGTCCCTGCTGGACAACGCGCTCAGCGTGATCCGCTCGGTGTTCCCAAGCCAGACCGGCGGGGTCAAGCGGGAAGTCCCCGGCATGTTCTCCGCCCTCGAGGTCGTCGCGCGCGATCTGGGCCAGGAGGTGCAGTACCTTTCCGGCGGCAACCAGCAGAAGGTCGTGCTGGCCAAGTGGCTGGCGATCAGCCCGCGCATCGTGCTGCTGGACGAACCCACCCGCGGCATCGATGTCGGCGCCAAGGTGGCGGTCTACCGGCTGATGCGCCAGCTGGCCGCCGAAGGCACGGCGGTGCTGATGGTCTCCAGTGAACTGCCCGAGGTCATCGGCATGTCGGACCGGATCCTGGTGATGCGTGACGGCCGCCTCGCCGGGGAGCTGCCGGCCGGGGTGACCGAGGAGCGCATCCTGCAGCTGGCAACCGGCGCCCGGAACGGCAATGGCAACAACGACGGCGGAGGCGGGCCTTCCAACGTCTTCCCGCCTTCGGGCGGCAATGGTGAGGGGAAACCGGCATGAGCAGCACTTGGAAGGCCGGCAACAGTTTCGGCCGCCTGCCCTCCACGCACATCGTCTACCTCGTCGCACTCCTGACCCTCGTCGTCGGCGCCGTGCTGGTGGCCACCACCGGACGGAACTTCTTTAGCCCGGGGAACATCTCCAGCATCCTCACCGGCACCAGCGTCCTCGGCTTCATCGCGATCGGCCAGACGCTGGTGATCCTGGTCGGCAGCCTCGACCTCTCTGTGCCCTATGTGACCAGCCTCGCCAGCCTGATCGCCGCTGGTGTGATGGCCAACAGCAGCTCGAACATCCTGCCCGGCGTGCTGCTGGCGCTGGGAGTCTCCGCGGTCATTGGCCTGGCCAACGGGCTGATCGTCGCCGGCCTGAAGGTCCACGGCTTCATCGCCACCCTGGGCATGGGGCTGATCATCAGCGGCTACCTGGCCACGAACTTCAAGGGCAGCTTCGGCCAGACGCCCTTCGCCTTCCGCCTCGTCGGCGCCACCGGGCTGGGGCCGGTGCCGGTCTCCACCCTCATCATGCTCGCCTGCGCGGTCCTGGCGATGGTGCTGCTCCACCGCACGCGGGTCGGCCACCACATCTACGCCGTCGGCGGCGACCTGAACGTGGCACGGATGTCCGGCATTCGCGTCCAGACCCCGATCATCACCGCCCACATCATCTGCTCCGTCCTGGCGGGGATGGCCGGGCTGCTGCTGGCCAGCCGCCTCGGTGTGGGCAGCCCGACGGTCGGGTCCCAGGGCGGCTACGACCTGCTGTCCATCGCCGCCGTGGTCCTGGGCGGAACCTTGCTGGCCGGCGGCAAGGGCTCCATTACCGGCACGCTTGGCGGTGTCCTGATCTTCGCGATGCTCGACAACATCATGTCCGTCATGCAGCTCAATCCGTTCGTGAAGGACGTGGTCCGCGGCATCGTCATCGTCGTCGCGGTTGCCGTCTATGCCCGGCGCACGATCCTCAAGCGGCCGCCCCGCTTCGGGCATGGCCAGCCGGAAGAACCGGCTACCAAGCAGGAGGTGGCAGCGTGAGCCGGACCCTGCATGCCGACAGCGGTGCCGTCCTGCAGCAGAACCGCGCCGGCGCCGGCGAGCGCTTCCGCCGCACCCTGCTCACTCCCGGCGGAGCCGTCTTCATCCTGCTGGTGGTTCTGCTCGCGGCAATCATCGCCGTGAACCCATCCTTTGGCGAACCCGAGTCCTTCATCCGCTTCATCGGCCGCACCGCCCCGATCGCCATCGCGGCCATCGGCCAGTACTTCGTGATCGTGGCCGGCGAGTTCGACCTCTCCATGGGCTCAGTCGTCACGATGCAGGTCATCGTGGCGGGCAACCTGATCGGTGACGACGACGCCAAAGTCATTCCGGTGCTGCTGCTCATGATCGCCCTTGGCGCCCTGATCGGGCTGGTCAACGGCCTGGCCACCACCCTGCTGAAGGTGCCCAGCTTCATCGTCACGCTGGGCATGATGCTGGCCCTGTTCGGGCTGGTCATGTATTGGACCGGCGGCGCGGCCCAAGGCAACCCGGCCGACAGCTTCCGGCAGATCGGCCGCGGCGGGATCCAGGACGTGCCGGTCCTCGGGATCATCCCGTATCCGGTCATCATTCTGGCTGCTGCCGCCGCGTTGGGTTTCTGGCTGATGCGCCGCCCCTACGGCCGCACGCTCATCGCCGTCGGAGACAACGCCACGGCCGCGGCCCTGACCGGCACGCGGGTCTGGTGGGTCCGTACCCGCGCCTTCATGCTCTCCTCGCTCGCCGCCACCGTCAGCGGCATCCTGCTCGTCGGCTACGCCGGAGTACACCCCTCCGTAGGCCGCGGGTACGAATTCACGGCGATTACCGCCGTCGTGCTTGGTGGAGTGGTCCTGGGCGGCGGCCGCGGCTGGCTGCTCTCCGCGGCCGCCGGAGCCTTCGCCCTTGAGTCCCTGTTCACGCTGCTGAATTTCCTGGGCGTGCAGTCGACCTGGCGGGACACCGTGCAGGGCGTGATCATCATCGTGGCCGTCGCCGCAGCGGCGCGGTCCTGGCAGCGCCGGCGCCGGGGAAGCACCGCTCCCGCGCGCGCCGAACAACACCGCATTACCGCAACGTCAGCAAAGCCCGCCGAGGGCACCGAACAGGGAGGAAACGGATACTGATGCGCACCAAGGGAATCCGGACAGCGGTCACGCTCGCAGCGGCATCATCGTTGCTGGCGCTGACCGCATGCACCACTGACCCGTCCATCACCGAGAACACCGGCGGCGCCACGGAAGGGGCTTCGCCCGGAGCGACCGAGCAGGCCGAGTGGTTCGACCAGGCACTCTACGACGAGCAGAACGAGCAGCGCTCGGCCACCTTCGAAGGCAATCCGGACGAACCGTGGCTGCAGTACATCGCGGGCGACATGACGGACACGTCGGAGTTCGCCAGCGAGGGCGAGCACAAGGTCTGCTTCGCCAACGCCTCCATTTCCAACCCCTGGCGGCAGACCGGCTGGATCACCATGAACCAGCAGCTGCAGGTGCTGCAGGATGAGGGCGTGATCTCCGAAATGGAGACCCGGGACGCCAAGGACAACGACAACACCCAGATCGCGGACATCGACTACTTCATCAACGAAGGCAACTGCGACGCGTTCATCATTTCGCCCAACTCCACGGCAGCCCTGACCCCGGCGGTCGAGCGCGCGTGCGAGACGGGCAAGCCGGTAGTGGTCTTCGACCGCGGCGTCGAGACGGACTGCGCCACAACATTCATCCACCCGATCGGCGGCTTCGCCTGGGGCATCGACACCGCGAATTTCCTGACCGAGCGGCTGCAGGAAGGCGACAAGGTCGTCGCCCTGCGCATCCTGCCCGGCGTGGACGTGCTGGAGCACCGCTGGGCCGCGGCGGAAAAGATTTTCGCCGAGAAGGGCATCGAGGCCACAGACTACTTCACGGGCGCCGATCCCACCGAGATCAAGAAGATCATCTCGGACGAGCTCGCCACCGGTGACATCCAGGGCGTCTGGATGGATGCCGGCGACGGCGCCGTCGCCGCGATCGAGGCCTTCGAGGACGCCGGCAAGGAGCTGCCGGTGATGACCGGCGAGGACGAGATGAGTTTCCTGCGCAAGTGGCAGGAAACCGGCATCGACGCGCTCGCCCCGGTCTACTCCAACTTCCAGTGGCGCACCCCGCTGCTGGCCGTGCAGAAGATCTTCGCCGGCGAGGAGGTCCCGGCTGAATGGGTGCTGCCGCAGGAGCCCATCACGGCCGACGAGCTCGACGAATGGCTCAAGCGCAACGAGGGCATGCCGGACGGCCACTACGCCAAGTTCGGCGGCGAGGACCTGCCCGGCTACCCCGAGGTCTGGCAGCAGCGGCAGATGCCCTGACGCACGGCCAAAGAACCAGCACCATCCATGCCAGCGAACGGAGGCAGGCCGTGAAGAGGCTCATCGGCGTCAACACCTGGGTGTGGCAGTCGCCGCTGACCGATGCCGGCCTGTCCCCTTTGCTCGACCACATCGCGGCCCTGGGCTTCGACGCGGTGGAACTGCCGCTGGAGAACGTCGGGGACCTCACCGCAGCAACAGTCCGCGAGGCGCTCGAGCGGACCGGGCTCAAGCCGTTCATTGTGGGGGCCATGGCCCCGGGCCGGGAGCTGCTGCTGGCTGACGATGGCACCATCGCGGCCACGCAGGAGTACCTGGGCGCGTGCCTCCAATTGGCGTACGACGTCGGTGCTCCGGCCGTGTGCGGACCGTTCTACTCCCATACCGGGCGGCTGTGGCGAATGGACGCTGCCGAGCGCACCGGGGCGTACCGCCAGTTGCGCGAAAACCTGGCGCCGCTAGCCGCCCAAGCCGCGGAAGCCGGCGTCGTACTGGGGATAGAACCGCTGAACCGGTACGAAACCTCGCTCATCAACACCACCGAGCAGGCGCTGGAGGCGCTGGACCCGCTGCTGGGCAACGGCGTCGGACTGGCACTGGACAGCTACCACTTGAACATCGAGGAGCGCTCCAGCGCCGCCGCCATCCGGGCCGCCGGCCGGCACCTGGTGCACCTGCAGGTCTGCGGCAATGACCGCGGTGCCCCGGGCGGCGACCAGACGGACTGGGCCGGGCTGGTCAAGGCGCTGGACGAGGTGGGCTATGCCGGACCGCTGAACATCGAGAGTTTCACCGCTGGCAACGCCGCGATCGCCACCGCCGCATCGATCTGGCGGCCGCTGGCTCCCAGCCAAGACCGGCTGGCCGCGGACGGGCTCGCGTTCCTGCGCAGCCTCTGACCGCGCCACGGAACCGGGAAGAAGGAGAGGAAGACGATGACCGCAACCGTGTCCGGCCGCACCGGCCCGCCGACGGCCGCAGCACCCCTGGGTGTGGCCGTGCTGGGCTACTCCTTCATGGGCAAGGCGCACTCGAACGCCTGGCGGAACGTCAACGCCTTCTACGACTCGTCCGCGGTGGCGCAGCGGGTCCTGGTCGGCCGGGACGCGGACCGGGTGGCAGCCGCCGCTGGCCGCTACGGCTGGGCCGGCAGCGCCACGGACTGGCGCAGCGTCCTGGAGCGGGACGACATCCACATCGTGGACATCTGCACGCCGGGGCACCTGCACGCCGAACTGGCCGCCGCGGCGCTGGAGGCCGGCAAGCACGTGCTGGTGGAGAAGCCGCTGGCCAACAGCGTGGCCGAGGCCGAGCTGATGGCGGCCGCGGCGGAGCGGGCTGCCGCCGGCGGGACGTTCGCCATGGTCGGCTTCAACTACCGCCGCGTTCCGGCCCTCGCGCTGGCCCGGCAGCTGATTGCCGAGGGCCGGCTGGGCACGCTGCGGCAGCTGCGGATCGCGTACCTGCAGGACTGGCTCACCGATCCGGCCGCGCCGATGACCTGGCGGCTGCGGCGGGAAACCGCGGGCTCGGGCGCCCTCGGGGACTTGGCCTCGCACGCCGTCGACCAGGTCCATTTCCTCACCGGGGCCCGGGTGGCGAGTGTCTCGGCGCAGCTGCGGACGTTCGTGCCGGAACGCGCCGGCGGCACCGGGCCCGAGCCGGTGACGGTGGATGACGCGGTCTGGTCCACGCTGCAGCTGGACAGCGGCGCCGTGGTGTCGCTGGAGGCCTCGCGCTGTGCCACCGGGCGGAAGAACGCGCTGCAGATCGAGGTGTACGGTTCCCGCGGCAGTCTGCGCTTCGACCTGGAGCGGCTGAATGAACTGCACTATTATGACGCCGGAGCACCGGCCGCGCTGCAGGGTGCGGCACGGATCCTGGTCACCGAAGAGAGCCACCCTTACCTGGCGGCCTGGTGGCCGCCAGGCCACACCCTGGGCTGGGACCACACCTTCACCAGCCAGGCCGCGGACTTCCTCGCCGCGATCGCCGGCGGCGTCCAGCCCGAACCCTCCTTCGCCGATGGGCTCGCCGTGCAGCGCGTCCTCGACGCGGTCGAACGCAGCGCTGCCCGGGCGGGCGCCGCCGTCGAGCTCCCCGCCGGAACCCACACCACCCCGCAGACCGCAGCCACCGCCGTCGAACCCCACCGTTAGGAGCCACCGGAAGCCATGGCACGCAACTACACGCTCTTCACCGGCCAGTGGGCCGACCTCCCGTTCGAGAAGGTGGCCGAGCTCGCCGCCGGCTGGGGCTACGACGGCTTGGAGATCGCGGTCTCCGGCGACCATCTGGACGCCTGGCGCTGGGACGACGACGCCTACATCCAGGACCGGCTGGACATCCTGGAGCGCAACGGACTGAAGGTGTGGGCGATCTCAAACCATCTGAAGGGCCAGGCGGTCTGCGACGACCCGATCGACTTCCGGCACCAAGGCATCGTCGGTCCGAAAGTCTGGGGCGACGGGGAGCCGGAGGGCGTGCGGCAGCGTGCCGCGGAGGAGCTGAAGCTGACCGCGCGGCTGGCGCAGCGGCTCGGCGTGAAGACCGTGGTCGGCTTTACCGGCTCCGCCATCTGGCAGTACGTGGCGATGTTCCCGCCGGTGCCGCAGGAGGTCATCGACGCCGGCTACCGGGATTTTGCCGACCGCTGGAACCCCATCCTGGACGTCTTCGACGAATGCGGCGTGCGGTTCGCGCATGAAATCCATCCCTCGGAGATCGCGTACGACTACTGGTCCACCGTGCAGGCGCTGGACGCCATCGGGCACCGGGAGGCGTTCGGCATCAACTGGGACCCGAGCCACATGATGTGGCAGGACATCGATCCCGTCTCGCTGATCTGGGACTTCAAGGACCGGATCTACCACGTGGACTGCAAGGACACGAAGCTGCGGATCACCGGGCGCAACACCCGGCTTGGCTCGCATCTGCCCTGGGGAGATCCGCGGCGCGGCTGGGACTTCGTCTCCGCCGGCCGGGGTGACGTGCCGTGGGAAGCCAGCTTCCGGGCACTGGCGGCGATCGGCTACGACGGGCCGATCAGCGTCGAATGGGAGGACGCCGGGATGGACCGCCTGCAGGGTGCGCCCGAGGCCTTGGCCTTCCTGAAGCAGTTCGACTTCCAGCCGCCGTCCGGTTCCTTCGACGCCGCCTTCAAGCAATAAAGACGGCGAAACGGAACCAATCCGCCGTCGAAACTTCCCGGAAACAGGGCAGCGGGTACGCTGGGCACATGCGTGAACTCCAGGCCACCATCATCGCTGAAATGGGCGTCCAGCCCTCCATCGATCCTGCCGAGGAAGCCCGCAAGCGCGTGGCGTTCCTCAAGGAATACCTGAAGGCGACCGGCACCAAGGGGTTCGTCCTGGGCATCAGCGGCGGCCTGGATTCCACCCTGGCGGGCAAGCTGGCGCAGCTGGCGGTGGACGAACTGGAGGCCGAGGGCATCGAGGCCAACTTCGTGGCTGTCCGGCTGCCGCACAACGTCCAGCATGACGAGGATGATGCCCGGGCGGCCATGGACTTCATCGCGCCCAAGACCTCGCGGGTCTTCAACATCGGACCGGCGGTCAAAGGCTTCGAGGACGAGTTCGGGAAGAGCACCGGCGAGCAGATCACGGACTTCAACAAGGGCAACATCAAGGCGCGCGTCCGCATGATCGCGCAGTACGCCATGGCCGGCCAGCACAATTACCTGGTCCTCGGCACGGACCACGGCGCCGAGTCGGTAACCGGGTTCTTCACGAAGTACGGCGACGGCGGGGCCGATGTCCTGCCGCTGTTCGGCCTGAACAAGCGCCAGAACCGCCAGCTGCTGGAACACCTCGGCGCCGAGGAGCGGCTGTACCGGAAGGCGCCGACCGCCGACCTGCTCGATGACCAGCCCGGCCGCACGGACGAGGACGAACTGGGCCTGAGCTACGACCAGATCGACGACTACCTCGAAGGCCGCGAGGTGCCCGAAGCCGTGGCCGAGACGATCGAGCAGAAGTACCTGCGCACCCGGCACAAGCGGACCGTCCCGGTGAACATCTTCGACAAGTGGTGGAAGAGCTAGCACGCACCCCTGACCTGCCTGCGGCGCCAGCCGTCCCCGCTGGACACTGCTTCGCCGTGCCGGCCGGCCCGCCGGAAGACCGCCAGGATTCCCGGCTCACGTTTCCGGCCGCCGCGGCGTCTGCAAGGTGATGAAGATGAAACAGCCGTTCGAGCAGGTCGTGGCCGACCACGGGCTGACCGTGCTGCGGGTGTGCCGGGCGGTGCTCGGCCCGCATCCCGACGCGGACGACGCCTGGTCCGAGACGTTCCTGGCGGCGCTGCGGGCGTACCCGGAATTGCCCGACGGCGCCAACGTCGAAGCCTGGCTGGTCACGATTGCCCACCGCAAGGCGATTGACGCCACCCGGGCCCGGCAACGCCAGGCATTCCCCGTCGGCGAAACCCCGGAACGGGCCTCCACGATCGGGACTCCCGGAAGCGGAGATTTGGACCTCTGGGCTGCGGTCAAGGCCCTGCCGGACAAACAGCGGCAGGCCGTCGCCTACCGCTACCTCGGGGGCCTGACCTACCAGCAGATCGCCGGCATCCTGGGCGGCACGGCAGACGCGGCCCGGCGCGCCGCAGCCGACGGCGTCAAGAAACTGAGGATCCACTACTACTCCGCGGGCACACTGTCGGAAGGAGCAAACCGATGACCAGCATCGACCACGATGGTGAACTGGACGCCCGCGCCCTCGCTGCGCTGGCCACTCCAGCCGACGGCACGCTGGCGCAGCTGCACCGCCGGCTCGAAGCGGACGCCGAAAAGGCCGGCGTCCTCGACCTCGCCTACACCACCATCGACACCCCGGTCGGGCCGCTGCTGCTCGCGGCCACCGTCCAGGGACTGGTCCGGGTCGCGTTCGAACGCGAAGGGTTCGACGCCGTGCTGGGCCTGCTCGCGGCGAAGATCAGCCCGCGGATCCTCCGGGCACCGCAGCGGCTGGACACTGCCGCACGGCAGCTCGACGAGTACTTCGCCGGAGTCCGCACCGGCTTCGACCTGCCGCTGGATTACTCGCTCTCGAGCGGCTTCCGCCAGCTGGTCCAGCGCCATCTTCCCGCGATCGCCTACGGGCACACCGAGTCCTACCGGGAAGTGGCACAATCGGTCGGCAGCCCGAAGGCGGTCCGCGCCGTCGGTACCGCCTGCGCGACGAACCCGCTTCCCGTCGTCGTACCTTGCCACCGCGTGCTGCGCACCGACGGCACGCTGGGCGGCTACATCGGCGGCCTCGAGGCCAAGAGCACGCTGCTCAACCTGGAGAAAGCCGCAGCATGAGCGCGCTGTTCGGCGACAACCTGCTCCACCGGCCGCGCCGCGAACTGGCGCCCGGTGCCGTCTGGGTGCCCGGCTGGCTCACCCTTGAACAGCAGCGCTGGCTCGCCGACCGCTTCCGCGAATGGGCCGCCGGGCCGGTTCCGATCCGCTCGGCGAAGGTCCGCGGCCACGAAATGAGCGTAAAAACCGTGTGCCTCGGCTGGCACTGGCGCCCGTACGAGTACACCCGCGAGGCCGTCGACGTTAACGGCAACCGGGTCCTCGATTTCCCGGATTGGATGGTCCGGCTCGGCCGCAAGGCCTTGGCGGAGGCCACCGGCGACCCGCAGGCCGGCGAGGCCTACACGCCGGACACCGCGCTGGTGAACTACTACGACGACCAGGCCCGCATGGGCATGCACCAGGACAAGGACGAGCGCTCGCTGGCCCCGGTCGTGTCCCTGTCGATCGGCGACACCTGCCGCTTCCGCTTCGGCAACACAGAGAACCGGAACAAGCCCTACCAGGACATCGACCTGGCTTCCGGCGACCTGTTCGTGTTCGGCGGCCCCTCCCGGCTGGCCTACCATGGCGTCATGAAGCTGCTGCCCGGCACCGCGCCTGAAGGCTGCGGACTGGACCGCGGCCGGATCAACATCACCATGCGCGTCACGGGGCTGCCATGACGGACATCGGGCTGGCGGGCGGGCTGGTGCTGGGCGAGGACGGGCTGGCGCGCCCGGCCTGGGCCTCCGTCGACCCGCTGCTGCGCGAGTACTATGACACCGAATGGGGCATGCCGGTCCGCGACGAGCAGGGCCTCTACGAACGCATCAGCCTCGAGGCGTTCCAGGCCGGCCTGTCCTGGGCCACCATCCTGCGCAAACGCCCCGCCTTCCGCGCGGCTTTCCACGACTTCCACCCGGAAACGGTGGCAGCGTTTACCGACGACGACGTCGATCGCCTCCTGGGCGATACCGGCATCATCCGTAACAAGGCCAAGATCCGGGCCGCGATCACCAACGCCAACGCCACGATCGCCCTGCGGGACAAGGGCGGGCTGGTGGACTTCGTCTGGTCGTTCCAGCCGGACAGCACCCCCGAACCGCACATCGTGGACGACATCCCGACGCAGTCCCCGGAATCCGCCGCCCTGTCGAAGGCCCTGAGGAAGGAAGGGTTCGCCTTCGTCGGCCCGACCACGATGTTCGCGCTGATGGAAGCCATCGGGATCATCGACACCCACCTCGTCGGCAGCCACCGGCGCGGCAGCTCGGGAGTCTGGGCCCGCTGAGGCGGGCGCCGCGGACTTCGGCCGCATGACGGCCCGAACACGGCCTGCCGCACCGGCCGCTCCAGTTCGGTAACGTACTTGGTGTGAAGATTGCTACCTGGAATGTGAACTCGATCCGTGCCCGTGCCGACCGCCTGGAGCAGTGGCTGCTGCGCTCCGATGTAGATGTTGTCGCTATCCAGGAGACGAAGGCCTCGGACGAGAACTTCCCGTGGGATCTTTTCGAAAAGAACGGCTATGAAGTGGCGCACTTCGGGCTGAACCAGTGGAACGGCGTCGCCATCGCCTCCCGGGTGGGGCTGGATGACGTCGAGCGCACCTTCGTGGACCAGCCGCACTTCGGCAAAATCGAGGACGAGATCCATGCCGAGGCCCGCGCCATGGCGGCCACCTGCGGCGGAGTGCGGGTCTGGAGCCTCTACGTTCCCAACGGGCGGGCCATCGGGGACCCGCACATGCCCTACAAACTGCAGTGGCTCGACGTGCTGAAGAACCACGCGATCGCCTGGCTCCAGGAGGACCCGGAGGCGCAGATTGCGCTCTGCGGTGACTGGAACATCGCGCCGCGGGACGAGGACGTCTGGGACATCGACCTGTTCCGGCGCGAGGGCTACACGCACGTGACGGACGAAGAACGCGCCGCCTTCCACGCCTTCGAAGAGGCCGGCTTCATCGATGTGGTTCGCCCCTACCACCCGGGCCCCGGCACCTACACCTACTGGGACTACACGCAACTGCGCTTCCCCAAAAAGCAGGGCATGCGGATCGACTTCGTCCTCGCCTCCCCCGCCCTGGCCAACCGCGTTTCCGGCGCCCTGATCGACCGCGAGGAACGCAAGGGCAAGGGCGCCTCGGACCACGCCCCGGTCATCGTGGAGCTGGACTAGCGATGACCAGCTTTCCGTTTGTCTCCTACCTGCGCGTCTTCGAGCCGCTGGACGCCTTCGGCGATGAACAGCAAGTGCTGATCATGGACCAGCGCAACCGGGACCGCAGGGAGACGGAGGAGCTGGACCGCGGGCTGTCGCTGCGCCGGATCACCCGGACGGTGTCCGATCCGTTCCCGCACAGCAGCGGTGACCTGGTCCGGGTGCTGCACTACCCCTCGCCGGAGGGGCTGACCACGCCCTACTACTGCCCCAACCAGCTGGCAGTGCGCAGCACGCTGGCGGCCGAGTCCATCTCGCACAGCCTGCACAACCCGCTGCTGGGCGTGCTGCTGCCGGAGGCGGCGCGGGATGCGCAGCAGCAGCGGCTGGACCCGGACAGCTTCGCCGATTCGCTGGCCAAGCTGCACACCCGCAGCAGTACCTGGGGCATCCCGTTCGGCTGGTTCGTGCTGT
This sequence comes from Arthrobacter crystallopoietes BAB-32, assembly GCF_000328305.2. Lineage (GTDB taxonomy): Bacteria > Actinomycetota > Actinomycetes > Actinomycetales > Micrococcaceae > Crystallibacter > Crystallibacter crystallopoietes_A. Next base: position 13,023 of record NZ_ANPE02000158.1, on the reverse strand, counting down.
TCCGCGAAGACGACCACACCGAGGTCGTGGAGGGCAAGCACGGCATCGACACCGTGCGCATCAGCGCGCCGCTGAGCCAGTGCATCGACCGGGCCCGCTACGCCGCGGCCTCACTGGCCGTCGCCGCGCCCGGCCTCGATCTGCTCGATGAGCTGACCGAAATCACCGAGTGGATGCAGACTTTCACCCTGACCGGCATGCTCGAGCTCGATTACGGGCGAGTGGCCGACCTCGTGTACCCGGACGAGTCCCCGACCGATGTCCAGGCCGGAATCGAATCGCTGGCCGAGGGCGACATGACCGGCGCGGCAGCAGCCTACCGCCGGCTTGCGACCCGCTGGATCAAGATCCGCCAGCTCGCCCGCGCCTCCTGACCACCGGCCGCACCGGGCAGCGGTAAATGCTGCGCAGCCGTTGAATTACGACGGCGGAGCTCCTCCTGGCGCGGCATCCGCGGCTTTGCGTTCCAGGACCTTGCGCGTGGGGCCGTTCCGGGCCAGGGCTGCCGCAACGCTGAACTCGCCGCGCGCTTCCTGCATCCGGCCGAGCCGGGCCAGCAGTTCTCCGCGGACGCTGGGCAGCAGGTGCGATCCGCGCAGCCCGCCCTCGCCGGCCAGCCGGTCCACGATCGCCAGGGCGGTCTCGGGTCCGGTGGCCATGGAGACGGCCACCGCACGGTTGAGCTCCACTACCGGGCTGGGCGCGATGCGTCCGAGGGCCTCGTACAGCAGCACGATACGCGGCCAGTCCGTCTCCTCGACGCTCGGTGCGAGCGCATGGCATTCGGCGATCGCGGCCTGCAGCGCGTAGTTGCCGCGTCCGCGGCCCACCGCATCTGCACGGGCGAGGGCGGCCCGGCCGCGCCCGATCTGCGCCCGGTCCCAGCGGGATCGGTCCTGGTCCGCCAGCAGGATGGGTTCGCCGGCTGCCGTCGTGCGCGCGGCGAACCTGGAGGCCTGGAATTCCATCAAGGCGACCAGGGCGTGGGCCTCGGCCTCGCGCGGTACCAGCCCGGCGAGGATCCTGCCGATTCGGAGTGCCTCGCCGGCCAGGTCCGGACGCAGCCACCGGTCCCCCGACGTCGCCGCATATCCTTCAGTGAACATCAGGTACACGACGCCCAGAACGGCCTTGAGCCGCGGCCCCCATTCGTTCGGCTCGGGGGTTTCAAACGGCACCTTCGCGGCTCCGAGCGTCTTCTTGGCCCGCACGATCCGCTGCTGCACGGTGGCCACCGGGACCAGGAAGAGCCGTGCAATGTCCTCCGTGGCCAGGCCGCCGACGAGCCGCAGCGTGAGCGCCATCTGGGCCTCGCGCGACAGGACCGGGTGGCAGGCTGTGAACACGAGCCGCAGCACGTCGTCGTCCACCGGCTGCCACACCACGTCATCCTCAGGTTGCAGCTGGCCGGCGATCTCCCGGTAGCGCTCGTCGAGCCGCTCGGCGCGGCGCCACCCGTCGATGGCCTTGCGCTTGGCGACCGCCGTCAGCCAGGCCCCGGGGTTCTTCGGGATGCCCGCTTCCGGCCACTGCGCCAAGGCATCGGCCACGGCTTCCTGCGCCAGGTCCTCGGCGAGCGCGACATCCCGGGTCGCCCTGGCCAGCGCCGCGACGATCCGTGCGCCCTCGATGCGCCACAGCGCATCGATCCGCCGCCTGGTCCGTTCGGCGGCCTCCGCCGACGTCATGGCTGCTCCGCCTTCGGACCGCTCAGCTGTTCTGCGCGCGGAGCCTCGCTTCCTCCTCGCGCCATCCTTCTTCCTTCTGGATGTACTCGTTGTCGGCGAAGTCCGCGAAGTCCTCGGCCTCCGTGATGCGCCGGACCTCGAGCTTCGAGCCCGGGCCCAGCGGGCAGCGGCTGGCCCATTCGATGGCCTCTTCCTTGGAGGAGACCTGCAGGATCCAGAAGCCGTTGAACAGCTCGTGGGTCTCGCCGTACGGGCCGTCCGTGACGACAGGCGGCTCCTCCGAGAAGTCGACGACGAAGTTCGCTTCCTCGGACACGTCGGCCAGGCCCTCGCCCCCGAGCATGACTCCTGCCTTGATGAGCTGCTCGTTGTAGGCGCCCATCTTGTTGATGATCTCTTCGAAGTCCATCTCCTTGGAGGCGGCGAGTGCTTCGTCGGTGCTGCGCATGATGAGCATGTACTTCATGGTTCTCTCCTTAGGTGGACGAGGGTGCCCGATGCATCCCTCTACTATTGCGTCGAACGGGGCCGAAGGGAATCGACAGGAAGCTCAAAATTTTTCCTGCGGCGGCGCAGTGGAGCGCCGGATGACCAGTTCGTGCGGGCGCCACGGCGGATCCGGCTGGGGCGGGGCGCCCTGCAGCTCGGCCAGCAGCAGCTCCGCCGCGAAGCTGCCCTGCTCCCGCGGGTCCTGCCGGATCGTGGTCAGGCCCAGCGGTGCGGCGAAATCATGGTCGTCGATGCCGATCACGGAAAGCTCCTGCGGCACCGGCACCCCGTGCTCCTGTGCGGCGGCTAGCACGCCGAAGGCCATTTCGTCGGACGAGGCGAACACCGCCGTCGGCCGGTCTCCCGGCGCCTCAAGCAGCCGCGCGGCGGCTTCTTTGGCGGCGCCGAAGCGGAAGTCGCCGAAGATCATCCACTCCGGACGCACTGGCAGGCGGTGCCGTCGCATGGTGCGGCGGAACGCAGCCTCGCGCCGCGACGGCACCGAAAAGTGCACGCCGTGTCCATCCCCGCCGGCCAGGTACGCGATCTTCCGGTGCCCCAGCCCCACCAGATGCTCCACCGCCTCACTGGCCGCGGCGTCGTCGTCAATGCCCACATTCCGCAGCCCCTCGACGTAGCCGCCCACCGTCAGGTTGGGGTAGTCCAGCTGCTGCAGCGCAGCCAGTTCCTGCGGCGTCAGCTCCAGGCACATCAGCAACAGGGCGTCGATGCGCTTGCGCAGCATGGAGCGGTGGAACACGCGCTCCCGGTTCCGGCCGGAGCCGCCCAGGCTGAACACCACCAGGTCGTAGCCGGCCGCGCGCAGGGCCCGGTCCACGCCTTCCAAAGCCGCGGCGAAGTACCATTCGTCGATCCGCGGCAGCAGCACGCCCAGGGCCATGGTTCGCCCGGAGGCCAGGTGCGCCGCGGAGGACGAGGGCACGTATCCGAGTTCCTCGGCCGCAGCGCGCACGCGTTCCCGGGTGGCCGCGGAGACGCCGGGCAGGCCGCGCAGGGCGCGCGACACCGTGGCGGTGGAGACTCCGAGGGCCCGGGCGACGCCGTCGATCCCGGTCACCCTTGGCTCACCCCTTGAGACCGCCCGCCAGCAGGCCCCGGACGAAGTAGCGCTGCAGCCCGAAGAACACGGCCAGCGGGATGATCATCGAGATGAAGGCGCCGGCGGTCAGGCGGTGCCATTCGTTGCCGCGGGTGCCGGTGAGTTCGGCCAGCCGCTGCGTGATGGGCGCGACGTCCGCGGTTCCGCCGGAGAACACCAGGGCCACCAGCAGGTCGTTCCAGACCCAGAGGAACTGGAAGATGCCGAAGGAGGCGATGGCCGGCACGGAGAGCGGCAGGATGATGCGCCAGAAGATCGTGGCGTGGCCGGCGCCGTCCACCCGCGCCGCCTCGATCACTTCATTGGGGATCTCGGAGATGAAGTTGTGCAGCAGGAAGATGGCCAGCGGCAGCGCGAAAATGGTGTGCGCGATCCACAGCTGGGCGTACGTTCCGGCCGGCAGCAGCTGGAAGTCGCCGATCTTCAGGTTGATGAAGAGGGACAGCAGCGGGATGAGCGCCATCTGCAGCGGCACGATCTGGAGCGCGAAGACGAAGATGAACAGGGTGTCCTTGCCGCGGAAGCGGCCCCAGGCGAAGACGTACGCCGCCATGGACGCGATCACCAGCGGGAAGATGGTCCCGGGGATCACGATGGCCAGCGAGTTGATGAAGTACTGGCCCAGGTTCGGCGAGGAACTGCGGCCCGAGGCCAGGACGTCGGCGTAGTTCTCCAGCGTCACCTGCGGGTTGCTGAAGAAGGTCCACCAGCCGCTGTCCTGGATGGCGTCCTCCGGCCGGAACGAGGAAATGAACAGGCCGAAAGTCGGAATGGTCCAGAGCGTGGCGATGATGATGGCCGCCGCGGTCGCGCCGCGCGAGGTCAGGCGCTGCTTGACCCGGCGGCTGATGGGCGGACGCGGTCCGGTGATGGTTTCCTCGGTCACGGTGGCCGTGGCCGCCGCCGAATCTGCTGGAATGGCGCTCATCGGATTTCCCTCTGCTTCTTCAGCTGCCGGGCGTTGTAGATGACCACCGGCAGCACCATCAGGAACAGCACCAGCGCCAGCGCGGCGCCGCGGCCGGGCTCGTTGGCGCGGAACGCCTGGGTGTACATCTCATTGGCCACGACCGAGGTTTCGAAGTTGCCGGCGGTCATGGTCCGCACAATGTCGAACACCTTGAGCGTGCCGATTGTGATGGTCGTGACGACGACGATCAACGCCCCGCGGATCGACGGCACCGTGATGCTGCGGAACTGCTGCCACGCGCTGGCGCCGTCCAGCCGCGCCGCCTCGACGATCTCCATCGGGATGCCCTTGATCGCCGCTGAGAGGATCACCATGGCGAAGCCGGTCTGGATCCAGATCATCACGGCGATCAGGAAGAAGGTGTTCTCGGGAGCGTCCAGCAGGAACTGCTTCGGCTCGCCGCCGAACCAGACCAGCAGCTGGTTGAGCAGGCCGATCTGCTCCTGCTCGCCGCCGCGGTAGGCGTAGACGAACCGCCAGATCACGCCGGCGCCGACCATGGAGATCGCCATCGGCATGAACACCAGGGCCTTCAGCGCCTTCTCGCCCCGTGCCCGGTCGATGAACACCGCGTAGGCCAGGCCGATCACGGTCGACAGCAGCGGCACCAGGACCACCCAGAGTAGGGTGTTGCGCAGCGTGACCAGGGCTTCGGGCTGGGTGAACATCCAGACGAAGTTGTCCAGGCCGTTCGGATCGCCGTTGCGGTCGGTGAAGGCCAGGAAGGTGGTCTGCACCGCCGGGCCCACCAGGCCGATCGCCAGCAGCACCGCGGCCGGCAGCAGGAACCCGACCACGGTCGCCTTGTCCCGGAAGGACTTGGGCGCACGGTCCACCAGCAGCATGATCAGTCCGACGACGCCGGCAAAGATGGCCAGGGCGACACCGACCTGGACGAACTTCTCGCCAAAGTCTTCCACGGGGCAACCTCCTTGGTGCCGGAAAGTAACGACGACGGCGGGACCGGTCCGGTCCGCTCAGGAACCGGACCGGCCGCGCCGGCGGCTGGCTACTCCTTGGGCCAGCTGGACTCGATCGAATCCAGCACCTGCTCCGTGGAGGCGCCGTTGATCCACTCCACGATGCCACTCCAGAAGGAGTTGGCGCCCACGGCGCCGGGCATCAGGTCCGAGGCGTCGAACCGGAACACGGTGTTCTCGTCCTGGAGCAGCTCAATGGACTGCCGGTCCAGCGGGTTCTGCGCCAGCGCGGGGTCAAGGCCCTTGTTCGCGCTGATCGCAGCGCCCTGCTCCACCCGGTTGTTGGCGAAGTCCGCCGAGGCCATGTACTGCTGGAAAGCCTTGACCTCGTCGCGGTCAGCGTAGGCTGCCACGAACTCGCCGCCGCCGGTGATGGCGCCGGCTCCGGCTTCCTCGCCCGGGGTGATGAAGGCCCAGACATCGCCGTCCTCGGCCACGTTGGTGCCCTCCGGCCAGTTTGCCGCCTGGAAGGTCGCCTGGTGGTGCATCGCGCAGCTGCCGTCCAGCACCGGCTGGCCGCCCTCTTCCACGGTGGTGGAAAGGATCGAGCGCACATCGCCGAAGCCGCCGTTGACGTAGTCCTCGTTCTTGACGATGGCACCGACGGCGTCGAAAGCCTCGGCGATCTGCGGATCGTTGAACGGAATCTCGTGGTTGATCCACTGGTCGTAGACCTCGGGGCCGGCCTGGCGCAGCACCGCGTCCTCGATCCAGTCGGTGCCCGGCCAGCCGGTGGCTTCGCCGGCTTCGAAGCCGGCACACCACGGCTTCATGGTGCCCTCGTCCGCGATGGTCTGGGTGAGCGTCATCATCTCGTCCCAGGTCTGCGGGACTTCCCAGCCCTTTTCCTCGAAGGTCGACGGCACGTACCAGATGTAGCCCTTGACGCTGGCCAGCATCGGTGCCGCGTAGAACGTGCCGTCCACGGTGCCGTAGCTCTTCCAGTCCTCCGACCAGTTCTCGTCCACCAGCGCCTCGACTTCAGCCGGCGCCGGCTTCAGGTAGCCGGCCCGGGCGTGCTGCGCCAGCAGGCCCGGCTGCGGGATGATGGCGATGTCCGGCGGGTTTCCGGCCTGGGCGCGCACGCCGATCTGGGTCTCGAACTCGTTCGAGCCTTCGTAGACGACGTCGATCCCGGTGCACCCCTCGAAATCCACCCAGGAGTCCTCCAGCCGCTCGGCTTCCAGGTCCGTGATGGTCGAGTAGACGCTGACCTCCGCGCCGTCGAACGTTCCGTAGCTTGCGTAGGCGGAACAGTCCGCCGCGGCCTCCCCGCCGCCTTCGCCTTCGTTGGATCCGCTGCCGCCGCAGGCGGAGAGCGCCAGGGTCAGCGCGCTGACCGCGGCCAGTGGCAGTACGCCCCTCTTGGTGCGAGCAATTCCCATGGTGTGACTCCTTCGTCAAGTGGCCAAAGAACAAGTCCGATGGGCAGACCCGTGCCACCAGTTGCGCATTGAGTAGCGCCAACGTAAACGCTTACGCTCCAGGGCGGCAAGAGTTCGGTTGCAGCAGGCAAGCATCGATATGCAATCGTGACCCAGCGCACTTTAACGTTTCAGGAAGGTCTCCCGGCGGTGCTGCATGAGGAAGTGTGGTTGCGAGGAGTGCTTGTCAGTGCACGCGGTCGCCGCGTCCCAGCCGGCTGCGGGCGCTGGCGCCGATGCTGACCACCACGGGAATCCGCCGGCCGAGCACCAGGTCGAGGGCCTCCACCTGGGCGGAAATGTCCTCGGCCAGGTCCTGCGGGGCCACCCCCTTGCGCGGCAGCACCCGGACCTTCAGCCCGGGCGTTCCGCGGTATTCGTAGGTGGCCACGGTTACGTGCAGGATGTCCTCGCGTTCGGCCAGCGCCGCCTTGAGCGCCTGCTCGGCCGCCGCACCGCTGAGCGACACCATCCCGGGACCGCCGTCGTCGACATCGTCCGCTGCCAGCGTGCCCGCCCGGCCCTTCCCCTGCTGGGCGATCCACGTGATCATCGCCAGGACGACCAGCAGCATCAGCAGCGCCAGGACGATCCAGAGCCAGCTGTCGCGCTGGCCCGGCAACGTGGTGGCTGCCAGCAGATTTTCGACGGCGGTGCCCGCGCCTTGCGTGGTGCGGCGCCACCAGCCGGCCAGGCCGGGGAAAGCAGCCAGCCCCAGGGCCAGGACGCCCGTGGCCAGCAGGACCAGGCCGATGACGGCCAGCAGGAGGCGGTTCAGCCCGCGCGGTGTCTGGTTCACTGGCCCACCACCCCGGAGCTCGAGACCTGGACCCGGACCTGCGGCATCGGCTCGATCCGGGTGCGGAGCAGTTCATCCTCGACCACGCCCTGGATCAGCGCCTCGTCCACCGGCGTTCCGGAGGTGGGCCGCAGCTGGACCTCCACCAGGTTCCGGGAGACGGCGACCAGGACCTGTTCGCGGGAGACGTTGGCCGCGGTTCGGGCGCGGCGGGCCAGCGAGGAGGCGATGACCTCGTCGTCGACCACGACAATCCCGCGGCGGGCCGGAATGGCGTGCCGGTGCAACCGACCGGGCAGCAGGGCCTTGAGCAGGAAGAGCAGCCCGGCCAGCAGGATCAGCAGGCCGGCCGTGCCCAGGATGAGCGGCGGGACGCTGCCCGGCAGCTGGTGCACCCAGGCAGCCGCGTCCCGGGGGTCCACCAGCCAGGCCCGCTGCCCGATGGCCTTAAGCAGTGCTTCCAGCAGGACAAAGAGGCAGGCGCCGGCCACCAGCACGGCCGCCACGATGGAGGCCGCCGCCCGTGAACTGTGCAGTTCCCGGGCTGCCAGGCTGTCCCGGAACCGGTCGGAGGCGTCCTGTTCATCCGGCAGCTCGTGATAGTGGGTCTGTGTCACCGCACCCGCCCTCCGTCCTGGATCCGGACGCCGGTGACGCGGATGTCCACCCGGCTCAGCGCCGAACCAGTGATGTCCGAGATCCGCGCCAAGACCTCGCCCTTGGCCGCATGCACGCGCTCCCAGACGGACCCGCCGAAGCCGTCCACGAGCTGCGGGTCGAAGACCACTCGGTTCAGCGACGGGATGCCGATCGGCAGGGCCAGCGAGAGGGCCAGGGCGCCCTGGTCGTCACGCCATGAGGCACGGATCAGCTCGGGGGAGACTCCGAGCACTTCGGAGGCCACTCCCTGGGCAGTGCTGGTCAGGGCTTGGGTGCTGACCCTGTTGTGGCCGGAATACGCTGTGCTGCGGCCGGTATCCGCGGCGGTCATGAAGAGGAGCGGCGTCCGGTCAGCGCGTCCCGCACGCTGCGCAGGTCCAGCTTGCCTTCGGCCACGCGCCCGAGCAGCCCGCCGATCACCAGGAACACGGCCATCAGCAGGAAGCCCCAGAAACCATAGACGAGTGCGGCCCATGCCAAGGCCGCTCCTGCCGCCATGCCGATTGCGGTGTAGCTCATAGGTAATCTGCCTCCAGCTTCCTCCGGCCCGTCACGGTGTTCCCTGCCGGGCAGGCTTTTCCGTTGCTGTCCTGGCATCGCTGAGTCCGGGCACGTGCACGTCATTGATTTCCACGTTGACCTCAATGACGTCCAGGCCCACGAATTCCTCTACCGCCGTGTAGACCGCTGCGCGGACCTTGTTGGCCAGCTGCTGCAGCGGCACACCGTAGACCGCCACCAGGTTGATGTCCACGGCAACCTGCGTCTGGCCCACTTCCACCCGCACACCCTGGCCGAGATCGCTTCCGGCGACGGCGTCCCGGAGCACGCTCAAGGCGCGGCCGGCCCCGCTGCCGAGGGCAAAGACGCCCTGGACGTTCCGGGCGGCCACCGCGGCGACTTTGGCCACGGCAGTGTCCGAAATGGTGGTCCTGCCCGGGGTGGCCGCGAGCAAGGCGGGATCCGCGGCTGCATCGACCGCAAGGCCCGGCTCGGGCGGCAGAGGCGCCGCGGCCTCCGGTCCGCCACCACCCACGGCCGGCCGATAGGCCGGAGGCGCTCCGGCCGGCAGGTTCCGGTCCTCCATCTGCTCTCCCTCGCCTGGTCCCGGGCAGGCAACGCCTGCACTGTCTTCTGCTGCCAAGCCTAATGCCTATGTCCGGCGGCGACGGCTGCTCAGAAGCTGCAGTGCGTGTCCAGCCAGTCGTCCAGGGGGTCCAGGGCGTCGCGGAAGGCCGCGTAGTCGAACTCGTCAAGGCCGTCATGGCGGCCAATCTCCGCTTCGATCCCGGCCAGCGGCTCGTGCAGCTCCTCCGGGGCTTTCCGTGCCAGATCCCGGACGCCGGCTTCCAGGTCCCGAAGCTGGTCTTCATCGACGCCGGAGAGGAGGTTCAGCGGCGCGACCGTGAGGACCGTGACACCGCTGGCGACAGCAGCACAGGCATCGGTCGCCGAAGAATAGGAACCCCAGTTGCCGCCGTCGTCCTTGCCTTTGTCCTCAGCGGAAGGATCGGAGCCCCCCGCCGGTGCGCCGGGAGCATCCTCCGGCAAGAGCGACTGCCCGTCGAGCTCCTGCGGGCCCGGCCCTTCCAACGTCCCGGCCGCGGATTCAGCCGTCACGGTCGCCGTGCCGGTACCGTCCGGCGCTGTGCAGGCTGCCAAAGCAAAGGCTCCGGCTGCCGCAACCGCCGCAAGCTTGAAGGGGCACTTCAGGCGCAAGCTCCCCGAATGTTCCCGTTCCACCACGCCCAACAGGGTACTGCCCTTGGCTGGGAACTGCATGGGAGCTTCCCGGACGCCGCCCGGCATTTTCGTGCTGCAGGCTGGACTGCAAACGCCGACTTTCCGGCGGCCTGCTTAAGAAAAAATCCCCGCCTCGTACAAGGCGGGGATTCATTTGCTGTGGCTCCGACCGGCGTCGATCCGGTGACCTTTCGATTTTCAGTCGAACGCTCTACCAACTGAGCTACAGAGCCTGGGAACATCTGTCGATGATCACCGAGGTTTCCGAACCGCATCCGGAAACCTTCAGCGACCCTGACGGGACTTGAACCCGCGACCTCCGCCGTGACAGGGCGGCGCGCTAACCAACTGCGCTACAGGGCCTCGTTTTTACAAGCATCCATCCTATCAGGCTTTCGGAGCGGTTTTGACCACTTCCTCCTGCACTGAAACCGGATGGCTTCTTGCGTACCCCCAACGGGATTCGAACCCGTGCCGCCGCCGTGAAAGGGCGGTGTCCTAGGCCGCTAGACGATGGGGGCTCCAGGACCACATTGGTGCGTTTCCCGCTGTGGACTCATAAAACTATAGGGCCTTCTCCCGGAAAATCCAAAACGGCGGATTCGAGGCGCCCGGGTAGAGTCGGACTGTGCCCATCGAGATGACCCTGACGGACTTCGAGGACGCCGTCAACGACGCAATCGACCAGATCCCGGAGGACCTCGCCCGCGCGATGACCAACGTGGGAATCTTTGTCGAGGAAGAGTACACCCCGCAGCCCTGGGAGGACCCGGACACTGAGCTGCTGGGCATCTACGAGGGCACGCCGCTGACCGAACGCGACCACTGGTGGGCCGCAGGGTCGCTGCCGGACCGGATCATCATTTTCCGCGGGCCGCTGCTGCGCATGTGCGAATCCCGCGAGGAAGTCGTCCACGAAGTGCTGGTCACCGTCATCCACGAAGTGGCGCACCATTTCGGCATCGACGACGACCGGCTGCACGAACTGGGCTGGAGACTGACCAAGGGACACGGACACAGCCACGGACTCCAGGGGAATGGCACGGCCACCGGCCGGCACCGCCGCAAGCTGGTCTGGGTTGTCTGCATCACCCTGGCCGTGGTCATCGTGCAGGCCGCCGGCGCGTTCCTGTCCGGCTCGCTGGCCCTGCTCGCTGACGCCGGACACATGCTCTCGGATGCGGCCGGCGTCTTCATCGCGCTGATGGCCGCCTGGATTGCCACTCTGCCGCCGACGGACAAGCGCACCTACGGCTACCAGCGGGCCGAGGTGCTGGCCGCGCTGCTGAACGCGGTGGTGCTGGTGGGGATCGCCGTCGTTATTTTCACCGAGGCGATCCGGCGGCTGGGGCAGGATCCCGACATCCAGACCGGCACGATGCTGCTGGCCGCGGTGCTTGGCGCGGTGGCCAACCTGGCCTGCCTGCTGATCCTCCACGGCGGGCACAAGGAGAGCCTGAATGTCCGCGGCGCCTACCTGGAGGTGCTCGGCGACCTGCTCGGTTCAATCGCGGTGATTGCGGCGGGCACCGTGATCGCCGTGACCGGCTACACGCAGGCGGACACAATTGCCTCCGTGCTGATTGCCGTCCTGATCCTGCCGCGCGCCTGGAGCCTGCTGCGCGATGTGCTCAACGTGCTGCTGGAGGCGACGCCCAAGAATGTGGACGTGGCGCAGGTCCGCGAACACATCATGTCGGTCGACGGCGTGGTCGACGTCCACGACATCCACATCTGGACCATCACCTCGGGCGTGCCGGTCTTCTCGGCGCACGTGGTCGTGGAGGACCACACGCTGCACGCCGAAGGGCTCGACCGCATCCTGGACCGGCTGTCTGCCTGCCTGGGCAGCCACTTCGACACCGAGCACTGCACCTTCCAGGTGGAGCCGGTGACGCACGCCAGGCACGAGCTGCCGCAGCACGACTGACCCATGTCCGCCGGAGCGGGTGCCGGCGCTTCGGGTTGCCCTTTCCTGCCCTCCTGCACCCTTGCCTGCCCAACACGCCGGATCAACTGCGACTAAACGACACTGTTGTTATTTATGATGCATAAGAGACAAATGTTGCCATTGTGAATCCTGATGCATATTCTCAAGAGCGTTGAGGATGCAATCCGGCCTGCCGGCGCTGCCTTCGGAAGGCGCGGCAAACCGGACCGGCCCCCATGGCCGGCCGTTCCTTTGGGGGGAGCGCGTGCATTCCGCGCTGATGTAAGGACTCGTATTTATGAGGCTGTCTTCCCGCATGCCCCGTTCCGCTTCGGGACGTACGACGACGGTGCGCACCGCTGCCTTGGTGGCTTCCGCCGTCGTTGTCCTTGGCTTTGTTCCGCTCCCTGCCGCGGTGGCCGCCCCGGCGGACGGGCTGCCCGTGGTCTCGGCCCGCGGCCTCTCCCTTCCGCTGAGCCCGTCGGCTCCGACGGACCGCGAGATCGAGGCGGCCAAGGGCGATGCCGAAGCGGCGCAGGAGCTGGTGGACCGGATCGAGGAGCAGCTGCGGACCGCAACGGCGGATCTGGAGACGGCGCGCTACGAGGCGACCGAGCTGCAGAACACTTACAGCGTGGCCCTGCTCGAGCAGCAGGAGCGGCAGGCCGAGCTGGACGATGCCCGCGGGAAGGCGGCGCAGGCGAAGGAATACTTCGAGTCCGTCAAGGGCCAGGTCGGCCAGCTCGCCGGCGAGCTCTACCGCAACGGCGGCGTCAATCCGGTTGTGACCTCGCTGCTGGACAGCAGCACGGCCGGCGATGTGCTGTACCGGGCGTCGACCTTGGATGCCCTCGCGGCCAACCGGTCCCAGACGCTGGATTCGGCGGCCCAGGCCGCAGCGCTGTGGGCCGAGTGGGAGCTCTACGTTTCCCAGGCGGAGGAAGCCGCCGCCGATGCCAGCGTCGCCGCCAGCGCCGCCGAGGCCGAAGCCAAGGCCGCCAGCGAAGCCCAGGAGTCGCTCATCGCCCGGCAGGAGGAACAGCGCCGGGACCTGCTGGCGCATCTGGCCGACCTGCGCGGCACCAGCGTCAAGGAGGAGAACCGCCGGATCGCCGCCCTGGAGGAGGCCGAGCGCGAGCGGCAGCTGGAGGCGCTCATCGAGGAGTCCGAACGGCAGGCCGCCGCCGGAGTGCAGCAGCAGGCGGCAGCGCCGGCGGCAC
>NZ_ANPE02000159.1 GCF_000328305.2 Arthrobacter crystallopoietes BAB-32 | reverse complement strand
GCGTTTGACCTGGGCGTGCGGGTCCAGGGCGTAGGCGGCCTGCTGGGCGCGGGCGGTGAGTTCCTTGGTGCCGACGCCTTCGAGGGCTGCGGGGTCGCCGGCGACGCTGGCGTCGACGGCGGCGCGGTCCTCGAGGCTGAGGCAGGCGGTTTCCTTCACCAGGATGGTGGCGCGCCATTCGTTGAGTTCACCGGTTTGGAGTGCGGCGAAGGTGTGGGGCATTTCGTTGACCAGGGTCCGAGACATGCCCAGCAGCCGGCCGGCGCGGTGGGGGATTCGCGCCGGGCCAGGGCGACCTGCCGGCCGACGCCCTGGCCCTGCTTCTCGGGTTTGATGCCGGCGGCGGCGTCGGCTTCGCGGCGGGAGCGGTCCAGCGCCACGGCATCGGCGGCCTGCAGCGCGCAGGCGGAGGATTTGAGGTTCTCCAGCGCGCGGATCCGGTCGATCCGCGCCGCGTCGTCCAGGGCGTCGCCGGTCTTGGCCGCGTCCCGGAGCAGGGCCAGCCAGGACTCGATCTGCTGCGCGTCCGGCATCCCGCCGGCCGCGGCAGGCAAGGGCAGGGCACCGGCCCCGGATTCGGATTCGGGCGACGGCGGGCCCTCTGGAGGGGGCGGTTCATCCGGCGGCGGCCCGCCGGGAGGTGCCGGTTCGTCCGGCGGCGGTTCTTCCGCGAGCGGTCCCATGGTATCGAACATGTGTTCCAGCCTAGGAGGGCGCGTGACCTGACTCACCATCGTTTAAGCGGAATGTGGACAACCTAAACAGCCGGTGAGCTGTGGAGGCAGAGACGAAAACCGTCACCCGGCGGCGGCTGTTGCAGCGGGCCTGAAGATGGGGCCGCAACCCTGAACAGCGCGGACACGGAAGTTGCTACTGCTGCAGACCCTTTACACATTCGCTTCAAGTGACATGGCGCAGGCGGACGCGTGGGAGCACAGTGGGAGTTATCGCTGCGGTTCAGCCAGCGAGCAGGAACCAGCTCAGGATGGCGCAGGCGACGGCGGCGGCTGCCGCGGCGGCGAACCACGGTCGCCGGTGGGACGGCTTGGGGTCGTTCTTGGCCGTGCTGTTCCCGATTGACTTGGCGGACGGCTCGGCGGTTGGCGTGCTACCGGCAGGTTCTGCCTTCTTGGCTGGAACGGTTTGGATCATCCCGGTGCGAAGTTCCTTGCGCGTGGGCATGGGTTCGCCGGACGGCTTTTTCACGAGCGGTACCACCGGGATCATTCCTGTCGGAGGGACGGGATCGGCTGCGCCGGTGCGAATGTCACGGCGACGCGGGTACGGCTCGGTATTGCCAGGGGTGTTCATCAACTCAACTTCCAGCCGGCCGTCAGCGGCCGGATTAAGCGGGGGGATAGTCAGGGCGGTAGTCCCACGAAAGGGAAGCTCCGGTCCTTCGGCTATCCTACGGGCGAGGCAAGTGATTGATTGGGTGGTGCGGTCCGGCACGCCGGTGAGATTCGTGCCACGTTGTCCTTTGTGGCGACGGGTGGGAAGGCTAGTCGATTTCTTCACCGGCCAGTGCTTTGGCGGCAAGCCTTTCCTCTTCCGCCGTTTCCCAGACCTCCTTGGCGGCTCCGGCGTTGAGGACGATGATGATGAGGCCGAGGATGATGTCGGGCCAGCCCGAATCGAGCCAGACCGTGAGCAGCCCCATGGCAATGATGGCCAGGTTAACCAGGACGTCGTTGCGGGCGGAGAGGAAGGCAGCCGTGGCTAGGGAACTGCCGTGGCTGCGGAACCTGGACAGGATGAGCGAGCAAACGAAATTGACCACCACTGCACCGCCGGCAGTCAATACGAGGGATAGGGGGTCCGGTGGTTCGGGCGCTCCGGCTTTGACGAATGCCTGCCAGGCTGCAGCCAGGGCGGGCAGCAGGATGACCAGGGCCATCACTTTGCCGGCGGCGGCCCGCCGGTGGAGCGACCAGCCGAGGGCGGCGAAGATCAGCAGGTTAATGGCGGTGTCTTCGAGGAAATCGACGCTGTCGGCGAAGAGGGAAACGGACCCGATGGCGACCGCGACACTGATCTCCACGAAGAAGTAGGCCAAATTGAGGCCTGCAACCCAGAGGACCGTCTTTCGGAGCCGCCGTTCCAGTCCGGACCCGTGTGCTTTGGCGCTGTCCACCGAATTGCTGCCCTCCTGCCTGCTTTGCAGGCCAGGTGTCTGCCTCGCTGGCTACTGCAGGATATCGGAACCGAAGCCAAGCACCGCCGTCGTACTCCTGCAACCGCGGCCAGATGCCAGAGCTGCGGGACGCTGGACCCTAAATTACACCCACATGGCAGGTGCGGCGGGTGCGGAACGGGCGTACCCTGTCAGCATCAAGCCGCGGCGCGCGCTGGGGCGGTTGCACCCGCGGCACGTGCTTGGCGGCGGGAGTCCTGATGAGCAGTACGCAGCATGTGCTGGCCGTACATCCAACGGCGCCGGAAACCGCTCCCGAACATCGCCTGGCCCGCGGGGTCTGCATCGAAGCCTGCTTCGACTGTGCCCAGGCCTGCCGGTCGGGCGCGGACGCATGGCTGGATGAGCAGGGCGCGCAGAACATCCGCACCTGCCAGCGGGCGCAGGAGAACTGCGCGGATCTGTGCCTGGCGGCCGCGTCGATCCTGCCGCGGCTGGGATCGCCCGGGACGGACAGCGGCAAGGCGCTCATGGGTGCGCTGCTCGAAGCGTGCATCACGGCCTGCCGGCACTGCCGGGAACAGTGCGAGCCGCATGTGGGCTTCCCGCACTGCCGCTTGAGCCAGGAGGCCTGCACACGCTGCGAGCAGGCCTGTGTGGAGCTGCGCGATTCGCTGCGCCTGACCAGGCCGTGAGCAGCGGCGGCGGAGGGGGGAATGATGGAGCCGGGGTACGTCGTATGGTTCGAGGAGACCGGCATGGGCGACGTGCCGCGGGTGGGAGGCAAGAACGCCTCGCTGGGCGAGCTGGTGCGGTCTCTGGCTGAAGCAGGGGTGCAGGTGCCGGAGGGCTTCGCGGTGACGGCGGAGGGCTACTGGGAGTTCGTCCGGGCGAACGGGATGGAGCCGGGGCTGCGAGGCTGGCTGGAGCGCTACCGGTCGGGCGAGGTGGGCCTGGCCGAGGCGGGGCACGCGGTGCGGGAGCTGTTCCTGGCGGCGCAGTTTCCGCCGGAGCTGTCCGCGGCGATTGTGCAGGCCTACCGGCAGTTGTCGGAGCGGTCCAACACGCATGCGGCGCCGGTGGCGGTGCGCAGCAGTGCGACGGCGGAGGACCTGCCGGATGCGAGCTTCGCCGGGCAGCAGGAGACTTTCCTTAACATCGCCGGGGACCGGGCCCTGCTGGCAGCGTGCCGGCGCTGTTTCGCCTCGCTCTTCACGGACCGGGCGATCAGCTACCGGGCGATCAAGGGGTTCGACGACCTGCAGGTGGCCTTGTCCATCGGGGTGCAGCGGATGGTCCGGTCGGACGTCGGCGCCTCCGGGGTGATGTTCACGCTGGATACGGAGACCGGGTTCCCGGATGCGGTGGTGATCAGCGCCGCGTGGGGACTGGGCGAGACGGTGGTGCAGGGGACGGTCAATCCGGACAAGTACCTGGTCTACAAGCCGCTGCTGGGCCGCGACGGCTGCACGCCGATTATCGAGCGCACCCGGGGCGAGAAGGAGCGCAAGCTGGTCTACGGGCACGGGGGCAGCGTCCGCACGCGGCTGGTCGACACCACGGAGCGGGAGCGCCGGGCTCTGGTCCTTGACGACGGCGAAATCATGCAGCTCGCGCGCTGGGCCGTCGCCATTGAGCAGCATTACGGCACGCCGATGGACATGGAGTGGGCCAAAGACGGGACCACCGGCGGGCTGTTCGTGGTGCAGGCCCGCCCGGAGACGGTGCAGGCCGGGCGCAGTGGCAGCCGCTTCAGCGTGCACCGGCTGCTGGGCGAGGGTCCGCTGCTGGCCACCGGTGCCGCCATCGGGGATTCCATCGCCGTCGGTGAGGCCTGTGTGATCCGCAGTGCCGCGGAGATCGACCGCTTCCGGGACGGTGCGGTGCTGGTGACCGAGATGACGGACCCGGACTGGGTTCCGGTGATGCAGCGGGCCGCCGGCATCGTCACCGAACACGGCGGCACCACCAGCCACGCGGCGATCGTGAGCCGCGAACTCGGGGTCCCCGCCGTCGTCGGTACCGGCAACGCCACCGAAGCGATCGCCGACGGCGGACAGATCACGCTCTCCTGCGCCGAGGGCGACGAGGGGCACGTATACGACGGCGTGCTGGAGTACGAGACCGAGGAGATCAATCTGGCCGAACTGCCGCAGACCCGCACCGGCGTGATGGTCAACGTGGCCAGTCCGGCCGCGGCATTCCAATGGTGGCGGCTGCCGGCGGCCGGAGTGGGGCTGGCCCGGATGGAGTTCATCATCAACGACGTGATCCGCATCCACCCGATGGCGCTGGTGCACCCGGACCGGGTGGCGGATCCGGCGGATACCGAGCGGATCCGGGAGCTGACCGCGGGGTTCGAGGATCCGGGGGAGTACTTCGTGCAGGCACTGGCCACCGGACTGGGCAAGCTCGCCGCCCCGTACTTCCCGCGCCCGGTGATCGTGCGGCTGAGCGACTTCAAGACCAACGAATACGCCCACCTGCTCGGCGGCGCCGCGTTCGAGCCGGCGGAGGAGAACCCGATGCTCGGCTTCCGCGGGGCCTCGCGCTACTACGCCGAACGCTACCGGGAGGGCTTCGCGCTCGAATGCCGCGCGCTGGGAAAGGTGCGCGAACAGCTCGGCTTCGGGAACGTCGTCGTTATGATCCCCTTCTGCCGCACCCCGGCGGAGGCGGACAAGGTGCTTCAGGTGATGGCGGCGAACGGCCTGGTCCGCGGCGAGAACGGGCTGGAGGTCTACATGATGTGCGAGATCCCCTCCAACGTCATCCTGGCCGAGGAGTTCGCCGCGCGCTTCGACGGCTTTTCGATCGGCTCGAACGACCTGACCCAGCTGGTGCTTGGCGTGGACCGGGATTCCGAACTGCTGGCGCCGCTGTTCGACGAGCGCGACGAGGCGGTCAAGCGGATGATCAGCCAGGTGATCCGCGCCGCGCACGCCGCCGGGATCAAGATCGGCATCTGCGGCCAAGGGCCGAGCAACCACGCGGATTTCGCCGCCTTCCTGGTCGATGAAGGCATCGACACCATCTCGCTGAACCCGGACACCTTCGTGAAGACCGTGCCGCGGATCGCCGAGGCGGAACAGCGGCGCAAGGAGGAGCCATGAATAACGACGACGTTGCACGCCGCCCGGTGGTGCTGGTGGGCGTGGACGGATCCCCGCACTCGCACCATGCGCTGCGCGAGGCACGGCGCTTTGCCGGCCTGCTGGGCTGCGACGTCGAGGTGCTCACGGCGTGGCAGTATCCGCTGATGGTCGAGCCGATGTCCGCTGTCCAATGGGATCCGGCCGAGGACGCCCGGCAGCTGCAGGACGCCAGCGTGCGGGATGTGTTCGGCGCGGAGCCGCCGCCCGGCCTGCAGCGGACGGTGCGCCAGGGCCAGGCAGCGCACCTGCTGATCGAGGCGAGCAAGCGGGCGGAGCTGCTGGTCGTGGGCTGCCGCGGACACGGCGGCTTCGCCGGGCTGCTGCTCGGTTCGGTCAGCTCCTCGGTCGCCGCGCATGCGCACTGCGCGGTGCTGATCACGCATATCGAGCACACGCAGTAGCGGCCGCGAAAGATAACGAAATGGTTTCGATTGCCCCTAGACGGAGGCTGTGGGCAGGGCCATACTGTTTTTGACGCGCGCTTGGGGGCGGGTGTGCCGGACAAAGCAACCGGGGGGACCAATAGTGGCGTGCTTGGAGGACATCATGGGGATTGAGCGCTCGGGGGCCGGCCGGCTTCTGGCCATGGGAGCCGCGCTGGGAATCGCTGCCGGAGGCTGGGCGCTGGCCCCCGCCTCGGCGGCCCAGCCGGTGGATGAATACATCGTGGTCCTGAAGGACCATGTCGACGCTGAAACCGCTGCGGGCGAACACGACCGGCAGTATGCGCTGACCGAAACGGGAACCTACAGCCACGCCGTTCCGGCCTACTCCGCGGAGATGACCGCGGCCGCGGCAGGAGACCTGGCGGCCGACCCGGATGTGGCCTACGTGGCGCCGAACCGGACGTTCTCGCTCGCGGCGCAGTCCGTGCCGCGCAGCGTCACCCGGACCGGGGCGGATGAATCCAGCACCCGGGCCGGCGACGGCAGCGGCTCCGTCGATGTGAATATCGCCGTGATCGACACCGGCATCGACGGCAGCCATCCGGACCTGAACGTGCAGGGCGGTGTGGACTGCAGCAGCGGCAGCGCCCGGAACGAGTCGCCGGTGATCGACGTTTACGGCCACGGCACCGCGGTAGCCGGCGTCGCCGCCGCGCGGGACAACGATACCGGCCTGGTGGGCATGGCGCCCGGAGCCCCGCTGTGGTCGGTCCGCGTGATGGACAACGCCGGCGCGATCTCCGAAGCAGCCCTGCTCTGCGCCTTCGACTGGGTGACCGAAACCCGCACCGACAACGATCCGGCCAACGACATCGCGGTCGCCAACGTGAGCATCGGCGGACCGGGCGCGGACGACGGCGACTGCGGCAGCACCGGCGACCCGATGCACGCGGCCATCTGCCGCTCGGTCGAGGCGGGCGTGACCTATGCGGTGGCAGCGGGCAACAGCGGCGCGGACTTCGCCACCACGATTCCGGCGGCCTATGACGAGGTCCTCACGGCCACCGCCATCGGCGACTTCGACGGGCGCCCCGGCGGCGCGGGCTCCTCACTGTGCGACGGCGAAGACCTGACCCGGTACGCCCAGGACGACGGACCGGCGTCGTTCTCCAATTACGCCGGTTCCGGCGACGAAGACCACACCGTGGCCGGACCCGGCGTCTGCGTCCAGTCCACCGTGCCAGGCGGCTACGGCAACAACCACGGCACCAGCTTCGCCAGCCCGGCGGTGGCCGGTACGGTGGCGCTCTGCGTCAGCAGCGGAACCTGCAGCGGCGCCGCGAAGGACATCATGGCGAGCTTCCTGGCCGCCACGTCGGAGTACAACGAGGCCAATCCGGCGCACGGCTTCACGGGCGATGCATCGGATTCGGACGGCTCGCGCTTCTACGGCTACCTGATCCGCGGTTCCGTGTTCTAGGCCGGCGCGCTGGACAGCATGGCAGGGGACGACGGCGGACCTCGCCGCAGCGGGAACCCTCCGGAGCCTTCGCATCCGGAGGGTTCTCCCGCGGGAGGAGCTGCGCGGCCCCACCGGCAGCCGTTCTCCTCGGGGGATTCGGTGGAGCGGACCGTTTTCTTCAGCGACGCCGTGTTCGCGATCGCGATGACGCTGCTGGTGCTGGAGCTGATCATTCCGGAAGGGCTGGACCAGGAGCACCTGGGCGCGGCCCTTGCGGCAGCGGTGCCTGAATTCATCGCGTACGCGATCAGCTTCACGGTGCTGGGCATCGCCTGGCTGAGCCACCACCGGAAGTTCACCGTGATCCACCGGTACGACGCCCCGCTGCAGGCGCTGAACCTGCTGCTGCTGTTCTTCATCGCCGTGCTGCCGATGCCCACGAGCTTCCTGAGCAACTACGGCGGCGAGATCTCGCCCTGGCCGGCGGTGCTCTACGCCCTGGTCATCGCCGCCGTGTTCCTGGTGCTGAACCTGATCTGGTGGCATGCGTGGCGGGCGAAGCTGATCGAGCCCGTGGTGGACGAGCCGATGTACCGCTACCTGCTGTGGGCGATGCTGCCGGTGCCGGTGGTGTTCCTGCTGAGCATCCCGGTGGCCTTCATCAGCGCGGACGCGGCGATGTACGTGTGGATCCTGGTCATCCCGGCGCTGCTGCTGACCCGGCGAAGACCGCGGCTCCGGCGTCCCTGATCAGCCGGCCAGTCCGCGCACCCCGATGACCGCTGTGGCCAGGCCCAGGATCATCGAGGTGGACACCAGCATGAAGCGGTTGGTGAAGTAGCGCGTCAGCGCCCCGTTCTCGTCCCTGGCCCGCGGATCCTTCCACGCGGCCAGCAGGATGGGCGCCCACGCCACCAGCGACCAGACTCCGGCGAAGACCAGGATCCAGGCCAGTGCGGCCGGCATCGTCATGGCGGAACCCTTAGGCGCGGCCGGCGATCCAGGCCTCGGCCTGCGTCGCCTGGATCTTCAGCGCCTTGCCCAGCATCGGCTCGGCCGCGGAGGCCACCTTGCCGCCCAGGAACGGAATGCCGGAGGAAACCTCGCCCTCCAGGTCCACGCGGGTGCTGCCGCCGACGGCCACCAGCTTCTGCACCGCGTCGACATCCACCGGAGCGCCGGCGATCTTGACGTCGATGTTCACCGTGCGGGAGCCGTCCGCCTCGGGGGCCTGCCACTGCTCGGTCTGCGTGACGGAGAGGAACTCGCCGAGCATCTTGCGAGCAATGTCGGGCAGCCGGGTGGTCGGAATGTTCCGCACGACCTTCAGGGTGAAGGCACCGTCCACGGCGCCGTCCCGGTCCACGGACACCAGGCTGCCGCCGACCATTTCGCTGATGTGCCGCAGGAAGTCTTCGCTGATGAACGTCTCGGTGACCTCGGCGACGGGGTGGGACAGGGTGGTGGAGGCAGACAGTGCCATGGAAAGGACTCCCGGGGATCGGTTCAATTCGGGCCAGCAACCATCCTACTGGTTACCGCCGGCCGGCCCGTGACCCGGCAGCGGCAAAGTGAAAGTGAAGGTGCTGCCTTCGCCGAGCGCGCTGCGGCAGCCGATCGTGCCGCCATGCCGCTCGACGATGTCCTTCGACAGCGCGAGCCCCAGCCCGACCCCCGGAATGCTGCTCCGCCGCGCCGTCGTACTGCGGAAAAAGCGCGTGAAGACCTCGCCGGTCACATGCCCGGATCGGCCTCCACGGCCGCGCCGGCCAAATAGTCCGAGACGGCATCTTCGCTGATCCGGAATGAGTGGCTGATGTGCACTGCCGGCAGCTTTCCGGAATGCACCAGCCGGTACACGGTCATCTTGGAAACATTCAGCCGTTCTGCGACGTCCAAGACGGTCAGGAAGCTGCTGATGCCCGGTTCTTGTCCACGTTGCATTTTTCCTCCCCAGGAAACGTACAGCTACTCTAGGCCCGCGCCGCCTCCGCCGGAGCGACGGACACGGCCGGCGCGGGCGATTCTCAGGATGCCTTCAGGGTTCCCGGCTTGCCCGGCGTGAAGAGCCACAGCTCGAACAGCTCCCGCAGGTCCTGGCCCGAGTACGCCTCAGCGAATTCGGTGAAGTCCCGGGTGTCCACTGCCCTGCCGGAATGCTCCTCCGCCCAGCTGCGCAGCAGGCCGAAGAACTGCTTGTCGCCGAGCTCTTCACGCAGTGCATGCAGCACCATGGCGCCCCGGGCCTGCAGCGCCGGGTCGAAGAGGTGGTCCGCCTTGGGATCCGTCAGCCGCAGCTTCCAGAACTGCTCGCCGGAATCGATGCCGGCGTAGAAGTCGAACGTCTCCTGCGCGGTTCCGAGGTCCTGCTCCTCGTTCCACAGCCACTGGGCGTAGGTGGCGAAGCCGTCCGTCAGCCAGGCATCCTTCCAGCTGGCCACGGACAGGTCGGCGCCGAACCACTGGTGCGCCAGCTCGTGCACCATGTACGAATCCGCGCTGGCGGGATCGTAGAACCAGTCCTTTGCGTAGATTGGCCGGCTTTGGCTCTCCAGCGCAAAGCCCAGTCCGTCCTGCTCGGTCACTACGCCGCCGGCCGATCCGTACGGGTAGTCGCCGAACCGCTTGGAGAGGAAGGACAGGATCTCGGGCTGCCGGTCGAGCCCCTTCTGCGCCCTGGCGCCAATTGAGGTCGGGGTGGAAACACCGGCTTCCCAGTCATTGGTGTTGGCCGGGCTGCCCTCCGGCGCCCCCGCCACCGTCCAGCCCTCCAGCCGGTCCCGGTTGCGGTCGTTCTCGAACGACGTGGAGCCCTCGTCGGTCGACATGATGATGTCCTCGATCAGCACGCCGTCGTGCTGGCCGGTGATGTCGCTGGCGTAGGTGATGGACAGTTCGACGTCTTTGCCCTTGTAGGCCTCAAGGTCGAACTCCCACTTTTCCCAGCCGTCGCTGGCCCCGCTCGCTGCCCACCACTGGCCCGAGGTGCCTTCCGGCTGGCAGCCGCCCTCGCCGTCGTCCGTTTGGTAGCGCTTCAGGAAAGGATGCACCTCATGCCAGGCCGGGCAGGACTGTCCTGTGTCGGCCGTGGCGTGGCCGGTGGTGTCCTTGAGCGTGGTCCAGTCGTCGCTGCCGGCGGTGCGCGCCTCGACGAAGGCGAAGTCCCAGCCCGGCTCCGTGTCCCGGTGCAGCCAGAAGGAAAGCTCCGCCCCGTCGCCGGGCACGCTGACGGTCCGGGCCAGGCGCTTGTAAGAGGCATCCGAGGTGTGCGACCAGGCCAGGCCATTGCCGTTGCGCGGCGTGACCACGTCCTTGAGCGCCGGATCCAGCGCGTTCCAGTAGTCCGTGCCGCCCTTGGCATAGTGCTCGATGTCGAATTCGCCGATGTTGATGGACGCCAGGTACGGCGGCAACTGCTCCTTGGACTCCCACGACCAGGTGGTCCTGCCGGCCTTGCTGGACTTGCCCTTCAATGCCCCGTTGGCCAGCGCTTCCCAGCCTTCCGGCACGGAGATGTTGTAGCTGAACGAGGCCCGGTCGCTCGGGTGGTTGTTGGAAGGGAACCAGGTCGGCGCGCTGAGCGGATGGCCGGTGACCACGGCCCCGTCCTCGGTATGGATGAACCCGGCCGTGCCCGGTTCGGTAATCGTCTTGGGGACCCCTTCATACTTGACGACGACGGTGAATTCCTTGCCGCGCAGGATTCCCTGGGGAGCGGTGACAGTCAGCTCGCCCTCTTCCAGGACGTACCAGGCGGCCGTGAGCCGATTGACCTGGACGGACTCGACGCTGAGCCCGTCCAGGTCAAGATTGAAGGTCTCGAGATCCTGCTTCGCGCGGGCCGTGATCGTGGCCGTGCCGGCCAGCTTGTCCATTGGCGGATGGTAATCCAGGTCCAGCTGGTAATGCTTGACGTCATAGCCGCCGTTGCCGGCCTTCGGGAAGTACGGGTCCTTGAGGCCGGAGGTTCCTGGTTCGAATTCGACGGCGTCCGGATCCGGAGCGGCGACGGCCGGGAAGGACGGCAGCAGGCTGATACCGGCGGCCAGTCCCAGCGCAGCACCGGCTGCAGTGCCGCGGTGCAGCCAGCAACTGCCGAGCCGGCCCGCTGGCGCCGACTGGCCCGCTGGACCGGCTTTTCCTGACCAGGATCTGAAGCTCATGCTGTTCTCCCATGAAGCGGAGCGCCAGCCCCGCGTGCCCCCACTCGATTTCTTCAAATCTGGTGGTCCCTACCTTGCTCTGCTTGTCCTGACGTGTCAATGAAGTGCCGCCGGCACTCCGGTTCCGCGCCTGGATTCATCTTTGGAGCCACGCGTTGGGAAAAACTTGGATGCCGCTGCCGGACCTGGGCGCCGGCCGGCGGATTTTTGGGCGGCAAGCGGGCAGATCCGCACCAAAACGTCCGGAACTGGCAGTGGTTGATAGACACCAATCGGAAGTTCGCATAGGTTCGGTTCACCGCTGGGTGAACCGCATAATCACCCGGCGGCAGCCACTTACCGCATCACACAATCCGGAGGGCTACAGCAACCCGGTGGTGTTTCTTCGAGGCCTCGGGCAACACCTCGGACGGCAGC
This sequence comes from Arthrobacter crystallopoietes BAB-32, assembly GCF_000328305.2. Taxonomy (GTDB): domain Bacteria; phylum Actinomycetota; class Actinomycetes; order Actinomycetales; family Micrococcaceae; genus Crystallibacter; species Crystallibacter crystallopoietes_A. The sequence goes on along the minus strand of NZ_ANPE02000159.1, from coordinate 12,871 downwards.
CTCGGGCAGAAGGCCAGGGGCAAGAGCATCCGGCAGAACGAACTGGCCATGACCTCTCTGCTGCTCGGCATGGCCAGCGGCAAAGTTGAGCAGATGAATCCCGAATCCTGGGAGCAGATTCCGCACCAGCCGGTCCGCGGCTACAACACGGACTACGCGGGCAACATCATCAACCCGTAGCCGAAAGCACCTAGGGCCCCGGCCCGGAGGGAACAATGTCTCTGTCCAGGCCGGGGCCCTGACTGTCTTCCGGAAGCACGCCACTCAACAGCCACCGGCCCTGTCTCCCGGCGCAGCCCAAGCGTATCCTTGGCACCAAAGGGACCCCCGCGGGTCCCGTTGCGGCATCATCAAAGGGGATGGGTGGCAATGATGGACGGGAACTGGCTCTTCTTGGGCTTCGCGTGGATCTTCGGCCTGGTGCTGTTGCTGGTCGTGGTGCTGCTGGCCGTGCTCGTGGTCCGGGCGCTGATCTCCTTCACGCGGAACGAAGGCGCCCAAACGTCAGCCGCAGGCGCGCAGCCGCTCGGCCCGCCGCCACGGAGCCGGGCGCGCCAGATTCTGGATGAACGGCTGGCGCACGGCCACATCACACCGGACGATTACAACGAGCGGCTGCGGGTCCTCGGCGAGACCCCGCTTCCCTGAAGGGGCTACTGGCGGCCGATGCCTTTGTAGTGCCAGCCGGCGTCGCGCCAGGCGGTGGGATTGAGCACGTTGCGGCCGTCGAGGATGTTCTTGTCGTCGACGAGGTTTCCGACGGCGGCCGGGTCCAGTTCGCGGTACTCCTTCCACTCGGTCAGCAGCACGAGGGCGTGCGCGCGGGCCAGGGCGGTCTTGGTCTCCGGCTCGTAGGCCAGCTCGGGGAAGCGGACCTTGGCGTTGGCCAGGGCCTCGGGGTCGGTGACGGTGACGGTGGCGCCCTGGAGCTGGAGCTGGGCGGCGACGGAGAGCGCGGGGGAGTCGCGCACGTCGTCGGATTCGGGCTTGAACGCGGCACCGAGGACGGTGATGCGCTTGCCGATGAGGGAGCCGCTGCACAGTTCGCGGGTGAGTTCGACGACGCGGGTGCGCCGGCGCATGTTGATCGCGTCGACTTCGCGCAGGAAGGTCAGGGCCTGGTCGGCGCCGAGTTCGCCGGCGCGGGCCATGAAGGCGCGGATGTCCTTGGGCAGGCAGCCGCCGCCGAAGCCGACGCCGGCGTTGAGGAACTTGCGGCCGATCCGCTCGTCCATGCCGATTGCGTCGGCCAGGGCCGTCACGTCGGCGCCGGTGGCTTCGCAGACTTCGGCCATGGCGTTGATGAACGAGATCTTGGTGGCCAGGAAGGAGTTCGCGGCGGTCTTGACCAGTTCGGCGGTGGCGTAGTCGACGACCAGACGGGGGGTACCATCGGCCAGCGGGGTGGCGTAGACCTCGTCGAGGGCGGCGGTGGCGGCTTCGCCGGCGGGCCCGGCGGGGATGCCGTAGACGAAGCGGTCCGGGGTCAGGGTGTCTTTGACGGCGTGGCCTTCGCGCAGGAATTCGGGGTTCCAGGCCAGCACGGCGCCGGGGGCCTTGTCCGCGGCCAGATCGGCGAGGCGGGCGGCGGTGCCGACCGGGACGGTGGACTTGCCGACGGCGATATCGCCCTCGTTCAGGTAGGGGAAGAGCTCGTTGAAGGCGGCGTCGACGTAGGTCAGGTCGGCTGCGTTCTCGCCTTTGCGCTGCGGGGTGCCGACGCAGACGAAGTGCACGCGGGCGCCTTCGGCGTCGGCCATGTTGGTGGAGAAGGACAGCCGCCCGGTTTCCTGGACCTCGGTCAGCAGTTCCGGCAGGCCGGGCTCGAAGAACGGCGCGCGGCCGGCCTGCAGCTCGCTGATCTTGCGCTCGTCGACGTCGATACCGATGACCTCATGGCCCAGCTTGGCCATGGAAGCTGCATGCACGGCACCGAGATAACCGCAGCCGATAACGGAAATTCGCATACTGATCCTTCAATGAGACTGGTCGTTGTGGCCGGCGAACCACCGGCATCCGCTATTGACAGTATCCCGCAATCGTGAAGGGAAGATTAAAGCCATGCCTCGTTTACGCCGCTTCTGTAGATGTCTCACTGAGCAGTTCCACCCAAAACCCAGGTCGGGGCGTTTTACGCATTGACATTTTGCGTTAGGGCGCTTTTAGGCCCAATAACCTGCGCTGGGAGCGCGGGGATGGACGAGTTGGGGGATGGGGATCCAAATGTCAGCAGTCTGTAGTGCCCGAATACCAAGGCCAAGCGAGGCCGTGGCACTCGCTGTGGACCTGGCTAGGTTCGCCGCCGGTTTCTGGGCACGCTTACGGTCGCGCGGCGCGCCCTTCCGCAGGTTGAGCTGATGCGCTAAGGCTTAAACTCCAAATTTCACGGCGGGATCTCCTCGCCTGTCAATAGCGGCACGGCGATGCGGGCGCAGCGCGGCCAAGATGCTGTGATTCTGAAACAAGGCCTTCCGATTTTTCTTGGACGGCATTAGTCTCTGGGCCACTAGCCGGAGTTGGGACCGAGGGAACCGGCGAATGGAGACAAAAGGGAATCGCATCTCATGAAGCATCAACGCACCACTCGCGCGGTCGCTGTGTCCGCCGTCGTCCTGCTTGCCCTGGGACTGGGCGGTACCGCTCAGGCAGCGCCGGACATTACGGAAAAGCTGCGGAAGGCCGTGAAGACCGACAACGTCGTCGGGCACCTGGAGGAACTGCAGGAGATCGCCGAGGCGAATGGAGGGAACCGCGCGTCGGGCAACCCTGGCTACGAGGCCGCGGCTGAGTACGTCGAGGAGCAATTGCGCGATGCGGGCTACGACCCGCAGCGCCAGTACTTCGACTACCAGCAGTTCATCGAGCACAGCCCGGCCGAACTGCAGCAGGTCGCGCCCGTTGAGACTACCTACGAAATCGGCACCCGCTTCCGCACCATGGAATACTCCGGTGCAGGAGACGTAACGGCTGCGGTGACGGCCGTGGACGTAAACTTCACGGACCCCGCCGCCTCCACCAGTGGCTGCGAAGCAGCGGATTTCGAGGGTTTCCCGGCCGGCAACATCGCACTTATCCAGCGCGGCACCTGCACCTTCGGCGAGAAGGCACAGGCAGCTGCCGCCGCCAAAGCCGCCGGTGTGATCATCTTCAACCAGGGCAACGGCGAGGGCCGGACAGATGTGCTCAACGGAACCCTCGGCGAGGTCACAGAGCCCTCCATCCCGGCCGTCGGCGGCGATTATGCCCTCGGCGTTGAACTGGCCGCCGACCCGGACACCACGGTGCGGATCAAGGTGGACGGCGAGGTCCTCGACTCGACTACGTTCAACATCCTCGCGGATACCAAGGGCAATGCAGACGAAACCGTCGTCGTCGGCGCGCACTTCGACAGCGTGGCCGAAGGAGCCGGCATCAACGACAACGGGTCCGGCACCGCCGCCGTGCTCGAAACCGCCATCCAGCTGGCCAAGACCAAGGCTGCTCCGGAGAACCGCGTTCGGTTCGCCTTCTGGGGAGCGGAGGAAAGCGGCCTGATCGGTTCGGAATACTACGTTTCCGAGCTGAGCGAGGCGGAAATTGCCCAGCATGCGCTCAACCTGAACTTCGACATGGTCGGCTCACCCAATGGCGTACGGTTCGTCTACGACGGCGACGGTTCGGAGTTCGGCCAGGCCGGGCCGGAAGGTTCAGCCGAGATCGAGAAGGTCTTCGCTGACTACTTTGCCTCGCAGGGCTTGGCCTCGGCTGAGACGGAGTACAGCGGCCGCTCCGACTACGCTCCGTTCATCGCAGCGGGCATCCCGGCCGGCGGACTCTTCACCGGCGCCGAAGGCACCAAGACCAAGGGCGAGGCGGCCATCTTCGGCGGCACCGCCGGCGAGGCGTACGATCCGTGCTACCACACCGCCTGCGACGACCTGTCCAACATCGACGAGAAGCTGCTGGGAGAGATGGCGGATGCCATCGTCTATGCCACGGCCACATTCGCCGAGGTCCAGCCACACAAGGGCAAGGGTAAGGGGCATGAAAAGGGCAAAGGCCTGGGCCACAACAACGGCAACCACGGCCACTGGGATCATCAGGGCCACAGCGAGCAGCGGTAACGCGCCCCGCTAACCCGGCACGGCGCCGTCGTTCATCTCTACGGGATGCCCGACGGCGCCGTTTTCCGTGCGCGCCGGTACTCCAGGACCGCGTACAAAATGACCAGCCCGATCGCCGCGCCATGCGTGTTGGCCAGCACATCCTGCATGGTGCCGAACCGGCCGGGCAGGAAGGTGTCCTGGCACAGCTCGATCAGGAAGGAGACCGCAAACGCGCCGGGCAGCGCTAGCCAGCGCAGCCCTTCGCGCAGCTGCACCCCGGCCAGCAGGCCGATCGGCACGAACATCGACACGTTCGCACTGGCTTCCACCAGGTTGTAGTCGATCCAATTAGGCGCGCCCAGCAACTGCAGCCGGGCCAGGATCCGCGCGATCGTCCCATGAGCCTGCTGGTCCACGGGGGAGGGCCAGAGCACGATGAAGGCCACCGTGACCAGGTAGAGCGCCAGCAGGAAAAGGGCCAGGTGGCCCCGGCCTCCGTTGGCACGCGAGGCAGGCAGGCGGTGCGGTACGCAATTCATCCGAGGCACTGGCAGTGAAATCGCTCTCGACGGTCTGGTGGATGGAGCGGTGAGCGGCATTATTGTTCCCGCAAGAGCTGCAGCTCGATTAGCCAGCTCGGAGTATGACTTTCCCGCCGGCACCCATCAGTATAGGTGCACAGCCATGAGGTTCACGTCATGCTCCCCTGCCCCGCCAAGGATCGTAAGCTGGAATTCCCGGAGAATGGGTTAGCCGCGGGTGTCCTCTTCGTAGACGTCGGGGATGCCGTCCTGGTTGGCGTCGACTCGTTCTTCCGCCTCTATCCGGCGGTAGTGCCGGTTGCGCGCGCGCAGGATGACCGTCGCGACGAGCGCGGAGATGAGCGATCCGCTAAGCACTGCGACCTTGGCGTGGTCGTGGTGCTCCGAACCGAGGGCGAAGCTGAGGTCGTTGACCAGCAGGGATACTGTGAAGCCCACGCCGGCGAGGATGGCGACACCGAGGACGTCGATCCATTTCAAGGACGGGTCGAGGTTGGCCTTCGTCGCCTTGGTGAGGACCCAGGTGGTGAGCATGATGCCGATCGGTTTGCCGAGGAACAGGCCGAGGATAATGCCCAGGGCCACGGAGTCCGTGATCGACGAGGTGAAACCGTCCCAGCCGCCGAGGGCGACGCCGGCCGAGAAGAAGGCGAAGACCGGCACGGCGAAGCCGGTGGACAACGGGCGGAAGCGGTGTTCGAGCTGTTCGGCCAGCCCGGGGCCGGAATCGGGTCCGCCATCCTTAACACGGCGCAGGACCGGGACCGTGAAGCCGAGCAGCACGCCGGCAACGGTGGCGTGCACGCCGGACGAATGCATCAGGGCCCAGGTGATGATGCCGAGCGGCAGGAGGATGACCCACGCGGCCAGATGGTGCCGGGCGAAGAACCTGGAGAACTTCTGCGTCAGGAAGGCGAAGCAGACGAGCGGCAGCAGCATCCAGAGCAGGAACGGCACATGGACTTCAGAGGTGTAGAAGAACGCGATGATGGCGATGGCGATCAGGTCATCGACTACGGCCAGGGTCAGGATGAAGATGCGCAGGGCGCTGGGCAGGTGGGAGCTGATCACGGCCAGTACCGCGACGGCGAAGGCGATGTCTGTGGCGGTTGGAATTGCCCAGCCACGCAGCGCCCCAGGGCCGGCAGCCAGATTGACGATGACATAGATCAGGGCCGGAACCGCTACGCCGCCGAAGGCCGCGGCGATGGGCACAATCGCCCGGCTGGGGGAGCGGAGGTCACCGGCCACGAACTCGCGCTTGAGCTCCAGTCCCGTCAGGAAGAAGAAGATGGCCAGCAGGCCATCGGAGGCCCATTTGCCGATGCTCAGCTGCAGGTGCCAGGGCTCGTAGCCGATTTCAAAGTCGCGGATGCCGAAGTAGCTGCCGGCAGCGGGGGAGTTGGCCCAGACCAGCGCTGCCACGGCGGCGATCAGCAGCAGGATGCCGCCAACCGTTTCCTTCCGCAGCAGGTCGCTGAGGCGCAGGTATTCGGGGTAGCTGCCGCGACCAAGAATCGTCTTGTTGGGCTTGCCGGAAGCAGGATCGCTCATGGGGCTCCTTCGGGGTCGGGTCATCAAGGACTTTGACGACCAGACTTCCCGTCACACCGTGAGCCAGTCTACATGCGCCCGCCCCAACGGCCGCAAGCTAACGACGCCGGTGCCCGGGTGCCGTCGTCCTTTCGCCTCTGCGGGTGGCGGCTCATTAACTGGCTGAGCGCACAGCCCGGCTGCAGGTGCCACCGGGTTTTCGGCCAGAGCCGAGCACCGGAGTTCTCCTGAAGCCGGGGCTGTGCGCCCAGGTGTTAGGGGGCTGACGCCCGTTGGGGTTCTAGCTGGCGAGGTCTTTGTGCGAGTCCGAGCGGCCGATGATCTGCTTCGGGATGAAGAAGGACAGGGTGAAGAGCGCCAGGCCGATGCCGAAGGCAGGAATGGCGCCGATCTCCGGCTCGAGGCCGAAGGCAACGAGGGAGCCGAGGAACAGCACCATCATGAGGGCGAAAGTGATGATGTTGCTGACCAGGTGGCCTTCGCCGGAATGGGAGCGCTGCTTGGGGGTTGCCATTTGGGTGTTTCTCCTCGAAATGCGTGGGTGGTGCTCCGGACGGTTCAGTATCCGGAAGTTGCTGTCTCGCCGTTAACAATAGCTACTGACGAGCTGGCTCCGATTCGTGTGGCGCCGGCTTCAAGCAGGGCTTTGGCGTCTTCGATCGAGCGTACGCCACCGGAGGCCTTGACCCCGAGTTCGGGGCCGACCGAGGCGCGCATCAGTTTGATGTCTTCGACGGTGGCGCCGCCTCCGGTGAAGCCGGTAGAGGTCTTCACGAAGTCCGCGCCCGCCTCGGCAGCGACCTCGCAGACCAGAACTTTCTGCTCGTCGGTGAGGAAATGGGTTTCCAGGATGACCTTCAGCAAAGCACCGCCGGCGTGAACGGCGTCGGCCACCGCGGCGATATCGGTGAAGAGGGAGCTGCGGTCACTGGCCCGGGCAGCCGCGACGTTAACGACCATGTCGACTTCATCGGCGCCGTCGAGATTCGCGCCGCGTGCCTCATACACCTTGACGTCCGTGGGCGTGGCGCCGAAGGGGAAGCCGACGACGGCGCAGGTCTTCACGCCCGATCCCTTCAGCGTGCTGTGCACCAGGGCAGTCCAGACAGGGTTGGTGCACACGGAGGCGAACTTGTACTTCACCGCTTCCTCGCAGACCTTCAAGATGTCCTCCCGCGACGCCTCCGGCTTGAGCAGCGTGTGGTCAATATAGGCGGCGACTCCGGACATTGGCATCCTCTCGAACGTGGTCTGCAGCCTCCATCTTTGCATAGAAGGCCAATGCGCTGCATTGGGCCTAGTCGCCCCGCGCGGCCGCGGAATGGCTAAACTCGAAAGTAAAATGTGGCCCCATAGTGAAATGTTTCACTAAGCTCCGGGCTTCATGGCTGCAACTGGGAGCCACACGAGCGGCATCGTCTCCGTATCTAGCGATAGATCAACCTCAACAGGAACGCAGCTAGCTGAAGATGGCAACTACTCCTTGGGGTGCTCGCGCGCTTCCTTCTCCCGCGCTTCCCGCTGGTGCTGTTCGAGTTTCTCTTCCGCCTCCCGGCGGCGTTCGGCTATGGCGCGGGGATCGCTCGCCGGCAGGTCCTCGCCGTCGTGGTGCCCATGGCTGTATCCGTGCCTCATGACGGCATCGTTGCACAATCCCGGGACGCGCAAAAGGGCATTCCTGGCGCTGGTGGACGGTCAGAGCTTCCTGCCGGCCAGCAGCTTGGCCGCCGCCGTTCCGCGTGCCCCGGAGCAGTTCTTCGTGTAGGTGCCGAAGATGAGCTTGCTGTTGACGCCCATCCGGAAGGCCATGCAGTCCGCGGCCATTTCAACCCCGCGGGTGGTCTTGTAGATCGCGTTGAGCTTCTTGTGCAGGGTCGGCTGCTGCGAGGGCAGGTAGAGGCTGAACTGCCGGATGTGCGCGCATTCGTGCAGGGCGGCGTACTTCAGCAGTTGGCCTGCCGGCCGGCGGGCGACGTTCATCCGCAGCGAGGTGCTGTAGGTGTAGCTGCGGGTGCGGTTCTCTTCGAGGATGATGACGTCCGGGCAGTACTTCTTGATCGTGTTGTAGACGGTCCGCTTGTAGCCGGTGTAATGCCGCGGGTTCTGATGCCGCAGCGTCGCGGTGGCCGAAATCCACTGCTTCTCCTGCTTTGTCGCGTTGACGACCAGGCGGTACTTCTTGGTCACCGTGGCGGCGGTGGAGGTGGTCCGGACGGTCACGGCGGTGGAATTGGTGAAGCCAGCCTGCTTGCGCCAGGTGAGCCGTTGCACGGTGACCCACTTGCCGCCGCGGCTCTCCTGCAGCGCGCCGGTCCGGTTGGTCTTGATGTTCTTCAGGTAGTAGTGCTGGGCAAAGCGTTTGTTCGACGCGACGTACCCGCCGGCGTTGTTGAACAAGGCCTTGGAATTGGTGCTTCCGACGGCGACGACGGTAGTCGCGGTGGCTGCGGCCGCAGGCTGGGCGGCCGGCAGCAGGGTTCCGCACGCCAGGGCGCACGTGATCAGGGCGGCTGGAATTTTCCCCACGTCGAGTGTCCTTCTCGAGTGACGGGCAGGGTCCAGCGCCCCGTTACCAGCCATGCCCGCGAAACTATGGATGGACCTCCATGGTCCCGGCTGCGGATGAAACGGACAACGCCGAAAATGAGGGGGCCATGGTTCGGAAAATGAGGGGTGGGACGGGCACGCGCCTATCATTCCGCCGTCGTAAGTGGTAGCAAGAAAGAGACTGCGGACCGACGTTCTGCCGGTCCGGAATGCCGGCACAAGGAGGCTCAAATGGCAATCTCGCGTGACCTGATCATCGGTGGCAAGCACGTTCCGGCCGCGTCAGGCAAAACCACTGAGGACATCAACCCCTACACCGGCGAGCCCTTCGCCACCGTGGCCGCTGCCGGTCCGGAGGACATGACGAAGGCGGTCGACGCAGCAGCGGAGGCGTTCGACGACTGGGTGGCGATGGCGCCGAGTGCCCGGCGGAAGATCTTCCTGAAGGCGGCAGACCTGCTCGAGGAGCGGGCGGAGAAGGGCGCCGAGCTGATGGCCGGCGAAGTGGGCGGCGTGAAGCCCTGGTCGCTGTTCAACACCGGGCTCGCGGCGAACATACTGCGCGAGGCGGCGGCGGCGACCACGGCGACCCGCGGGGACGTCCTGGCCACGGACATGCCGGGCGTGTATTCGCTCGCGGTGCGGCAGCCGTTCGGCGTGGTAGGCGCTATGTCGCCCTGGAATGCGCCGTTCATCCTCGGCATCCGAGCCATCGCGGTCCCGCTGGCCGTGGGCAACACCGCCGTGCTCAAGCCCAGCGAGGACGCTCCGCTCTCCTGCGGGCTCTACCTGGCGGATGCGCTGCTGGACGCGGGGCTGCCGCCGGGGGTGCTCAATGTGGTGACCAATGCCCCGGAGGACGCGGCCGACGTCGTTTCCGCAATGATCACCGATGAGCGCGTGCGGATCGTGAATTTCACGGGGTCGACGGCGGTGGGCCGCAAGATCGGGACCATGGCGGCCGAGAACCTCAAGCCCGCCGTGCTGGAGCTGGGCGGCAAGAACAGCCTGGTTGTGCTCAAGGACGCGGACCTGGACTACGCCGTGAATGCCGCGACATTCGGTTCGTTCATGAACGCCGGACAGATCTGCATGTCCGTGGACCGGGTGGTAGTGGACGAAAGCCTGGTGGAGGAGTTCACCGACCGGTTTGCCAGGAAGGTTTCCGGGCTGCCTACCGGCGATCCGACCGATCCGGCGACCGTGATCGGTCCGGCCGTGAACGCCAAGGCAGCGAAGCGGCAGTACGAACTGATCGACGATGCCGTGGCCAAGGGGGCCAAGGCCGTGGCCGGCGGGCACAAGCTGGAGAATTCCGTGGTGCCGGCGACGGTGCTGACCGGGACTACGCCGGACATGCGGATCTACCATGAGGAGATCTTCGGCTCCGCCACCACGGTGCTGCCGGCCCGCAGTCCGGAGCATGCGGTGGAGTTGGCCAACGACACGAAGTACGGGCTGACGGCTGGCGTGATCTCGGAGAACATCCACGAAGGGCTCAAGGTGGCGCAGCGGCTGCGTACCGGGATCGTGCATGTGAATGACCAGCCGGTAGCGGATGAGGCGATGGCGCCGTTCGGCGGGATCCAGAACTCGGGCTATGGCAAGTTCGGCGGCCAGGCAGGCATTGATTCCTTCACCGAGCAGCGCTGGGTCACGATCCAGCAGTACGGCCACGCGCAGTACCCGATCTGATCGGCGCCGATGTGTCAGCGGACACGCCGGGACAGGGGTGTTGGCGGCAGGGGATGAAACGTTATTATGTGGCTGGCGCCACTGTCATGGTGGTGCCATCCCTCCCCTGAAAGGCCAGTCGATGCCGCACGAGTCCTCGATGCTCCAACGTTTTGAACCAGCAGAAGCTGCCCTGGACGCATCCGCCGCCCAGGAGCACCAGTCCGCGGCTCTGGAGGCCGAGATCCGGGGCCTGCTGGGTGAGCTGGAGGGCAAGATCACGCGTTTCACCTGGCTCAACTCCTCGGCCGGGGTGCCGCAGGCCCAGCGCGAGGAGAACCTGCACTCGCTGACCTTCATGCAGGTGGCGCTGGAGGACATCGCGGCCACGGTCGTGGGCATCGCGGCCTCGTCCGGCGCTGGCGGCGGGACCGTTGCACCCGAGGTGGAGTTGCCCAGCTGCAGCTGACCGGGCGGTGGTCCGCTCCGGCGCTGCCGGCTCATTCCCGCTTGACTCCTGCCGGAGTATCTTGGGGAGATGATGTCCCACGCGGACGGTCCGGCCAAGCCGCGCTGGCCGGGGTGGCTGGCGCTTGGTGTGTGCACGGCGGCCGCCGCGCTGATCATCGTGGGTTTTCCGATGGCTTTGCAGGGCCTGTGCGCGCTGGAGAACCTCTGCAGCGCCGATGAGGCACAGGCCTCCGCCGCGGGCGCTGTCCTCGCGCAGGTCGGGCTGGCCGGAGTGCTCCCCGGCATGGCGCTGGGTGCCGTGGCGGCCTTCACCGGACGCGGCCGCGGCGCCGGGGTGTGCTCGCTCCTGGTTCCGCTCGTGCCGCTGGGCCTGTTCTGGCTGCATGCGCTGACGACGACAGGGTACGGCGCGGTCATTGCCTGAGCGGACGCTACAGGCCCAAGGCGTCGTTGATGTCCTCGAGCATCTGGTCCAGCCGCTCCCGTGCCTGCGTGTACTTGGCGGGCAGTTCGTCCGCGCCGTCCACCGGCTGGACCACTTCGAGGTAGCACTTGAGCTTCGGTTCGGTGCCGCTGGGCCGGATGATTACGCGGGAGCCGTCCCGGGTTGTGTACAGCAGTCCCTCGGTCGGCGGCAGCTCCGCACTGCCGAGGGCGAGATCCGTGGTGGTTTCCACCGGGGAGCCGCCGAAGGACGCCGGCGGGTTCTCCCGCAGCCTGCGCATCATGGCGTCCAGCAGGTCGAGGCTGCCCACGCGGACGGAGAGTTGGTCCGTGGCGTGCACCCCGTGGGCCAGCGCCAGTTCGTCCAGCTCGTCCTGGAGGGTCCGGCCCTTGGCCAGGGAGTCCGCGGCATACTCGGCGATCAGCAGGGCTGCGGAGATGCCGTCCTTGTCCTTGACCAGCTCCGGCGCCACGCAGTAGCCCAGCGCCTCTTCGTAGCCGTAGGCCAGCCCGGGCACCCGGGAGATCCACTTGAAGCCGGTCAAGGTCTGGGTGTGGGCAAGGCCGTGCCGCTCGGCCACCTTGCCCAGCAGCCGGGACGACACGATCGAGTTGGCAAAGACGGCCGTGCCGGAAGCCGCTCCGTGGAGCCGGGCGGCCAGATGCGAGCCGAGCAGCGCACCGACTTCATCGCCGCGCAGCATGCTCCACTTGCCGCTGGCGGACCGCTTGATCGCCACGGCGGCCCGATCCGCATCCGGGTCATTGGCCAGCACAATGTCGGCGTCGGTTTCCGCGGCCAGCTCCAGGGCGAGGTCCAGGGCGCCTGCCTCCTCGGGATTCGGGAAGGCCACGGTGGGGAAGTCCGGGTCCGGCTGGGCCTGCGGCTCCACCAGGGCCACGTCCTCGAATCCGGCCCGCTGCAGCACCGCCAGCGCCGTCTGACCGCCCACCCCGTGCAGGGGCGTGAGCACGATTTTCAGGTTCCGCGCCGGGAAGAGCCGCGGGTCGGCCAGCGCGGTCACGGCGTCGACGTAGGCGTCCTCGATCGATCCCGGTTCACCGGAAGCCGGCAGGACGCTCCAGCCGTCCTCGGCCAGGGCGATGCCCTCGATTCCGTCGAAGGCCGCGATCTCGGCGGCGATCTGGGCATCGGCGGGCGCAACGAGCTGGGCGCCGCGTCCGGCGTCGTCCGTGACCCGGCCGCCCAGGTAGACCTTGTAGCCGTTGTCCTGCGGCGGGTTGTGGCTCGCCGTCACCATGACGCCGCCGTCGCACTCCAGGGACCGGACCGCATAGGCGAGCACCGGCGTCGGCAGCGCGGACGGCAGCAGGAAGGTTTCGATCCCGGCGGCGGTGAAGATGGCGGCGGTTTCCTGCGCGAAGATGTCCGAGTTGCGGCGGGCGTCATAACCGACGACGGCGCGTGGCCGGCTTGTGGTCCCGACTTTCGCCACCAGGTACCTCGCCACCCCAGCGGCAGCGCGGCGGACCACCACACGGTTCATCCGGTTGGGCCCGGGGCCCAGCGCCGCGCGCAGGCCGGCGGTGCCG
>NZ_ANPE02000160.1 GCF_000328305.2 Arthrobacter crystallopoietes BAB-32 | reverse complement strand
CTACCGCCGGCCTGTTCCGCCCGCCCCGCCGCGGCCGCGCCGGAAGGGCCCGTCCGGGGTAAGTATCGCCCTAACGCTCGGAACCGCAATGGTGGCTGCCGGCGTCGTACTTGCCCTGCCGCTGCTGCTGGAATTCGATGCCGGCCTGGCACTGCTGCCCGCCGCCGTGGCTGCCGCGCTGCTGTGCATCGGGGTGGGAATCGTGGTCCTTGGCATCCGCGGACGGACCTCCGGCATCCTCGGTTTCCTCGCCGCCGTCGGGATTGTCCTGTCGCTGGTGACCACCGCGGGCGTGCAGTGGCAGACCGCGAACTACTCGATCGGCACCAACACCACCTGGACCAGCGCTTCCGGCGCCCCGGCCAGCGAGGGCTACAGCATCGTGGCCAGCCGCGGGACCGTGGACCTGTCAGACCTGGCCCCGGGAACGTTCAGCGGTCCCGTCACGGTGCCGGTCAACGCCGTCGCGTCGACGGTGGAGATCATCGTGCCCGCGGACGAGACGGTGGAGGTCCAGTCCGCGCTGGCCATGGGAAATGTCGAATACAGCACGGCGTTCGAAACGCGCCGCAGCTCGGGTGTATGGCAGCCCGGGTCTTTCATCATCAATGACGACGGCTCCGCTCCGTCGGTCATCTTGCAGATCAGGGGCGCAGCCAGCAATGTGGAGATTGTCGAAGCTGCGGAAAGGGGAAGCTCCTCATGAGCACGCAATCCACTAACGACGGCGTCATCACCGGCCCGGGCGTCGGCACCATTGTGTGGGGCCTGATCGCGGTCGCGGTCAGCCTGCTGGTGCTGCTCAGCGTCCTCTGGGGCATCAGCTTCGACTTCGGCCATGTGCTCATCGCCCTGCTCATCGGCTCCGGCATCGCCCTGGTGGCCGGCGGGATCTGGGGCGTGTCGCGCACCAAGGACAATTCCGCCGGACAGGACAAGGCGTAGCGGCGGCCAGCTGTCCGTTCCGCTCCTCAAGACGAAAGAACAGGTTCATGGATTCCTTCTACCGCTTCCTCCGTTCCCTCCCGATCCGCCGCGGCCCCAACCGCTGGATTGGCGGCGTGTGCGGGGGCATCGCCGCCAAGTTCGGCTGGGACCCCACGCTGGTCCGGATCGTCACGCTGCTGCTGTTCCTGGTCCCCGGCATCGGCGTGGCCGGCTACCTCGTGGCCTGGCTGCTGCTGCCCTACTACGACGGCACCATCGCGCTGGAGCGGCTGCTGGCCAACCGGAGCCTGGGCCGCTGACAGCCTGCTTGTGAGGCCCCGGTCCGCCCAGGACGGGGCCTCACTTGTCCCCAAGGCTATGATCAGCGGCACGGGCCTGTCTATTATCGATTGGGGCTCAACGGGGCGCTCCGAACCTGTGAAGCAGCGTTACGAAGATTGGGATCCCTGTGAAGATCGGCATCATGACCAGCGGTGGCGACTGCCCCGGCCTGAATGCAGTCATCCGCGGTGCGGTGCTCAAGGGCATCAAAACCTATGACCACGAGTTCGTGGGGTTCCTCGACGGCTGGCGCGGCGTCGTGGAAGGCCAGTGCATCGACCTGCCGCGGCACAAGGTCCGCGGCATCTCGAAGCAGGGCGGCACAATCCTGGGCACCTCGCGGACCAACCCGTATGACGGCCCCAACGGAGGCCCGGACAACATCGCCGCCACCCTGGCACGGCTCGGTGTGGACGCGGTGATTGCCATTGGCGGCGAAGGCACCCTCGCGGGCGCGCGCGAGCTGACCAACGCGGGCTTGAGCATCGTCGGCGTGCCCAAGACCATCGACAATGACCTCGACGCCACGGACTACTCCTTCGGCTTCGACACGGCGGTGCAGATCGCCACGGAAGCCATGGACCGGCTGCGCACTACCGGCGAGGCGCACCACCGCTGCATGATCGCCGAAGTCATGGGCCGCCACGTCGGCTGGATCGCCCTGCACGCCGGCCTGGCCGCCGGCGCCCATGCCATCCTGATTCCGGAGCAAAAGGTCCCCATGCAGCAGGTCGCCGCCTGGGTGATGGAGGCCTCGAACGCGGCCGGGCCCCGCTGGTGGTCGTGGCCGAAGGCTGGGTGCCCGAGGGCGACGACAAGCCGTGGGCCGAACGCGGGCTGGATGCCTCCGGCCGGCCCCGGCTCGGCGGCATCGGCGAGCACCTTGCGCCGGAACTGGAGCGGCTGACCGGCCTGGAGACCAGGGCTACGACGCTGGGCCACATCCAGCGCGGCGGGGTGCCCAGTGCCTACGACCGGGTGCTGGCCACGCGCCTGGGCATGGCCGCCGTCGACTCCGTTTCGGATAAGCGCTGGGGCACCATGGTGGCGCTGCGCGGCACGGACGTGGTGAGCGTCGGCTTCCAGGAGGCCGTGGGCAACCTGAAGTTTGTTCCGCAGTACCGCTACGATGAGGCGGCTGTACTCTTCGGCTGAGCGGAACCTGGGCGTAACGTGGGCAGCATGAAACTGGACTCAGGCACCTGCGATATCGTGCTGCTCGCCTGGGCGCGGCTGCTGGGTTTCGAGGACACGGCCTTCATGGCGGACGCCGGGCGGCTGACCCGCATCAATAACGACGCCGGGAAACTCACCTTTGTGCGGCTGTTCGGGCGTTCGGCACTCGTGGGGCCCGAGTGGGCGATCGAGGCCGCCGCCGCCTGCACGGACGATGAGCTGGCCGAGCACCGCACGCTGCTCCAGCTCAGCCACGGCTACGGCGGCAACGGTGCCGGCAAGGCCCAGTTGTTCTTCGCCGACGACCTCCCGCTGGTCCAGCCGGACGAGGAAATCACCGTATCCACGATTACCGACGACGCCGTCCGGCTGGAGGCGCTCTGCCCGCCCGACGACGTCAACGAGGTCGGCCTGAGCGGCATGGACAAGTCGTTCGTCCTGCTCAGCGGAGCCGATCCGGTGGCCGGTGCCGGCTACCAGGAGTGGCAGCAGATCCTCGGGCACATCGGCGCGCTCACCCTGCCGCGCTTCCGGCAGCGCGGCATCGGCTCGCTGGTCGCCGCCATTGCCGGCCATGAAGCCCTGACCGCCGGACTGATCCCGCAGTGGCGCGCGCACGAGGCCAACGCCGCGTCGCGGGCAACGGCGCTCTCGCTGGGCTTCGTCGAAGCCGGCACCCAAACGTCCGTCTATCTCCCGGCCCCGCAGGAAGGGCACTCCGACTAGGTGCGGAAAGCCGGCCTAGCGCGGGCCGCGCAGCAGTCCGGTGGGCCGGCCCACGACCTTGCCGGCGTCCGGGGCCACGATGGTCTCCTGGCTGGCATCGTAGGACTCGTCGCCGTCGACTACCACCAGCTGGGCCGCCGGATCCACGGACCGTTTGACCACGGCCAGGGCGACCGGTCCCATTTCGTAATGCTGGGCAGCAGACGTCACCCGGCCGACGGTCCGCTCGCCGAGCCGCACCTCGCTGCCGGCATCCGGCAGGGTGTGCTGGGAGCCGTCCAGCTGGAGGAAGACCAGGCGGCGCGGCGGATGGCCCAGGTTGTGGACCCGGGCCACCGTCTCCTGGCCCTTGTAGCAGCCCTTGGCCAGGTGGACGGCCGTGCGCAGCAGGTCCAGCTCGTGCGGGATGGTCTTCTCGTCCGTTTCCAGTCCGAAGCGCGGCCGCCAGGCGGCGATCCGGAGTGCTTCGGCGGCCCACACGCCGGCCAGTTCACGGCCGGCCAGGGTGTCTTCCAGCTCGTCCGCCGGGACCAGGTACTCAAACCAGGTGAGGTCCCGGCCGGGGTGCTCCGGCTCGTCGATGCCGGTGTAGGCGTAGCCGCCGGCGCCGATCTCCGGCCACGGGTCCTGCCAGCCGAGGCGGCCTTCGAAGCCGGGCTGTGCAGCGGCGGCCCCCACCACGGCCCACCGGTCCGTCGCATCGACGGCTTCCACGCGCATCATGAACTTCATGCTGGTCAGCCAGGCGGCCAAGCCCTCGGCCTCGAAGGACTCGACGATCAGCCAGCTCGTGTCGCCGTCGTCAATGATCCGCGCGTCATATTCGATCCGCCCCTGCAGGGTCAGCAGCAGCGTCTCGCGGGACTGGCCCGGCTTCAGGTCCAGCAGCAGCTGGGAAGAAAGGGTGTTGAGCAGGTTCAGCCGGTCCTCGCCGGCGACCGTGACCACGCCGCGGTGGGAGAGGTCGACGACGGCGGTTCCGCCGGCCAGCAGGCGCTGTTCGCGCAGCGGGTCCCCGTAGTGCGCGGCGACGCCGGCATCCGGCTGGGAGGCTTCAACGGCTCCGGGGCGTGACAAAAGGGGGCTTCGGTAGCTCATATCGGGGTCAACGTCCTTGGCAGGCGGGTCCATTCCCGCACGGGCTGGCGGGCAGCGGTTCAGGAGGTTTTCTTCAGGATCGCCGAGGCGTGGGCCTTCAGTTCTTCGCCCTTGCTCGACGCGACGTCCCAGCGCCAGAACAGGTCCCCCTGGACCAGGCCGAAGATCCGTGTGGCGGCGTTGTACTCCTTGGACTGGGAGCCGCGCATGACCATGTCCGTGGCCAGCTGGATCTGCGGCCCCTTGATCTGCCCGTAGTACAGCTCGGCGATGCCGCCGGGATGCACGATCGTGGCGGTGATGTCGAAGCCGCCGGATTCGTTCCGCAGGTCCTCGACTTCGTCCGCGGACTTGAGCGCGGGAACGATTTCCGCCGGAATCAGGCCGGGTCCGACGTCCGCATCGTTGAGCTTGCGGTCCAGCGCCCAGAACCCGGTCTCCACGGACAACGGCCGCAGCCGGGTGCCGTCCTCATCGGTGAGCCAGCTTTCGGCTTCATACTGCAGGTACGGCAGGCCGTGCTGCTTGAAGGTGGCGGTCTGGAAGAAGTATTCCGAATCCGCATCACCTTCCCCGAGCCGGCCTGCACCCTCCAAGTGCCCAGCAGCCAGGAGAGCGGGACCAGCTCGGGTGTCAGATCGGTGGGAAGTTCCATCGGCATGGCCGAAGATCAGTCCTTTACTTCTGGCCCTTGAACAGGCGCCACACGACCAGCCCGGCGAACCAGGCCATGGACAAACCGGCAACGACAAGGAGGGTCAGGAAGAAAATCTCAAGAGCTAGATGCGACATAGCTCCATACTAACCGGAGGGCAGGACCCGTTCGGACTGGTTACGCGCTCGCGGCGGACGGTGTCAACCGCGCCGGCCGGAGGCCTGATCAGCCCAGCAGCATCTTCTCGAGGAAGTAGACCAGCGCACCCGAGGACAGTACCGGCGCGGCGCCGACGGCCAGCATGGCAGGCAGCTTGGTCGGGCCACCGTCCGCCAGGATCAGCCGGCGGAAGCAGACGATGATCCCGCCGGCAACGGCGCCCACCAGCGCCGCGGGCAGCATGGGCACGCTCGAGGCGAGGGCCGCGCCCAGCGCTCCGGTGAGCACGGCCAGGACCACGCCCAGCGGGGCCACCAGGCGGTCCGGCCACGGCAGCACACAGACCGCCACGGCCATCAGCATGCTCACGCCTGTGACCAGCATCATGCCGCTGTCGGCACTGTTGGCGGAGAGCCGTTCCGCCGCCACCCAGCCGGCGCCCAGGACTGCCAGGAGCAGGCCGCTGCTGGCGCCGAAGGTGGATTCGAGCCGGTGGGGCTGCCCCGTGCCGCGGATCAGTTGGACCATGAACACCGCAATCACGCCAAGGGCAATAACGACGACGGTCCACGCCAGTGCCATCCCGGCCGGCGCTATGGAAGCCAGCAGGACCGCCACGATGCCGGCCAGCGAGATGACCGTGGAGAGCGTCTTCCTGGCGGGGACGCCCAGCAGCTGCGGCCAGCCAATGCCGACCATCAGCACTCCGGCGCAGGCGACGGCGGCAACCGCCGCAGGCGACCAATACGTTGCCCCGACTACTGCACACAACAGCACGGCCGCAGCGACCGCGACGATCCACGTTCTCACCCAGCCATCCTGCCCTATTACAGGAATGAGTGCGAGAACACAGCCGCCGGGCCGGCCCGGCGCTATACTGATGCGCAATCATCCGGCAGCCGGCTTAGCCAGCCCGGCGCCGCCGGTGGGCCGTCCGACGATGTGCGCCGACTCAGCCTTCGGGGAGGAAACATGCCGCACATTCTGCTCTTGACCAACAGCCAGGGTTCTTCGATCGAAGTGCTCCCCGCCCTCGAATTGCTCAGCCACAAGGTCCATATCCTGCCGGCCGAGCCTACCGCCCTGCTCGAAGCGGATCCCGCCGACGTCGTCATGGTCGACGCCCGCAAGGACCTGGTCGCGGCACGCAGCCTGACCCAACTGCTCAAGGCGACCGGCCTGAGCGTCCCGCTGATGCTCATCCTGACCGAAGGCGGCATGGCCGCGGTGTCGGCGAACTGGCTGGCCGACGATGTGGTCCTGGACACCGCCGGCCCCGCGGAAGTGGAGGCACGGCTGCGGCTGGTAAGTGCCCGGGCCAGCCAGGCAGATGAGGAGGCCAGCACGGAAATCCGGGCCGCCGGCGTCGTGATCGATGAGGCCAGCTACACGGCCCGCATCGGCGGACAGCCGCTCAACCTGACGTACAAGGAATTCGAGCTGCTCAAGTACCTGGCACAGCATCCGGGCCGCGTGTTCACCCGGGACCAGCTGCTCCACGAAGTCTGGGGCTACGACTATTACGGCGGCACGCGCACGGTGGATGTGCATGTGCGGCGGCTGCGCGCCAAGCTCGGCGCGGACCACGAACAGCTGATCGGCACGGTGCGCAACGTCGGCTACCGCTTCACCTTGGTTCGCTCCGGCGACGCCACCGAGGCGGACGCCGAGCAGTCCGCCTGAGTCCGGCAGCCCGCAGCGCCCCGGCCCGCGCTACGCTGGCCTCATGAACGCACTGTCTTCGCCCGACTGGCCGGTACAGATCTTCAAGGGCGCGCCGGATGCCGAAGTGCTGCACAGCATCCGCGCGCTGGCAAACGCCGCTGAGGAAGCCGACGGCAACCCGCCGCTCTCCGAACAGACCTGGGTCAACCTCAAGGCTGCCGATACTGACCAGCTGATCGTGCTGGCCACCTACGCCAACGAGGAGAAATCCGACCCGGCGACGGCCACCGCCCTGGCCGGGGTCGCCGTCGTCAATCTCCCGGTGCACGGCGAGGACGCAGGCGTGCTGGAACTGGTGGTGCACCCGGAGTACCGCAACCAGGGCGTGGGCACAGGGCTGGTGACCGGACTGCAGCAGCACACCGAACTGCCCGCGCTGCGCGCCTGGTCGCACGGCGACCACGAGGGTGCGGCCAAGCTCGCCGGGCGCTTCGGGTTCACGCCGGTAAGGGAACTGTGGCGGATGCGCCTGACCCACGTGCCGCAGCTGCCCGAGGCCGCACTCCCGGAGGGCGTGTCCATCCGCGCCTTCGTGCCCGGCCGGGACGAGCAGGCCTGGCTGGCCGCCAACGCCGCCGCGTTCGCCCATCATCCGGAACAGGGCCAGCAGACGCTGGCCGACCTGCAGGCGCGGATGGCCGAGCCGTGGTTTGATCCGGCCGGCTTCCTGCTGGCAGTGGACAAGAACGACGGCGGCCTGCTCGGCTTCCACTGGACCAAGATCCACCCGCGTACCGGCTCGCATCCGTCCATTGGCGAGGTCTACGTGGTCGGCGTGACGCCGCAGGCCCAGGGCAGCGGGCTGGGCAAGGCGCTGACCATCGCCGGCATCAAGCACCTGCATGACCAGGGCCAGCAGGCGGTCATGCTCTACGTGGACGCCGACAACACCGCCGCGGTGGCGCTGTACCGCAAGCTCGGCTTCACCCGCTGGGACACGGATGTGATGTACGCCCCGGCCGAGGCAACGGCGGCTTCGCGCTAATCTTGAAGGCGACGGCTCCGCCCGCTCCGGCGTGCGCCTGCACCACCCTTTGACCAGCTGAGGAGAGCTCCCATGGCTACCGAATCGGCAACTCCCGCCGCCTACCGGCTCGGCTCGTCCGAAGTTGCCCCGGCCCGCGCCACCCAGGACCGGATCGACATTCCGGAATTCGCGCCGTCGCTGGTTCCGGAGGGCGATTTCAGCTCGAACGACCGCTTCCTGGACCGGGAGGTCAGCTGGCTGGACTTCAACGCGCGGGTGCTGGAGCTGGCCGAGGACCCGGACCTGTTCCTGCTGGAGCGGGTGAACTTCCTCTCCATCTTCGCGTCCAACCTGGATGAATTCTTCATGGTCCGGGTGGCAGGGCTGAAGCGGCGCATCGCAACCGGCATCGCCGTGCCCTCCGCCGCCGGCCTGAGCCCGGTGGAGCAGCTGGAGCAGATCATGGTGGAGGCGCACCGGCTGCAGAGCCGACACGCCCGGGTCTTCGCGGAGCAGATCCGGCCGGAGCTGGCCTACGAGCACATCCACATGGTCCGCTGGGACGAGCTGACGGATGCGGACCGCGATTCGCTGACCGCCATGTTCAAGGAGAAGGTCTTCCCGATCCTGACCCCGCTGGCGGTGGACCCTGCGCATCCCTTCCCGTACATCTCCGGGCTGTCGCTGAACCTGGCGGTCGTGGTCCGGAACCCGGTCAGCGAGAAGGAGCTCTTCGCCCGCGTCAAGGTCCCGGACCAGCTGCCGCGGCTGATCTCGGTGGACGGTCCGCGCGCCGGTTCCGTGCCGGGCCGCACGGCACGGTTCATCCCGCTCGAGGACATCATCGCCCAGCACCTGGACCTGCTCTTCCAAGGCATGGAGGTGCTCGAGCACCACACCTTCCGGGTCACCCGCAACGAGGACCTGGAAGTCGAAGAGGACGACGCCGAGAACCTGCTGCAGGCGCTGGAGAAGGAACTGCTGCGCCGGCGCTTCGGCCCGCCGGTGCGCCTGGAGGTCACCACCGACATCAACCCCAGCGTCCGCGAGCTGCTGGTCCGGGAACTCGGCGTCGAGGAGTCCGAGGTCTTCGCCCTGCCCGGCCCGCTGGACCTGCGCGGCCTGAGCGTCATCGCCGACATCGACCGCAATGACCTGCACTACCCGAAGCACCTGGCCCACACCAGCCGCTACCTCAACGAGAGCGAGACCTCGAAGGCGGCCAACGTGTTCGCCGCGATGCGCCGCCGCGACATCCTGCTGCACCACCCGTACGACTCGTTCTCTACCTCGGTCCAGGCCTTCCTGGAGCAGGCCGCCTCGGATCCGAAGGTCCAGGCCATCAAGCAGACGCTCTACCGCACCTCGGGCGACTCCCCGATCGTCGACGCGCTGATCGACGCCGCCGAAGCCGGCAAGCAGGTGCTCGCGCTGGTCGAGATCAAAGCCCGGTTCGACGAGCAGGCCAACATCGACTGGGCGCGCAAGCTGGAACAGGCCGGCGTGCACGTGGTCTACGGCATCGTCGGGCTCAAGACGCACTGCAAGCTCTCCCTCGTGGTGCGCCAGGAAGGGGACCGGCTCCGCCGCTACTGCCACATCGGCACCGGCAACTACCATCCGCGCACGGCCCGCTACTACGAGGACCTGGGCCTGCTGACCTGTAACGACCAGGTCGGCGAGGACCTGTCCAAGCTGTTCAACCAGCTCTCCGGCTACGCCCCGAAATCCACCTTCAAGCGGCTGCTGGTCGCCCCGCGCTCGGTGCGCAGCGGCCTGATCGACCGAATCGAGGCCGAGATCGCTCACCGCAAGGCGGGCCTGGACGCCCGTGTGGTCATCAAGGTGAACTCCATGGTGGACGAGGCCATCATCGACGCCCTGTACCGCGCCTCGCAGGCCGGCGTGCAGGTCGACGTGATCGTGCGCGGCATCTGCGCACTGCGCCCGGGGGTGCCCGGACTGAGCGAGAACATCCGGGTCCGGTCCATCCTGGGCCGCTTCCTCGAGCACTCCCGCGTGTTCGGCTTCGCCAACGGCGGGGATCCGGTCGTGTTCATCGGGTCGGCCGACATGATGCACCGGAACCTCGACCGGCGCGTGGAGGCACTGGTCCAGCTCAGTTCCCGCGAGGATATCGCCGAGCTGCTGGCCCTGCTGGACCGGTACCTGGACGCGGAGACCTCCAGCTGGCACCTGGACAGCCTGGGCCGCTGGACGCGCCATCACAAGGACGACGACGGCAACCCGCTCTGCGACGTCCAGTCGTGGCTGCTGGCCAGCCGCGCCCGCCAGCGTTCCGGCAGCCGCCGGTGACTGCGAAGACGAACCTGATGGCAGACGGACAGACCGTGCAGGACGTCACCGTGACCGCGGCCGGCGCGCTCTGCTGGCGTTCCCGGCGGGGGCAGCTGGAGGTGCTGCTGATCCACCGCCCGCGCTACGACGACTGGTCCTGGCCGAAGGGCAAGCTGGACGACGGCGAAACCAACCCCGAGTGCGCCGCCCGGGAGGTGCAGGAGGAAATCAACGTCAAGGTGCAGCTGGGCATTCCGCTGCCGTCCATCCGCTACCCGGTGGCCTCCGGGATGAAGGAAGTGCATTACTGGGCCGCCAAACTGGACAAGGAGACCCCGCGGCCGGATGGCTCCGAGGTGGACCAGTTCCGCTGGTGCACCCCGGACGAGGCCGCCAAACTGCTCACCAGCCCCTCGGACCGGGAACCGCTCGAGGCCCTGGTGGACGCGCACCGGCGGGACGAACTCGATACCTACCCGTTCGTCGTCGTACGCCATGCCAAGGCGCGCCCGCGCTCCTCCTGGGCACGGCCCGAAGGCGAACGCCCACTGGCCGCCACCGGACAGCGCCAGGCCCTCGCCGTGTGCCGCCTGCTCAGCGCCTGGGAGCCGAAGCGGATTGTCTCCAGCCCGTGGACCCGCTGCATGCAGACGATTACGCCGTACGCCAATTTCCGCAATCAGCGCATCCGCACGGTGGACGCCATCACCGAACACAGCGCGCACCGGAACCCCAAGAAGGCGCGGGCCGCGATCAAGGCGCAGCTGGACAAGCGGAAATCGACCGCGGTCTGCACGCACCGCCCGGTCCTGCCGCAGGTCATCAAGGTGCTCAGCGCACACGCCTCCGAGGAGGTTGCCGCGAAGCTGCCCGGCAAGGACCCGTACCTGAAGCCCGGCGCCGCCATTGTCTGCCAGGTCAGCAACAAGCACCCCGGCCGGATCGTCTCCATCGAGCTCTACGACGCCTTCGATGATTAGACTGGCTGGGTGACTTCGATTCCCACCCCATATGAGGACCTGCTGCGCGATGTGATGGCGCACGGAACCGCGAAGGCGGACCGCACCGGCACCGGAACCCGCAGCGTCTTCGGACGCCAGCTGCGCTACAACCTGGCCGACAGTTTCCCGCTGATCACCACCAAGCGGGTGCATTTCAAGTCCGTGGCGCTGGAGCTGCTGTGGTTCCTGCGCGGGGATTCGAACGTGAAGTGGCTCCAGGAGCGCGGCGTCACCATTTGGGATGAATGGGCTAACGACGACGGCGAATTGGGCCCCATTTACGGCGTACAGTGGCGTTCGTGGCCCACGCCTGACGGGGGCCACATCGACCAGATCGCCGAGCTCGTCGAGGGGCTCAAGGCGAATCCGGATTCTCGCCGGCACATCGTCTCGGCATGGAACGTGGCCGAAATCAAGAACATGGCGCTGCCGCCCTGCCACGCGTTCTTCCAGTTTTATGTGGCAGACGGCAAGCTTTCCTGCCAGCTCTACCAGCGCAGCGCCGACATGTTCCTCGGGGTTCCGTTCAACATCGCCTCCTACGCGCTGCTGACGCTGATGATCGCCCAGCAGACCGGACTGGAGCCGGGCGAGTTCGTCTGGACCGGCGGCGACGTCCACATCTACGACGACCATCTGGAGCAGGTCACCGAGCAGCTGAGCCGGGACCCGTACCCGTACCCGCAGCTGCACATCAGGCGCAAGCCGGCGAGCATCTTCGATTACGAGTTCGAGGACTTCGAGATCGTCAACTACCGGCACCACCCGACGATCAAGGCCAAGGTGGCGGTATGACGGCGGCGCAGCTGGTGGGACTGCTCTGGGCCGAGAGCTCCAACGGCGTGATCGGCCGCGACGGCGACCTGCCCTGGCACCTGCCGGAAGACCTGGCCCATTTCAAGCGCACCACCAACGGCCATCCGGTGGTGATGGGCCGCAAGACCTGGGAGTCCTTCCCGGAGAAGTACCGGCCGCTGCCCGGGCGGACCAACATCGTGATCAGCCGCCGGCCCGAGCTGCGCGGCGCGCTGGAGGCCGCGGGAGCCGTCGGCGCCGAATCCCTGGAGCAGGCGATGGCCGCTGCCCGGACCAGCGCCGGCAGTGACGAAATCTGGATCATCGGCGGCGGGGAAATTTTCCGTGACGCCACCGCCTTGGCGGACACCGCCGTCGTTACCGTGATTGACATGGAAACGGACGGGGATACGTACGCCCCGCAGCTGGGGCCGGAATGGACCGCGGAACAGCGTGAGCCGGCGGAAGGCTGGCTGACCTCCGCAAACGGCACCCGCTACCGGATCGAGCGCTGGACCAAGGGTTCTTCCTGACGATTGCCAAAGGGAGACCGGGGTCACGTTTTTCCCGCTGCCAAGGGGCCCTGTCTTAGAATGGTAGGCATGACTTCAGCAGCAGCTTCTGCCCCTGCCCAGTCCGTCGGCCTCATCGGCTGGCGCGGCATGGTCGGCTCCGTCCTGATGCAGCGCATGCAGGAGGAAGGCGACTTCGACCTGATCAACCCCGTGTTCTTCTCCACCTCGAACGCCGGCGGCAAGGCCCCCGCGTTCGCCGAAGGAGCCGGGACCCTCCAGGATGCCTACGACATTGAAACGCTGGCCAAGCTGCCGATTATTGTGACCGCGCAGGGCGGCGACTATACCTCCGAGGTCTACCCCAAGCTGCGCGATGCCGGCTGGAACGGCCTGTGGATCGACGCAGCCTCCACCCTGCGCATGGCCGATGACGCGATCATCGTGCTGGATCCGGTCAACCGCGACGTCATCGACGCCGGCCTGGACCGCGGCGTGAAGAACTTCATCGGCGGCAACTGCACCGTTTCGGCCATGCTCATGGGCCTCGGCGGCCTGTTCCGCAACGGGCTGGTCGAGTGGGGCACCTCGATGACCTACCAGGCTGCCTCCGGGGGTGGTGCCCGGCATATGCGCGAGCTGCTGAACCAGTTCGGCTCGCTGCACGGCGCGGTGTCCGCCGAGCTGGCCGAACCGGCTGCCGCCATCCTCGAGATCGACCGCAAGGTCCTGGCCCAGCAGCAGGATCCGGCCATGGATTCCTCCCAGTTCGGCGTGCCGCTGGCCGGCTCCGTCATCCCGTGGATCGACAAGGACCTGGGCAACGGCCAGTCCAAGGAGGAATGGAAGGCCGGTGCGGAGACCAACAAGATCCTCGGCCGCGGCTCCGACCAGCGCATCCCGTTCGACGGGCTGTGCGTGCGCATCGGCACCATGCGCTGCCATTCCCAGGCGCTGACCCTCAAGCTCACGGAGGACCTGTCAGTGGCCGAGATCGAACGGCTTCTCGACGCGGACAACGAGTGGGCCAAGGTGGTTCCGAACAACAAGGAAGCGACCATGGAGCAGCTGTCCCCGGTCAAGGTTGCCGGCACCATGGACATCCCTGTGGGCCGCATCCGCAAGCTGGAAATGGGCCCGGAGTACATCAGCGCCTTCACCATTGGCGACCAGCTCCTCTGGGGCGCCGCCGAGCCGCTGCGCCGCATGCTGCGGATCGCCACCGGCAACCTCTAGCAGGACCGGCGTACCCGTACGCCGCAACACTTCACTGGAGCCCGTTCCCCTCTCCCGGGGAGCGGGCTCCAGCCGTTTCAGCGAACGACGGCGGAGCTGCCGCCCGGGTGTGCCTCCTCCTACACAGGCGTCCGGGCCGGGGCGGACTCCACCAAGCGCGGCGGCGCGCGGGCCGCCTCCGCTGGACTGCCGTAGCGTTGGGGCATCCCCTGGATCCGAGCGGAAGGAGCGCCTGATGGGCAGGCCGAGCGTGGACCGGCTGCTGGGTGTGTTCTTCCTGTTCTGCAGCGCCGGCAAGGAGGCCGCTGCGGTAGAACGGCACGAGCGGATCCAGCTGCGTTTGCGGACGTTCCTGGACGCTTGCGGCGATGATTACGTGAACCTCCAGCAGGCACAGCTGCTGGCCCTGGAGCGGCAGTTCCGGCCTGACGGGGCCTTCGCCCGGCTGATGACCGCGGATGAGCTGATCACTGCGCTCCCGGCCTTCCTGTCACCGGTGTGGCTGATGGCCCACCGCGTGGACCGGAAGGTCCAGATCAGCCACAGCAGCAAGCTGGTGCACTGGCTTTGCACGAAGAACCTCGTGGATTTCCGGGCGCACCGCGAGGACCTGGTCCTCTTCCGCAAGGCGCAGGAAGCCGCTGCCCGGCGGGGCCAGTGAAGGTCAGAGCGCGCAGCCGATGAGCAGCGGTTCGGGGTGCAGCCGGATACCGAAGGCGTGTTCCACGCCGTCCCGCACGGTCCGTCCGATGGCGAGGATGTCCGCGGCCGCGGCGTCGCCCCGGTTCGTAATGGCCAGCGTGTGCTTGGTGGACAGCGACGCCCGTCCGCCGGCCACTGAGAAGCCGTCGATCGTGCCGTTGCCGGTTCCCTCCAGCCCGAAGCCCTTGCTGAAACCGGTGCGGTCAATCAGCCAGGCTGCGCTGAGCTTGACTCCCTCGCCCGACGGCCAGCGCGGCGCATCCGCAGGGAGGCCGTCAGCCACCTCGGGCGCGACGATGGGATTGGTGAAGAAGGACCCGGTGCTGAAGGTGTCCCGGTCCGCCGGGTCCAGCACCATGCCTTTGGAGGCCCGCAGGCGCAGGACTTCGCGGCGGACCTCGGCTGCAGGAGCCCGCTCCCCCACGTCGACGCCCAGGCTGCGCGCGAGTTCCGTGTAGCGGATCGGCGCACTGAGCTGGTCCCGCTGCAGGCGGAACCGCACGGCCAGAACGACATAGCGCGGCGAGCCGTTGACCGTGGTCTGCTTGAGCAGCGAATCCCGGTAGCCGAAACCGAGTTCATGGTTGGCGAAGGTGCGGATGGCTGCTTCCTGCCGGTCCCAGGTCCGCACGTCCACGAGGGTGTGGGAAACTTCTGCTCCGTAGGCACCGACATTCTGCACCGGTGTTGCCCCGGTCAGTCCGGGAATGCCGGAAAGCGCCTCCAGCCCGGACAGGCCCTGCTCTACCGTCGCCTCGACCAATTCATCCCAAAGCTGGCCGGCCTGGACGTCGAGCAGGACGGCGTTGTCGGCGGAGCCTTTCCCGGACAGGCTGTAACCGCTGGTGGCGATCCGCAGCACGGTGCCCGGGTAGCCTTCGTCGGCAATGACGAGGTTGGAGCCGCCACCGATGGTCAGCAGGTCCTCGCCGTGCTCATCAGCCCAGCGGACGGCCCCGACCACGGCCTCTTCGGAGGCTGCCTCAACGTACTTGCCGGCAGGACCGCCCACCTGCACGGTGGTCAGCGGCGCCAGCTGCGTTCCGGCCACCGTTTCCCCGCTACCAGGCACGGACCACGGCCTGCGCCTTGACCAGCACCTTCTGGCCGGCGGCGGTGACAGTCAGGTCCACCCGAACGGTCGAATTGGCTTCGTCGACGGCGCCGATCACGCCGGCCACTTCGATCGTGGCCCCGGGGCCGTCCACGTCCTCGACGACCACGGGCTTGGTGAAGCGCGTCTGGTAGTCGACGATGGCGGCGGGATTGCCGATCCAGTCGGTCACGACCTGGACGGCGGCGCCCATCGTGAACATGCCGTGCGCGATGACGCCCGGCAGCCCCACCTGCTCCGCGAAGCGGCCGTTCCAGTGGATGGGGTTGAAGTCGCCGGAGGCGCCGGCGTAGCGGACCAGATCGGCGCGGGAAACGTCGATCGAGGCCGTCCCGATTTCCTGCCCCACGGTCAGTTCGTTCAGTGCAACCGTCACTGGTCTTCTCCCCTCACCAGGATGGACGAAGTCGTCGTGGCGATCGCCTCGCCTTCGACCGTGCTGATTTCCGCGCGGGTCGTGATCATCGCGCCCCCACCCATCGCCCGCACCTGGTCCACATGGAGTTCGGCCACCAGGTTGTCGCCGGCCACGATCGGCCGGTGGTGCACGAAGCGCTGGTCGGCATGGACGACGCGGGAAAAATCGATCCCGGCCGCCGGATCCTCGATCAGCTGCGCGTCCGCACGCTGCGCCACGATGATGGCGAACGTCGGCGGGGCCACGAGATCGGCGTAGCCCAGGTCCCGCGCCGCTTCGAGGTCGAAGTGCGCCGGATGCGTCGCCTTGACCGCGCGGGCGAACTCGCGGATTTTCTCGCGGCCAACACTGTACGCGTCGCCGGCCGGATAGACACGGCCGGCCAGGTCGGGGTTGACCCCCTTCTGCTCTGTCATGGAACTCCTTTTGAGCGGGCGGAAAATAGCTTCCACAAGCCTAGTGCAGCCGGCGCCGCGGCACCGGAACCGCGAGGTCAGTTATTCTTACGCCCCTGGGCCGCGGCATGCCTGGCCCGGGCGTCCTTGGCCCGCACCACCAGGCCGGCCAGATGGGTCAGCAGCCCCGTAATGATGAACGCCAGCGCCGCCCAGGTCAGCGGCTGGACACCGGCGGTTGCCGCGAAGATGGACAGCAGGATGCCGACACCGATCAGGACCATGGCGGAGATGACGAGTTTGCGGTACAGCGGCGAGCCAAGATCCCAAGGTTCATAGTCCAAGGTTATCGGTTGGGGCCGGGCAACCCTGAACCGGCGCCTGCGCTCCCCTTGCCCGAAACAACGACGCCGGACCCCGCCTGAGGCGGGATCCGGCGTCGTTGGTGGGGGTTGGTCAGGCAGTTTGGCCGCTGTGCTTGCCCTCGGCGACTTCCTCGATCAGCTTCGCGTTGAACGCCTCAAGGTCGCCCGGATTGCGGCTTGTCACGAGGCCCTGGTCGACGACCACTTCCTCGTCGACCCAGGTGGCACCGGCGTTCTTCAGGTCGGTAGCCAGGGTGTGGTAAGAGGTCAGCTTGCGGCCGTCGGCCACTCCGGCCTCGATCAGGATCCACGGACCGTGGCAGATGGAGGCCACGGGCTTGCCTGCCTCAAAGAACGCGCGCGTGAACTCCACCGCGGCCTTCTCGACCCGCAGATGGTCAGCGTTGACGACGCCGCCGGGGATCACCAGCGCATCGTAGTCGGCGGCATTCGCCGCATCGGCGGCAACGTCCACCGGGAACTTGTCCGCCTTGTCCACGCCCTTGAAGCCCTGCAGCTCGCCGGACTTCGGGGCGACCAGGACCGGCTCCGCGCCGGCATCCTTGACTGCCTGCCACGGCTGGTGAGTTCAATCTGCTCCACGCCGTCCGTCAGCAGGAAGGCGATCTTCTTTCCGGAAATGCTTTTGTCAGCCATGGTTCCTCCAGTTCTTCGCAGATTCGTCGGGAGATCTTCCCTCCGCCCACGCTAGCGAGGGAGGCGTTAACTAAGCAAGCTGAGCTTTTGCAGGCTCGGCAGGATACAGTCACCCCCATGAGCAACAGCCGGAAAAGTATGCGGGAACGGATGCTCGCGGGGAACCGTACATTGCCGACGACCCGGAGCTCGCGCGGGACTCGGCCAGGGCGCAGGGGCTCACCCACCGGATCAATATGCTGGATCCCAACGACCACGAGCAACGCCGGCAGCTGCTGAGCGAGCTGCTCGGGGCCTTCGGGGAAGACAGCGAGATCCGGCCGCCGCTGCGCTGCGACTACGGCTACCAGACTTTCTTCGGCGCCCGCAGCTTCGCCAACTTCGGCCTGGTCTGCCTCGACGTCGCCAGGATCTCTGTCGGCGACGACGTCCAGATCGGCCCCAACGTCCAGCTGCTGACGGCAACCCATCCCCTGGAGCCCGGGCCCCGAAGGGACAAGTGGGAAGCCGCGGAACCCATCGTCATCGGCGACAACGTCTGGCTGGGCGGCGGAGTCATCGTCTGTCCCGGCGTGACTATCGGTCCTGACACGGTAGTCGGCGCGGGTTCGGTCGTCGTCAAGGACCTGCCGGCCGGAGTGGTCGCCGTCGGTTCGCCCGCCCGCGTCGTCAGGGAGCTCCCCGCATCTCCGCTCTCGTGAATTGCTTCCAGGTTCGGGCCTGAGAACGGCCAGGTCTCGAACCGGATGCAGGAGGACGCCGGCCATAACAATCCGACCTTGTCCCCTGCCCTTCTCGTTGTAACGGTGGGATGATCATCTCCCGGCCCCGCACTGGTTCCTGCAGGCCGGCGGTAATCCTGGCGAACATCACATGATGAAGGGAGATTCCGGTGCCCGAACCCAATCCTGAGCAGGCTCCAATAATGCGCGACCTGTCGATGCAGATGCTGTCGGCTTTCCCAAGCGCGTCAGTGTTCCACTGGCACGTCATCGAGGATCCGAAGACGGACGAGCCGCATGCCTACATCACCATGCTCCTCGACGGAACCGGTGGCCGCCTCGATGGGCTGCTGCCCCAGGCGGAGGCCGAATGGATGGAGTATGCGGAGCAGCAGATTGTCCGAAAGTACGAGCACCAGCTGGGCTGGGCCTCGTTCGACCGCGACGCTTCGTATGTCTTCTCCGTGAAGGACTGCCGCGAAATCACCGACATCGAGGGCAACTGCACGTTCGACCCTGGCTACGAAAACCATCCCGGCCTGGAGTGGCTCCGGTAACTGCAGCCTTTCTCCTCTGGCAGGCTCCGGTTCCCCGTTGGTAGATTGCCTGCTCCCGACGGGGACCGCTGTCAACTGAGCTGGAGGACAAAATGCCGATCAATGACGCGAAATCCCTGCATGCTGCCTGGGCTGAGCGCTTCAACGCGAAAGACCTCGACGGGATGCTGGAGCTGTTTGAACAGGATGCCGTCTTCGTCCCCCAACCGGGAGCTCCAACCACCGGCGGGGAGACGCGGCAGGCGCTGAGCGGATTCCTCGAGCTGGGCCTGCCCATCAACCTGGAGGTCCGCCACCTCTATCTGGCCGGCGACGTAGCACTCGCCGTGGCGGACTGGTCCATCGCCGGGACCGCCGCGGACGGCAGCCAGGTGGACATGGCCGGCACGACGGCGGATGTCCTCCGCCGGGGAAATGACGGGTGGAAGTTCGCCATCGACAACCCCCTCGGCACCGCGTAGCCCCGGCTGGCCTAACTCGCGGCCGATAATGCCTTAGGTGCCGCAGAAGGTCCGGTAGGTGCCGAAGTCCTCCGGGGCTGCCTCAGCGTAGCGGCCGAAGCCGGGCCGCTCGTCAAAGGGGGCAGTGACCGCGTCCAGAAGCCGCCCGAACGGTCCCATGTCCCCTTCGGTAGCGGCGTCCAGCGCTTCCTCGACCAGGTGGTTGCGGGGAATGTAGGCGGGGTTGATCCGGTCCATCAGGTCCGCATCGGGCTCCTGTGCCTGCCACTGTTCGGACCAGGCGTCGAAGGCAGCGGTGTCGGCGAACAGGTTCCGGACGGAGTCGGCCCGGCCGCGCGCCGCGAGGCCGAGGCGCCGGAAGAACGAGGTGTAGTCCACCCGGCCTGCCTGGAGCAGAGCCACCAGCTCGTCCACCAGCGGGGAGACAGCCTCGTCATCGGTGCTGCCGCGGAGGCCAAGCTTGGCCCGCATCCCGGCCGACCAGGCTGCACTGTACTGGCTGCGGAAAGCACCCAGGGACTCCACCGCCAGCTCGACCGCCTGCTCCTCATCATCGTGCAGGAGGGGCAGGAGTGCCTCGGCCAGTCGGGCCAGGTTCCATTCCGCCACCACCGGCTGGTTGGCATAGGCGTAGCGTCCCCGCTCGTCGATCGAGCTGTAGACCGTGGCCGGATCGAAGGCTTCCATGAAGGCGCACGGCCCGTAGTCGATGGTCTCGCCCGAGATCGCCATGTTGTCGGTGTTCATGACGCCATGGACGAAGCCCACGAGCATCCACTGGGCCACCAGGGTCGCCTGGGCAGCGATGACCGCCTGGAAGAACGCGTAATAGGGCTGGTCTGCTTCCGACGCGCCGGGATAATGGCGGGCGATCGCATGGTCGGCCAGACGGCGCAGGAGTTCTGTATCACCGGTTGCCGGGCATATTGGAAGCTGCCCACGCGCAGGTGACTGCTCGCGACCCGTGCGAGGAGGGCCCCGGGCAGGAGGGTTTCGCGGCGCACGGTGCGTCCCGTGGCAACGACGGCGAGGGAGCGAGTTGTCGGAATTCCGAGGGCGTGCATCGCCTCGCTGACCACATACTCCCGCAGCATCGGCCCGACGACGGCCTGGCCGTCCCCGCCGCGGGCGAACGGTGTGCGTCCGGAGCCCTTGAGGTGGATGTCGCGAAGGCTGCCGTCGGCGCCGGGAATCTCGCCGAGCAGGAGGGCTCGCCCGTCACCGAGGCGGGGAGAGTACATGCCGAACTGATGCCCGGCGTAGGCCTGCGCCACCGGAGTGGCGCCGCCGGGCACCAGGTTGCCGGTGAGCAGCAGCAGACCCTCGGGAGTCTTCAGGAACGCCGGGTCCAGGCCCAATGCTGCGGCCAACTGCTCATTGAGCACCAGGAGCTTTGGATCGGGAACGTCCTCGGCTTGCCAAGGAAGGGCCAGTTCCGAGAGCTCCCGGGCAAAGCGGGCGTCGAAGGCGATGGCTGATTGTGCTGTGGCACCCATCCATCAAGAATACCTGTGGCACCTTCGCTCGAGTCGCCGAACCCAGAATCTCCAGTCGCTGGACCGCTCGGGAGTGGACCGGGAATGGAAAAAGCAGGCCAGGAAGTTCCTGACCTGCCCTTCGTGCTGTAGCGGTGGCGGGACTCGATCCCGCGACCTCACGATTATGAGTCGTGCGCTCTAACCAGCTGAGCTACACCGCCACGAATGGGAAGGCCCGCGCTGCGCCTTTCCGACACAGACGCGGGCTCCGCCATTCAGAGCCCCCCACCGGAATCGATCCGGTGACCTCGTTCTTACCAAGAACGCGCTCTACCACTGAGCTAGGGGGGCAACGGAGAAATACATTACCAGCAGATTGGGCCAGAGTGAAATCGAAATGGCCGGTTTGTGTCCAGCCCCACATTCCAGCTTCCGAAACGGGACTGAAAGGACGTTCCGCCCGCTTTGACCGCCTCTGTTCCTCGACCAGTCGGAGACGGTCAAAGCAGCTCCTCAATCTGCGTCAGGCGGCGGGTGATCCGGATGCGCCAGTCCGGCTCACATTCTCGGAAGGGCTGGAGAATCCGGGCATACAGATGGGCTGCAGTCCACGCGCGCAACTCCTCCGGGTCGATTGCCACACCCTCGCCTGCCACGCCGTGGGCTTCCCGATAGCCGTCCAGCAGAGCTTCCGTCAAAGTCCTGCTGCCGAGTTCCAGGAGTTCGACGGCGGCAAAGCAGCCGAGGTCGGAGACGACTGCCCCATAACCGCAGCGTTCAAGGTTGATGATCCGGATCCCATCGGCGCCGACCAAGATCCGGTCTGCGGAAAAGCCGCCGTGGACGAAGCCGGCGCGACCGGCGTGACGCAGAGCGGCGATCAGCCGTTCGGCGGCACCCTGCAAGCGGCTGCGGAGTTCTGGCAGCAGCTCGGATGCAGCGTCGGCCAGCTTCTTCGGCTGCGGGCCGGCGGCCATCTCCGTCCCCGAGCAAAAAGGCTGGGCGTGCAGGCGCGCGAGAGCCTGCCCGGCGCTGGCAGCAAGCAGGAGCGGCTGCGGGGCGCTCTCGGACGGTGCCTGCCCCGCCGCTGCAGGCAACGGGAAACCCCTCCCAGGGGCAGTGACGCTCCGGGCCAGCTGCAGCAAGTCCGTCGTGCCGTACCAGGGGTAGCAGGCCGTGTGCCCGGCAAAGTCCGGTTCTTCGGGAAGGAACCCGGGGTTGAGCTGCCCCAGCACTGGCACTCCTGCCTGCCGGAGCCGTTCCAGCAGCGGTTCGGGAACCTTCGCCGCTTTGTCGGTTATGTGGGCGACCAGACGGCCGGCATCCGCGTCGTCAAAGGCTACGACGAGGTGCCGGCCAGAGTTGTAACTGAGCACTTCGATCCGGTCCAGCGGCAGGCCGGATCCGCGCAGCGGGTGGTAGAGCCTGCTGTCCAGTTCCACCGGACCGCAGACCAGCTGATGCCCTGGGGTGCCGGGCAGTTCCAGCGTTTCCAACACGGCATTCAATGCCGCTGCTCGGTCGAACGACTCCCGCAGTTTGCCCGCATAGTCCGGATGGAAACCGGCCGCCCACTGGATTCCCACGGCGCTTTCCAGCCGGGCCAACACCGAGACCCCAGGCTTGTACCGCAGGTGGCCTGCCTTGGCCGGGCGGCCCAGCAGGGCGCGGAGACGGCCCGGATCCAGCAGCGCGTCGAGGGCGGGGAGCGAAGCATCAAGCGCGGTAGCGGTCATAGCACCGGTCCCTCCAGCAACTAAGTCCGGTGGAGCTTTACGGTCCATCCACGCACCATGGTCAGGACGGATCCTGCATTAACCTTGACGGGCAATGTTCTCTTCCGCCAGAGGCCAGAGGCACCTGCCGCCCGACGGGCTGCAGGTGCCTCTGAAAAGAACTCCGCCGCTGCGGAAGCTCTCGCTCTAGTACTTGGTGTGCCGCGGCTTGCGCGCGCCGGCACCGTGGCCGAAACGGGACTCGCCGCGGTCCGCGCGGTCGCGCCCGAAGCCGCGTTCGCCGTCGTGCTTTTTCTTGAAACCGCGCTCGCCGTCGAACTTCTTCTTGAAGCCGCGCTCGCCGTAGCTTCCCCGGCTGCCGCCGAAGTCCTCGCGGTCCCGCCGCGGCTTGCGGCCGGAATCCAGCTCCAGGTGGATCAGCTCGCCGCCGATGCGGGTCCGGGACAGGGCGCGCAGCTGGTCCTTGGACAGGTCGGCCGGCAGTTCCACCAGCGAGTGGTCGCTGCGGATGTCGATGCCGCCGATCTGGGCAGAAGTCAGGCCGCCCTCGTTCGCCAGAGCACCGACGATGGAGCCCGGCATCACACGTTGGCGGCGGCCGACGGCGATCCGGTAGGTCGCGTTGCCTTCGGTCAGCGGGCGGGACGGGCCGCGGGAGCCGAAGCCGTCCTTCTTGCCGCCGGCCAGGCGGGCCTGCTTGGCCGGGGGCACCGGCAGCTCCTCCATCAGCAGCGGGCGGCCGCCCTGCGCCATGTGCGCCAGGGCCGCGGCGATCTCCACGGCGGTGACGTCATGGTTGGCCTCGTACTTCTCCACCAGCTCGCGGAAGACGGCGAGGTCTTCGCTCTCCAGGGTCTCGGTGATCCGGCCGGCGAACTTCTCCAGCCGGTTGGCGTTGACCGTGTCCACCGTGGGCAGATGCATCAGCTCGACGCTCTGCCGGGTGGCCTTCTCGATGGCGCGCAGCAGGTACTTCTCGCGCGGCGTCATGAAGAGGATGGCATCGCCCGTGCGGCCGGCGCGGCCGGTGCGGCCGATGCGGTGCACGTAGGACTCCGTGTCGTGCGGGATGTCGTAGTTCACGACGTGGCTGATGCGCTCGACGTCCAGGCCGCGGGCCGCGACGTCGGTGGCCACGAGGATGTCGATCTTGCCCTCGCGCAGCGCCTCGACCGTGCGCTCACGCTGCTGCTGCGGGATATCGCCGTTGATGGCGGCGGCGGTGAAGCCGCGGGCCTTGAGCTTGTCGGCCA
The DNA here is from genome assembly GCF_000328305.2 of Arthrobacter crystallopoietes BAB-32. Taxonomy (GTDB): domain Bacteria; phylum Actinomycetota; class Actinomycetes; order Actinomycetales; family Micrococcaceae; genus Crystallibacter; species Crystallibacter crystallopoietes_A. The sequence goes on along the minus strand of NZ_ANPE02000160.1, from coordinate 1,503 downwards.
AGTCCTCGGTGGCCATCTTGGTCCGCACAAAAGCGATCACGCCGTCGAACTCTTCGGTCTCCAGGATCCGGGTCATCGCATCGAGCTTGTGCGCGCCCATGACCTGGACGTAGCGCTGCCGGATGTTGGTGCCGGTTGAGGTCTTGGACTTGACCGAGATCTCGGCCGGGTCCTTCAGGTACTTCTTGGCGATCCGGCGGATGGCGGTCGGCATGGTGGCCGAGAACAGTGCCACCTGCTTCTCTTCCGGGGTCGCGTCGAGGATGCGGTCCACCTCTTCGGCGAAGCCCATGCGCAGCATCTCGTCCGCCTCGTCCAGCACCACGTACTGCAGTTCGGACAGGTCCAGCGAGCCCTTTTCGATGTGGTCGATCACACGGCCGGGCGTCCCAACCACGACCTGGGCGCCGCGGCGCAGTCCGGCCAGCTGCGGGCCGTAGGCGGAGCCGCCGTAGACCGGCAGGACGGTGAAGTCCTCCATGTGCGCGGCGTAGGAGGAGAAGGCCTCGGCGACCTGGAGCGCGAGCTCGCGGGTGGGGGCCAGCACCAGGATCTGGGTGTTCTTGGTCGGCGGCAGCTCGGCCATCCGCGAGAGCGCGGGAATGGCGAAGGCGGCGGTCTTGCCGGTGCCGGTCTGGGCGAGGCCCACGACGTCGCGGCCTTCCAGCAGGGCGGGAATGGTAGCGGCCTGGATCGGCGACGGCTTTTCGTAGCCGACGTCGGTCAGGGCTGCCAGCACGCGGCCGTCAAGGCCGAAATCGGTGAAGAGTACGGTGTTCTCTTCCTCGGCCGGCGCAGCGGCTTCGGTTTCGGACACGGGAGCAGTGGGATTTTCGGACACAGGAGTTCCTCATTTTCATTTCGGGGAACGGAAGCCACGCAAAGCACGGCCGCCTGAAGCAGACGGCGATGTCCTGGGGGCTCATTGACACAAGTCCGACGCTGTTGCAATCCCGCGGCAGGACTTTCCGTCACAGCTGCTGGCCGCCTCCCGGCGGTCTGTATGACGCTTTCGACAGCCGGCGCTCCCAAAATGAAACTGTCCGCAATTGCGGACCCAACACACCAATCAGACGCGACGCGCCGAAGTAAGGGAATACCGGAGTGGGGGATGTATCCATTGTACAGTACGGCCGCCGGCTGCCCGTCCACGCCAGCACGACGGCGGAGGTGAGCTTGGGCACAGCCGGCCGCCTTAGGGCTGGAGTGCTTCGAGCGTCTCCTCGGCCCAGGCAATCCAGGCACGCTCGAACGTGATGCCGGCTTCGAGGACGGCCAGCTGCAGCTGGCTGGCGCGGTGCGGCGGGCCGGGCGGGAAGGTCTGTTCCTTCAGGTCCAGGTAGGTCTGCAGCTGCTGAAGGTGCAGCCGCAGGTGCCGGCGCAGTTCAGGCTCCGGCGACGGTCCGTCAAGCACGGCAGAAGCACGGAGCCGGATCATCAGTTCCTCGCGCACCGGCCGCGGGTCCTGCTGCCGGGCCGTCCAGGCCGCCAGCTCGTGCCGGC
>NZ_ANPE02000161.1 GCF_000328305.2 Arthrobacter crystallopoietes BAB-32 | reverse complement strand
GGGCTGGGCGCCGAAGGCGAGCGCGCCGATCCCCGCCGCCGCACCGTACTTCACGAAGTTCCAGCGGCTGACGGGGGCCTGGTCCGTGGCCTCAATGTCCATGGCTGGCTCCTCCAGGTTGTTGTGCTCAGTCATGGCTGACCTCCAGCCAGCCCGGCCGCTGCAGCACCGTGGGCAGTTCAAGGGCCAGCGGTCCGCCGTCCGACCAGGGGTCCGTGAATTCGGCCGAAAGGGCCGTCGCATCGGACGGGACGAGGAAGCTGATCCAGAAGTGCGATGTGGAGCCCGGCTCCAGTGCACCCTTGCCCATGCCAGGGCTGCGGTTCGTCACGGTCGGCCCGTCGGGGCCGAGCTTGAGCCGCAGCTGGCCCGGCGCGAACAGGACCTTGCGGTCCAGGCCGTTGTGGACTTCCAGCTCCAGCATGATGTGGTCGCCGAAGGTCAGGTTCGCCGGCTGCGCCGTGCTGCTGCTGACCGTGTGGCCGCCGTGGCCCCCGTGCCCGCCGGACGAAGAAACCGCCCCTGGCACCTGCGGGTTGCGCGCCTGCCGTTCGGCTCCGGTGATCCGGACGCTGCCGAAGGAGGTCCAGACGCCCTCGCCGCGGGAGACGCCGTCGGCCGTGCCGGCGTTCTGCCCGGCCGCGACCAGGCTTCCGCCGCCCACTACGGCCGCAATGCCGGCACCCATCAGTACCCCAAATACCCTGCGCGTCAGTCCGGTAGGAACCTCTTCCGTTCCCTCGGCCCCCGGCGCGACAGTATGTTCCCCAACTACTGTCAACATCTCGTTTCCCCATAACGTATGGATGGTGGTGGTGCTTGCCAGCTTGCAGCGGCCACCTTGGAGAAAGCTCGGGCGGGATATGGGCGCCGCGCTTCCCGCCGACGGCCGCATGGCCATAATGGAGCTATGACTCTCACCGCCGGAACGGAGCGCCGCCGTGTCCAGCCGCCGATCGGCCTACTGCTCGACGTGGACGGTCCGATCGCCAGCCCAGTGACCCGGCGGGTGCCGGCGAGCATCCTCGGCTCGCTGCTGACCATGGCGTCGAACGGCTGGCCGGTGGTCTTCAATACCGGCCGCTCGGATACCTTCATCCGCGAGCAGGTCATGGAGCCGCTGATGGCGGCCGGCATTCCTGGCGGCATCCGGTTCCACGCGGTCTGCGAGAAGGGCGCCGTGTGGTTCAGCTTCGGCGCCGAAGGTCCCGGCACGGTGCACGTGGACCGCTCGCTGGCGGTTCCGCAGGACTACGCGGCCGAGGTCCGCAAGCTGGTGCAGGCCAGGTATTCCAGCCACATGTTCTTCGACGAGACCAAGCACGCCATGGTCTCCGTGGAGCAGCTGATCGAGGTGGAGAACGTCGATTACCGGCGGGAGCAGGAAAACTTCGACGCCGAGGCCCTGGACCTGATGGCCAGCTTCAATCTGGGCGTGAGCCGGCTGGACCGCCACCTGCCCAACAGCGACGACCGCGTGGACTATCGGCTGGACCCAACGATCATCGCCACGGACATCGAATCCGTACGGCTGGGCAAGGACCTCGGCGCCCAACGCGCCCTGGAGATGCTGGCCGCCGAGGGCGTCATCCCGCATGCCTGGCGGACCATGGGAGACTCCCGGACCGACTACGCCATGGCCGACACGCTGCATCACTCCGGCCACGCCGTCGTCCATGTGGATGTCAGGCCTGAAGACGGGGTGCCGCTCAAACCGTACCCCGTGCTCACCGCTGCGCATCTCGGCCTGCCCGAGGCGATCCACGAAGCCGCCGGCAACGCCTTCCTCCGCACCTGGGCGGCCATCGCCGAGGCCCTCTGACGGCCGCCGGCCCGCCCTGTACAGGACGTCCCCCTCTAACACGGGCGAGAACACAATTCGTAATCGACGCGCGCATGTGACGCAGGCCCGGTGCTACTGTGCCTGCATGTCAAACAACCAGGGGACCATACCTGTTCTAGACCTCAGCACCGCACGGCTTGAAGACGGCTCTTTCAACCCCGTTTTCATCGACCAGCTGCGCGATGCCGCCCACCGCGTCGGCTTCTTCCAGATCACCGGCTACGGAGCCGGCGAACACCAGGTTGCGGAGCTTTTCGACGCCATCAAGCGCTTCTTCGACCTCCCGCTCGAGGAACGGCTGAAGCTGGACAACCGCAACTCACCGCACTTCCGCGGCTACACCCGGATGGGCACCGAACGGACCCAGGGCCGTGCCGACGCCCGCGAGCAGCTGGACTACTCGCCCGAGGGCGAGCCGGTTGTGGACTACCCTGCGGACCAGCCGTACTGGCTGCTCAAGGGACCGAACCAGTGGCCCGACGCCGTCCAGCCGGACCTGCGCGAGCGGGCCATGGCCTGGGCGGACCTGATGTCCAAGGTCGGCCAGGAGCTGCTCTCCGGCATCGGTGTCGGCCTCGGCCTGCCCGAGGACTACTTCGACGAGCCGTTCCAGGGCGATCCGCACTGGATGGGCAAGCTGGTGCACTACGTCGGCGGCGTTGTCGAGGAAGCCGGGGACCAGGGCGTGGGCATCCATGCCGACTACGGCTTCGTGACGCTGCTGCTGCAGGACCAGGTCGGCGGCCTCGAGGTCCTGCCACCGGGCGCCACGGAATGGCTGCCGGTCGAACCGATCGAAGGCGCCCTCGTGGTCAACCTCGGCGAGATGCTGGAGGTCGCCACCGAAGGCTACGTCACGGCCACCGTCCACCGCGTCCAGGCCCCGCCGCCCGGCGTCGACCGCTACTCCGTGCCGTTCTTCTGGTCGCCGCGGCTTGACGCCGTCATCGACCCGGTCCCGCTCTCCCCCGAGCTCAGGGCCGAGTCCCGCGGCCTGACCGACGATCCGAACAACCCCATGCTGGCCAGCTTCGGCGCCAACATGCTCAAGGGCCGCCTCCGCGCCCACCCGGACGTCACCGAGAAGTACTACCCGGAGATGCTCGCCAAGTAGCGTTCCCGCGGCCGCTGTAGTGTGTACGGCACTGCGCCGCACCCCCGGACCCTAACGACGCCGGTGCCTCGCCTACGGTAGGCGAGGCACCGGCGTCGTGCTGCTTCCCGTCCCCTCCATCAACCAGATTCGCGGCCCGTCCCCTCCATCAACCGGACTGCCCAAATCGATTGGCCCGTAATGGCTGGATTCAGCGCCGAATCGATGCCCAATCCAGCCAGTACGGGCCAACAGTTTCGCAGTCGATGGACGCGTCCCCGATCCCGCTCCCACGGTCCATAATGAAGGCATGGGTGCCATCTCAGCCTTGCGCCAGAACCTGCGGAGGACCGTGTCCGGCTCCCCCGAGGTGCCCGCCTGGTCGCGCGACCTCGCCAACGGCACCGACGCTGGTTTCTTCGGGCCGGACTCCGCAGTCTGGGCGCTGCACGGCTCCATCACCACGCTCGTCGGAGGCATCCGGGCCCTGTTGGTCCAATCGCTGCATCCCGGCGCGCTGGCCGGCGTAGACGACTTCTCCATGTACCGCGAGCAGCCGCTCGTCCGGCTCGCCGGCACCGGCCGCTGGATCGCGACCGTGACCTATGGCGACACGGCCACCGCCACCGCCGCCTGCCAGCGCATCCTGAAGCTGCACGAACGCGTGCAGGGAACCTACACCGACGCCCGCGGCGCCATCCAGACCTACTCGGCCAATGACCCGCAGCTGCTCAAGTGGGTCCACCTGGCCTTCATGGAGGCCTTTCTGGCTGGCCAGGCAGCCTACGGCGGGCCGCTCCCGGGCGGCGAAGACCGCTACATCGCCGAATGGGCCACCGCCGGCGAACTCATGCAGGTGCCCGATCCTCCGCGCAGCCGCGCCGAGCTGGACCAGCAGCTCGCCGCATTCAGGCCCGAACTGGTGAGCGATGCCAAGGTGGCCGCCGCCGTGAACTTCATCCGGCATCCGCCGCTGCCCCGCTCGCAGCGCCTGGGCTACCGGATCCTCTTCGCCGGCGCCGTCGAGACGCTTGAGCCCCACTACCTGGAGCTGCTCGGGCTCAGGAAGAGCCGCCTCGGTCCCCTCCCGCTCCCGGTCCGCACCGCCACCCGCCTGGTGCTCGCCCTCATCGCCCTCGGCCTCGGCAACAGGCCGGCCAGCGAAGGCTTCGCCCGCCGCCGCATCGCCAGACTGAAGGCGAGCACAACGCAGTAACCAACGACGCCGGCGCCTGCCGTCCGCGCGGGCCCAACCTAAGCGGCGGAGGGCGTTTTTTGCCGGCCCAGCCGCTGCCGCGCGGTATGGCTGCCGCGGCCGATCGGCACCCGCCGGGTAGCCGCCGCGAGCCCGAACAGCGGCATGTCGCTGTACACCGACTCCTGGCTGGACGCCGCCACCTGGTAGGTCTCATGCCAGACACCGACATCCCCGGAACCGGCCGACTCCTTCATGAACCGACGCCACGGCTCCAGGTGCGGCGCGTTCCGGTCCGCGGCGAAACGCTGCAGATGCTCGGGGCTCTTCCAGTAGCTCAGCATGATCGTCGTGCGCCCGAACCAGGAATGGAAGCCCAGCAGCCCCGCGTCCGGATGTTCCATCAGGTACTGCAGCATCTTCGGCATCGCCGACGCCGTCCGCGCCACGGCAGGCACCTTCCACCACCGGTTCGCGCGCATCCCGATGAGGAAGACGGTCACCGGCCCCTCCGGAGCTGCAGTGAACCGCCCCGGGTCTATTAGCTGTGCCATTGCCTCTCCTTGGTTTGCAGTTCGTCGTTTCATAACGACGTTGCAAAACAATGTTATGGAATACTGGGAGGCATGGCAAGACCTACCGTTTACGATTCTTCGCTCCGCCAACGGCTGCTCGAAACCACCGCTGAACTCGTGGCCAAGGAGGGGCCGGACAGAGTCGCCCTGCGCGATATCGCCGCGGCGGTGGGGACGTCGACGACGGCCGTCTACTCCTTGTTCGGAGGCAAGCCCCAGCTGCTGACGGCGATCCTCGACGACGCCTTCCGGTCTTTCGGGGATTCCCAGCGCGCCGCCGCCCCGGACGGACTGCGCGGACTCGGCCTCGCGTACCGGAGGTGGGCCCTGGAACATCCCGCGTTCTATGCCCTCATGTTCAGCGGCCCGCTCGGAACCCGTATGCCCTGCGAACCCACTCCTGAGATCGCCGCCGCCTCGATCGTGCCGCTGTATGAAGCGGTTGGCGCCGCACTGGCGGCCGCTGGCTCGGACGATCCCGTCGAACCTTCCGTCGCCGCTATTTGGGGGCAGGTCCACGGGCTGGTCAGCCTGGAGCTGTCCGGCCTGGGCCTTCCCGGAATCGACTGGGAGGCTGCTTACGAAACGGCCCTCAATCGGATCGAGCGAAGCTACGCAGTCTGAGCCGCGTTCCCCTCCGGCGCCGGCAATTGCCCCCGCCGTGCCTGTACCCGGGTAAAGAAAAGAGCCCCGCCGGTTATGGCGGGGCTCTTTTCTGCTTGGCGGAGGATGGGGGATTTGAACCCCCGAGGGCGTTAACCCAACACGCGTTCCAGGCGTGCGCCATAGGCCGCTAGGCGAATCCTCCAGATGCTTGCTCAACAAGAGCAGGTTCTAGAATACCCGAACCGGCCGAAACTACCGAATCGGGCGGCGGGAATCACAGCGCCGGCTTCCCGCGGAGCAACACTGCAGCAGCCCGTGAAAGCCTCCAGCACTGTTGCCGTCATAGCGCCGAAACTGTCAGCACCACATGGCAGACTGAACCGCATGGAGCCCATGGACTGCCTGATCATCTACGTTCCAACGGACTCTGCGGATGCCGTCCGCCGGGCCATCGGGGATGCCGGCGCCGGCCGGCTGGGCAACTACTCGCACTGCTCGTTCAGCACGGAAGGTACCGGCCGCTTCACACCGCTGCCCGGAGCCAACCCGACGATCGGAGCGGTCAATGCACCGGAGGAGGTACCGGAGACCCGGATCGAGGCGATTTACCCGCGGTCCCTGCGCGCCGCCGTCGTTAGCGCTGCGGTTGGTGCACATCCGTACGAGACCCCTGCCTTCATGACCTTCCCCATTGACGTCAGCCTGCCGGCTGACCCGGCCGATTTTCCAGCGCCCGCCCGGCTCGGGTAAGCTATTGGTCGGCCCCTCATGTGGTGTCATCCTGTGAACTCCCCCAGGACCGGAAGGTAGCAAGGGTAAGCGGGCTCTGGCAGGTGCATGAGGGGTCTTTTCCGTCTGTCCACATGCCGCTTGGGCGAAGTGCACCTCCCCTCTGCAACCGATAGGCTTTCTTACCGTGAGTACTGCCCTTTACCGCCGCTATCGCCCCGATTCCTTCGCGGACGTCATCGGGCAGGAACACGTCACCAACCCGCTGATGGCGGCACTGCAGAAGAACCGGGTCAACCACGCCTATCTCTTCTCCGGCCCGCGCGGCTGCGGCAAGACCACCTCGGCCAGGATCCTGGCCCGCTGCCTCAACTGCGCCAAAGGCCCGACGCCGGAACCTTGCGGCGAGTGCGATTCGTGCCGTGAGCTGGGGCGCGGTGGTCCGGGCAGCCTCGATGTCATCGAGATCGACGCAGCCTCCCACGGCGGCGTGGACGACGCGCGCGATCTCCGCGAGCGCGCGACCTTCGCCCCGGTGCGCGACCGCTACAAGATCTTCATCATCGACGAGGCCCACATGGTCACGTCGGCCGGCTTCAACGCGCTGCTCAAAATCGTCGAAGAGCCGCCGGAGCACATCAAGTTCATCTTCGCGACCACCGAGCCGGACAAGGTTATCGGCACCATCCGCTCGCGCACCCACCACTACCCGTTCCGGCTGGTCCCGCCGGAACCGCTCATGCAGTACCTGGAGCTGCTGTGCAACCAGGAGAACGTCCCGGTTGCCCCCGGCGTACTCTCGCTGGTGATCCGCGCCGGCGGCGGGTCCGTCCGCGACTCGCTCTCCGTGCTGGACCAGCTGATGGCCGGCGCCGGGCCAGCCGGACTGGACTACGAGCTGGCCGTCTCCCTGCTCGGCTACACCCACGCCTCGCTGCTGGATGACGTCGTCGACGCCTTCGCGGCCGCGGACGCCTCCACCGTGTTCAGCGCCGTCGACCGCGTCGTCCAGACCGGGCATGATCCGCGCCGCTTCGTCGAGGACCTGCTCGAGCGCTTCCGGGACCTGATCATCGTCAAGGCCATGCCGGAGAGCGCGCACACCATCCTGCGCGGCGTCCCCGAGGACCAGATCGCGCGGATGCAGACCCAGGCCCACCAGCTCGGCGCCTCCGAGCTCTCCCGCGCCGCGGACATCACCAACGAGGCACTGACCGAGATGACCGGCGCCACCTCGCCGCGGCTGCACCTCGAACTGCTCTGCGCCAGGATCCTGCTGCCCGCCGCGGACCAGGCCCAGCGCGGCGTCGCCGCCCGAGTCGACCGGATCGAGCGCCGGCTCTCCTACGCCGGGGACATCCCCGACGCTCCCGCTGGCGCCAGTGCCACTAACGACGGCGGGGCCTCACCTGCCGCTGCCAGCGACGGTTGGGGCGGTGCCGGTGCGGGTGCAACAGGGTCCGGTGCCGCCCAAGTGCGCGAGGCACTGCGCGCCGCCCGGGCCCAGACGGGCGGCCAAGCGCAGGAAGCCCAACCCGCGCAGCAGCCCGCAGTTCCCGCGGCTTCGCAGCCTGCCCAGGCCACCCCTTCCGCTCCTTCACAGCCTGTGGCACCACAGGAACGCCAGCCCGCCCAGGCACCGCAGCAGCCCCAGCCGGCTTCCCAGCAGGAACGTCAGCCGGCCTCCTCGCAAGCCCCCCAGCCGCAGCAGTCGACCCCGCAGGAGCCTCGGCCCTCAGCCCAACAGCCCGCGGCGGCTTCTGCCGAACAGCCCCGGCCGGCGGCTCCCTCCCCTGCGCCCGCAGACACTTCCTCCCGCGACTGGGGCGGCACTTGGGGCGTCGTTCCGGAACCCGAGCCCGAGCCACAACGGCCGGCAGCTGCCCCCGCTGCAGGCCAGCACTTCGGCGGCCGCCCGGAATCGGCTGCCCCCACTCGGGAGGCCGCACCGCAGGCCGGCCCCAACAGGCCCGGCGGTCCCGCGTCCAGGCAGGGCCTTCCCGACGGACCTTCCAATGCAGAACGTCCCTCAGGACCTGGCTTCGTCCAGCAGCAGCCGCCGCAGGATCGGCCTGACAACGGCTCCCGTCCCGGCGGGCCCGCGCCGCAGCAGCCGCCGGCTCGGGTCCAACAGC
>NZ_ANPE02000162.1 GCF_000328305.2 Arthrobacter crystallopoietes BAB-32 | reverse complement strand
CGCAAGGCGCGGCAGGCGGACGGCGGTGCAGTCCGGCATCGCGGCGTCCGTCACGGCCGGGCGGGCGCTGACCATCACCGGGCCAAACGGAGCGGGGAAGTCCACGTTCGCCTTGACGCTCGCCGGGCTGCTGGCGCCAGTGGAAGGCCGGGTATCCGCCGCGGCCGGGCTTGCTGCCGGGGCAGGCGCCGACCCGTTCAGATGGAAGGCGAAACAGCTGATTGCCCGGATCGGCACGGTCTTCCAGGAGCCGGAGCACCAGTTCGTCGCCGGCAGCGTGCTGGACGAGCTCATGGTCGGGCCCCGACACCTGCGCCGCGGCACGGAGGTGGTGGACGAGCTGCTGGCCCGCCTGCGCCTCGACCATCTGGCGGAGGCCAACCCCTACACGCTCTCTGGAGGCGAGAAGCGGCGGCTGTCCGTGGCCACCGTGCTGGCGGCACACCCGAAGGTGCTGGTGCTGGACGAACCGACGTTCGGCCAGGACAGCCGGACCTGGGCCGAACTGGCGTCCTTCCTGACCGAACTGCTCGACGCCGGCACTGCGGTGGTTTCGGTGACCCATGATGAGGAGTTCAGCGCCGTCCTCGGCGGTGCCGAACTGCGGCTCGGCAGCACCAGGCTGAAGGCCGGTGCCGCATGAGGCAGGTCCTGGCACTGCGCGGGAACACCGCCCCGCTGACGCACGCCAACCCGCTGGCCAAATTCGCCGCCGTCGTCCTGATTACCGCGGTGCTGGCTGTGTCCATCGACTGGGTGTCCGCGGCCACGGCACTGCTGGCCGAATTTGCGCTCTTCCGGCTGGCCGGGCTGACCCTGCGCCTGCTCTGGCAGCGCGGCTGGCCGCTGATCCTCGCGGCGGCGATCGGCGGCTGGAGCACGGCGATCCTGTCGGCGGACAGCGGCGGGATACTGGTCGACGCCGGCATCTGGACGATCAGCGAAGGATCCCTTGAGCTGGGGCTGGGCTTCATGCTGCGCGGCCTGGCGATCGCGCTGCCGGCCATCCTGCTGATGAGCTGCACCGACCCGACCGACCTGGCCGACGCGCTGGCCCAGAAGGCCAGGCTGCCGCACCGTTTCGTGCTGGGCACGCTGGCGGCGATGCGGCTCGTCGGCCTGATGGCGGAGGAATGGCAGACGATCGGCATGGCCCGCCGGGCACGCGGCATCGGTTCGCACGGCAGCCCGCTGCAGCGGCTGCGGGCGACACTGGGGCAGAGCTTCGGGCTGCTCGTCCAGGCGGTCCGGCGGGCGTCCAGGCTTGCCGTGACCATGGAAGCGCGTGGTTTCGGCGGGGCGGAGCGCAGCTGGGCCCGGGAGTCCACCTACAGCCGGATCGATGTCTGGGTGGTGCTGGGCGGCGCCCTGATCGCGGCGGCAGCGCTGGCTGCCGCGCTCGCGGCCGGAACCTGGAATCCGCTGCTTTCCTGAACCGTTCCGGGGCGCCTTCCGGCTGCCGGCGGAAACCGGCTAGTCCCTGCTGCCCTCGGCCAGCAGCTTCGTGAGCTCCTCGGTCATCGTCAGCGACACCGGAATGGCCTTGCCGTCGATGCTCTTGACCGGCGCGAGCAGGCGGATGCTCGACACCAGCCAGACGGCGTCGGCGTCGAACAGGTGCTTCGGCTCCAGCGGGCCATAGCCAAGCTGCCAGCCGGCGTCCGCGGCCGCCTTGAACAGCGCCCCCTGCGAGGTGCCGGGCAGGATGCCGTTCTCCAGCAGCGGCGTGACCAGGGTCTTGACACCATCGCGTTCGGTCGCCATCAGCACGGTCGACGTCGGCCCCTCCAGAACCAGGCCGTCGGTGGAGGTGAAGATCACATCGTCGGCCCCGTTGGCCTTGGCGTAGCGCAGCGCGGCCATGTTCACCGCGTAGGAGAGCGTCTTCGCGCCCAGCAGCAGCCAGGGAGCCCGTTCGGCCAGGTTGCTGTCGTAGCCGCGGTCCAGCAGCAGGATGTCCACGCCCTCCGTGCGCTGCCTCCTGCCCGTGGGTCCCGCCGGCTCCGCCTGCACCCAGGCCGTGGGCCGCTGCGCCCCTTCGACGCCGCGGGTCACCAGCAGCTTGATCACCAGTTCCTCGACTGCAGGATGCTCAGCCACCGCCGTCGCAATGGCCCGCTGCCAGCTTTCGGCAGACGGAATGTCCAGGTCCATGATCCGCGCGGACTTCGCCAGCCGGTCCAGATGGGCGCCCACTTTGCGCGGTACCCCGTCCACCGCCAGCAGCGATTCGAAAATACCGTCCCCGCGGGTCGCGCCCAGGTCGGTGGCCATGAGCTGGGCTGCCCGGCGTCGGCGATGCGGCCGTCCTCATGGTCCGGGTCGAGAAACACCAAAACTGTCATGGTTTCAGCATAGATTGCCGGATCCGCAGATTAGGCTGGGGAAGGACACGCCGCGGGCCGGCGGGAAAGGGAGGACAGGGCTGCCGTGCTGTGGTCGTTTGCGGGTCTGGGCACCTTCCCGGACTGGGCCGTGGCGGTACTGACCGTCGTCGATTTCGGCATCCGCATCGCCGCCCTCGGCATCGTGCCGGGCAACCGCAGGCCCACCACGGCCATGGCCTGGCTGCTGGCCATCTTCTTCATCCCGCTGGTCGGCCTGGCGTTGTTCTTCATGTTCGGCAGCTTCCGGCTCTCCGACCGCCGGATCGCCAAGCAGGCGGAAACCAACCGGAAGGTGCATGCGGCCAGCCAGGGCCTGGAAGAGCCGCGCAGTGAACGCGACGCACCGGTGTGGGTGCATTCGGCTGCCGAATTGAACCGCACGCTCGGTTCCTTCCCGATGGTCGACAGCAACCACGTGGAGCTGTATCCGGACTACAACGCCTCCATCGCCGCCATGGCCAAGGCCGTCCGCGAAGCCCAGGACTTCGTGAACATCGAGTTCTACATCATGTCGCGCGACGACGTCACCGGCGAACTCTTCGAAGCCCTGCGCGACGCCGCAGCCCGGGGCGTCCGGGTCCGCCTGCTGTTCGACCACCTCGGCACCATGCGCGTCAAGGGCTACCGGCAGTTCCGCAAATGGCTCGACGAGAGCGGCATCCACTGGCGCCGGATGCTGCCGCTGCTTCCGGTCCGCGGGCAGTGGCGCCGCATCGATCTGCGCAACCACCGCAAGATCCTCGTCGTCGACGGCCGCGTCGCCTTCACCGGATCGCAGAACCTGATCCACCCGGGCTACCACCGCGCCTCCAGCGCGCGGGTCGGACGCCAGTGGGTGGAGCTGATGGCCCGCTTCGAGGGCCCCATCGTCACCGCGCTCAACGTCGTATTCGCCACCGACTGGTCGAGCGAAACCGATGACGACCTGGGCAGCGAGCTCTTCACGCCCGTCCCGTTCCGCGAGCCCGGCCCGATGACCTGCCAGATCGTGCCCAGCGGTCCCGGCTTCGCCACGGAAAACAACCTGCGGCTCTTCAACACCCTGATTTACGCCGCGGTGGAACGGCTGTCCATCTGCAGCCCGTACTTCGTGCCGGATGATTCGCTGCTGTATGCCATTACGACGGCGGCGCAACGTGGCGTCGACGTCGAACTTTTCGTCTCGGAACAGGGAGACCAGTTCCTGGTCCACCATGCCCAACGCTCCTACTACCAGGCGCTGCTGGAGGCCGGCGTGCGGATCTACCTGTACCCGAAACCGTTCGTTCTGCATGCCAAGCATTTCACCGTTGACGATGAGGTAGCCGTGCTCGGCTCGAGCAATATGGACATGCGCTCCTTCTCGCTGAACCTGGAAGTCTCGGTGATGATGCTCGGTGACGACATCGTGGGGCAGATGCGCACCATCCAGGACAGCTACCGCGAGGTCTCGCGCGAGATCACTCTGGAGGAGTGGCAGCACCGGTCGCGGCTGGAACGCTACGTGGACAATGTCGCCCGCCTGACCGCAACGCTGCAATAGCGCCCCGGAACTGCTCCGGTCAGACCGCGGCGCCGGTCCTGCCGACCACGGCACCGCTGACCAGGCGGCTGACCCCCGGGACCCGGATCAGCCGCAGGAACAGCCGGCGCAGCAGCAGGGCGCGCCGGGTCCGCGGAACGAACCACTTGGCCGCCGATTCCCCGGCTTTCTGGTGCTCGGCCACCCGCGGACGCCAGCGCTCCTCAAAGGCCGCCAGCGCCGACGGAACGTCGGCATGGGCGGCAAGCTCGTCCGCGAGCACGTAGGCGCCGGCCATGGCCAGGGACGCTCCCTGCCCGGCCAGCAGGGAAACCGCGCCGGCGGCGTCGCCAAGCAGGACCACCCGGCCGCTGGACCAGCGCGGCATCCGGATTTGGGCGACCTGGTCGTAGTAGAACTCCTCCGGACAGTGCTCCAGCGCCTGCGGACACAGCCACCCCAGTTTCCGGTAGCGCGTCTTGAATTCCTGCCGGATGTCCGCGGGCCGTTCCACTTGCTCGGTCCGGTGCACGCCCAGCACCGAGATGCTGCCGTCCCGCAGCCGGTAGAAGAACATGGCTTCGCCGTGCGTGTCGGTGATGACGTAGCGGTTGTCCGGGACGTCCTGCAGGTGCCCGTCGCGGAACGAATAGGCGCCGACATGGAAGCCCAGGAACCGGAAGTAGGCCGATTCGGGCCCGAAGACCTTGCTGCGGATCTCCGAGTGGATCCCGTCCGCCCCGACCAGCAGATCCGCCGTGAGCTGCCGTCCGTCGGAGAGCGCGACGTCCACCTTCCCGCCGCGGCCCCCGGCGGCGCCTGCCCGAGCCGCTATGCCGGTCACGGTGGTGCCGTAGTGCAGCTGCACCGCTGCCGGCAGGGCCTCCCTGATCGCGAGTTCGAGGTCCGGGCGCAGGATACTGGTCAGGCGGTCGCCGACCATCTTGGTGAAACTCTCGGAGCCCAGATGGGCAGCGCTGCGGCCAGTGCCGTCGACATAGTCGACCCGGTCCACGCGGTACCCCAGTTCGCGGATCCTGCCGGTAATCCCCATCTGCCCGGCCGCCTGCCAGCCCGGTCCGAAGAAGTCGATCATGTAGCCCTCGGGACGCGGACCGGCGGCCCGCTCCACCACGGTGACGTCCCATCCGTTGGCGCTAAGGAAATGGGCGGCCGACAATCCGGCGATGCCCGCGCCGCAGACCACGGCCTCCATGGCTGGCTCCTTTCGCTGCCTCCTCGGGTCAGTGCCCCTCCGGCCCGGCCGGCCGCCGGTCCTCCGGGAACACGGCGCCGAGCGCGGAGAGCACGCCGAACGCCTTCGCCCTGACTTCGTCCCACTCCGCCTCCGGCTCCGAATCGGCAGTGATGGCCCCGCCCACGCCCAGGCTGAGCCCGCTGCCGCACCGGACCAGCGTGCGGATCACCACGGACAGATCCGCCCCGCCGCTGAGCGAGAAGTACCCGGCAGCGCCGGAGTAGAGGCCGCGCGGGCCACACTCCAGCCGGTCGAGGATGTCCATCGTGCTGATCTTGGGCGCGCCCGTCATCGAGCCGGCGGGAAA
Organism: Arthrobacter crystallopoietes BAB-32; assembly: GCF_000328305.2. Taxonomy (GTDB): domain Bacteria; phylum Actinomycetota; class Actinomycetes; order Actinomycetales; family Micrococcaceae; genus Crystallibacter; species Crystallibacter crystallopoietes_A. The sequence continues at coordinate 8,993 of NZ_ANPE02000162.1, read as the reverse complement.
CGCTGCAGCCACCGCCTCGGCCCGGGACGCCTCCGGCCGCAGCAGCGCATCGATGGTCGAGACCATCTGGTGGACGGTCGCGTAGCTTTCGATCGCACAGAGCCGGCTGACCTGCAGTGTTCCGGGGACGGCATAGTGGCTGAGGTCGTTGCGCAGCAGATCGACGATCATAATGTTCTCGGCCCGGTCCTTTTTACTGCCGGCGAGTTCGGCCTTCAAAGCAGCATCGGCGGCAGGATCGTCCACTCGCCGCCGGGTGCCCTTGATCGGCTCAGCCCGCAGCCATCCGTCCGGGCTGATGCTCATGAACCGTTCGGGGGAGGTGCTGGAGAGCACCAGGTCGCCGAACTTCAGGTAGGTGGCAAAGGGCGCGGGATTACGACGGCGGAGCGCCAGGTACGTGCCGAAGTCGTCATGGTGCGGGGCAGCTTCGGCAGCCAGCTGGGTGGTCAGGCAGATTTCGTAGGAGTTCCCCTCCCGTATTTCCGCCTTGGCGCGGCGCACCTTGTCCTGGTAATCGTCGCGGCTGTCCCGCAAACTGAAGGCCGGAGCCGCGCAATTCGCCTCGGCAGGCGTTCCGCTGTCGGCCGGCTGCACGCGTGCGGCCAACTGCTTGACGACCGACTGGGTCCGTCCCAGCCACTCGCTGGCCTCCTCGGCCGTGGCGGCATCGCTGAGGGCAAGCAGGTAGGTGCATTGCCGCTGATGGTCCAGCACCACCCCGCGGCCGGCGAAAATCAACGCGGCGTCGGGGGTGGCCGCGGCGACATCGTTGCCGCCGCACTCCCGCTTGAGTTCATAGCCCAGGCAGCCCAGCCAGCCGAGGGCAAAGTCCGAGGGAAAATCCTCCGGAACCTGCACCGAGGCCGCACCCCATGCTGAATCCAGCCAGCGGAAGAACGGCGCGCGGATACGGACACTGACCCGGCCGCCGGTGACCGTGGTCATGCCCGCGCGATGTTCGGCGAGCTGGCCAAAGGAACCGGCGCCGTCGGCCATGATGCTGACGGCATTGCGGTCCGGTTCCTGGCCTGCGGCCGCATTGGAACTATCCAGCCAGACGGCATGGGACGAACTGCCGTAGAGGTCCCGGAACAGGTCAGCGGCATCCGGGCAACCTTCCACCTTCTCCACTTGCAGCGACGGCAGGGCAGGGTGCGACCGTTCAAGGGACAGCAGCGGCTCAAGCTGCGGCAGGTTGAGCAGGGCCTGGAGCACGGCGGCAGGGGAGAGTGCGTCCGGACTGTCCCGGACGAGGATGTCGGCGGCAGCGGCCACATCGTCGCCGGCCAGCCATTCCTCTTCCTGGCGGGCCCAAACATCCCAGTACGGTTCATAGCCGGCCCCGTCGCGCGCAATCGCGCGGGTCCGCCGCTGGCCGGCATCAGCGTCGATCCAGACTGCCGCATCCAGCAGGCCACGTGCGGCGGCATCAGCCGCTCCCACGCCCTCCAGGATCACGATGGCGGCGGGCTCGGTGACCCTGCGCTCGCCGTCGTTGTTAGTATTCCAGTTCCACGCCGTCCACTCCGCACGACGGCCTTGCGCCAATGGCTCGAGCACCTTTTCCCGATAGCGCTGCCGGCCTGCAGCCAATCCATGCCAGCCGGGATAGATGTCCTCCAGATGGAACACGGCGACCGTGTGGTGGCTGCGCAGCAAAGCCGCCAGTTCCAGTGCCAGCGTGGTTTTGCCTGCTCCGGAGCGGCCGTCGACGGCGATCAGCGCCGGACGATCAACGGGTGGCAAGGGCGGCCCTGACATGGTCCACGATCCCCGGCACTGCGCTGCTGATCATGTCCCAGCTGGCCTCGAAATCCGCCTCGTCCCCGAACCACGGGTCGTAGATTCCCTGTGCCGACGGCTCCTTGTCCGCCAAAGCCGGATCGAAGGACCGGAACATCCGCACCTTGGCCCGGGACTCATCGTCCGGCGCGTCCCTGCGCAGCTGCTCGTAATGGTCCAGGTCCAAGGCCAGGATCAGGTCGCGCTCCCGGTACCAAGTGGGCAGGAACTGGCGGGCCCGGTGGCCGCTGGTGGCCAGGCCGGCAAGCTTGAGCCGGGCTGCGGCTCGATGATCGATCGGGCGGCCGGCTTCCCAATTGGTGGTGCCGGCGGAGTCCACCGTTGCCTTCGCCGCCAACCCGGCGTCCGCCAGCGCCTTGGTCAGCACGTACTGTGCCATGGGGGAGCGGCAGATATTGCCCGTGCAGACGGTGATGATCCGGTACATAGGCTTGATTCTAGAAGAACGCCAGCAACAGCCCGACACCGATGAACAGCGTGCCGAAGACTATGCCCATGATCCGCTGGCCGCGGGTGCTGCGGGTGAACCGCTGGAACGTCCTGGCCGCCGCAGCGAAGAAGAACCACATGACCAGAATGTCGATCAGCACGACGGTGGCCCCGAGCACCACATACTGCGGTGCCAGCGGGGCATCCGGCCGGATGAACCCGGGCACGAAGGCCAGGAAGAACACGATGGCCTTCGGATTGAGCAGGTTCACCCACATCCCGCGGCGGAACATCGACCAGGCCGGTTCGCTCCGCCGGCCAAGGGCCATGGCCGCCTCCGCTTCCGGTTTGGCGAGCAACTGCCTCACGCCCAGATAGACAAGGTACGCCGCACCGGCGTACTTGATGGCATAGAACGCCGTCGGCGAATTGGCCACGAGCAGGCCCACCCCAAGCGCGACGATCGCAAGGTGGGCCACCAGGGCGGCCTGCTGGCCGAGGATACCCCAGATGGAACGCCGGAAACCGGTATTGAGGGCGTTGCTCATCGTATTGATGGCACCGGCCCCCGGGGTGAAGCTGATGACGGTGCCGGCGCCCACCAACGCCAGCCACAGGGAAATCTGCACGAGGAGATACTACGCCCGGCAAACCCAGCGTCACCACACGGTCTCGACCAAGGCGAACTCCTGCAGTGCCTTGTCGGCCGTGATAACCGAAAATCCTTCCACGATGGCTTGGGCCGCGATGAGCCGGTCGAATGGATCCCGGTGGTCCCATTCCAGCTGGCCCGCCTCCAGTGCGTGGACGCCAGTGACCGGAACCTCTTCGCTGACCAGCTCAAGCACATGGCGGCGGTAGCCCACGAACAGGGCTTCGATGCCCGGCAGCTTGCCGAGCCTGTGCTTGTGGCTGAGCTCGACGGCCGTCGCTGCCGAAACACACAGCACCGAATCCCGGCTGCGGATGATGCTCCTGGCATTGGGGGAGAGCTTATTCGGCTCGAACAGTGCCCAGAGCAGGGTGTGGCTGTCTAGGAGGTAAGGGGCTTTTCCCACTCGTCCAGCTCCTCCCCGCTCATCGGTTCCAGCACACTGTCGGGAACGCTGCCTTTGAGGAAGCCGAGCCGGCGCTGGCTCGGCGGCGGGTCGATTTTCACCAGCCGGGCGACCGGTTTGCCAGCCTTGGCAATCACGACTTCTTCGCCGTTCTGGACAAGGTTGAGCAGTTCGGAGAAACGGGTCTTGGCGTCCTGCACGTTGTACTGGCCCATGTTGACCAAGTCTACTTGGTCAACTTCAACCAGGCAGGCTCCGGCCAGTACTGGGGTGTGGGGGACCAGCGGTCGGGATAGTCCGGATTACTCATGCATCGAGCCTAGGGAGGCGCTCCGCCGATGCCCCGGACCTGTTGGCATATGTGGAGGGTGCGGCATCTGCGGCCGGTTGTGGAGGAGAAGTCAGCCCTGTTCGAGCAGTGCCATGGCAGCGTTGTGTCCGCCGAGACCGCTGACTCCTCCGCCGCGGCGCGCGCCTGCGCCGCAGAGCAGAATGCGTTCATGCCCGGTGGCCACGCCCCAGCGCTGCGCCGGCGTGTCCAGCGCCTCGTCATCCTCGGCGAACGGCCAGGAGAGTGGGCCGTGGAAGATGCTGCCGCCGGACATGCCGAGGGTATTCTCCAGGTCCAGCGTGGTCTTCGTTTCGATGCAGGGCCGCCCGTGGGAGTCCGTCAGGAGGCAGTCCTCGACCGGCTCGGCCAGAACCGAATTGAGCGAGTCCAGCACCGCCTGCTGCAGTTCGCTGCGCAGACGGTCATTGTTGGCTTCGCTCAGCAGCCGGTGCGGGGTCTGCAGGGTGAACACCGTGAGCGTGTGGGCGCCCTCCTGCCGCAGCCCGTCCGGAAGGATCGACGGGTCGGCCAGCGTGTGGCAGTAGATCTCGGCGGGGAGGGGATCCGGAACCGACCCGGCGGCCGCCTCCGCGTAGGCCCTCTCCAGCTGCGAGTACGCCTCATTGATGTGGAAGGTGCCGCCGAAGGCCGCCTCCGGGGCCACACCGGCCTCCTTCAGCCGGGGCAGCCGCTTCAGCAGCAGGTTGACCTTTGCCTGGGCGCCCTCTGCACGCGCGGCCGGGCGTGCTGGCGATCCCTCCAGAAGCCGGCCCAGCACCTCGGGGGACACGTTGGCGAGCACATACTCGCCGTGGACGGACGCCTTGCCGCTGGCACCGCCGTCGTACGTGACGTCCCCGGCCGGCGAGAGGGAGGTGACCTCCGCCGATGTGCGGAACTGCACGCCCGCCTCGCGGGCCGCCTTTTCCAGCGCGCCGCTGACCGCGCCCATCCCGCCCTCGGGGACATCCCAGTTCCCGGTTCCGCCGCCGATCACGTGGTAGAGGAAGCACTTGTTCTGCTGCAGGTCCTCCTGTCCGGCGCGGGCGAAGGTGCTGATCAGCCCGTCCGTCAGCACGATGCCGCGGACCAGGTCGGACTGGAACGTGGCTTCGATGACCTCGCCGAGGGGGCGCTCGAAGAAATCCGTCCAGAGCTGGTCCTCGCCGAGCAGGCTGCGCACTTCGCTGCGGCGCGGCAGCGGTTGCGTGACGATCGGCCAGAGCCGTTCGGCGATCGTGCCGGTGCGGGCGTGGAAACGGCCGAAGGCGTCGAAATCGCTGCCCGCACCGACGGCTTCGAACGATGCGCGGGTCGCCTGCGCATCTTCGTTGTCCACGAGCAGCCCGGAGGCCGTGCCAGGCAGCGGAGTGTAGGAGGAGTAGCGGCGGCGGATCAGGCGCAGGTCCAGGCCGAGGTCGTCGATGATCCGCTGCGGGAACAGGCTGACCAGATAGGAGTAGCGCGACAGCTTTGCGCCGGTGCCCGGAAAGACTTCGGCAGACACGGCGGCGCCGCCGAGGTGGTCCTGCCGTTCGAGCACCAGCACCGTCCGTCCCGCGCGGCCAGGTAGGTGGCCGCCACCAGTCCGTTGTGCCCGCCGCCAATAACGACGACGTCGAAGTGCTCTTGCTCGCGGGCGTGCTGGGGCATGGGGCTCCTGGGTAGGGCTGGTCAGGCAGTGGGGCGGCGCAGCAGCGCCGGGTCAGGGCTTGCGGGCGAGGATTTCGCCGTTGGGAATGAGGAACCAGCCGTCGGCGGCCATGGACCATTCCTGCCAGCCCTGCGCTATCCGGTCCAGCCCGGCCTGGTCGAGGAGGCCACGGTCCAGCGCCTGCTCGCCGTAGGCCGAGTGCAGCACCCGCTCGGACCAGACCTTGCCCCACCAGGCGCGCTGGTCCTCGGTCGCGTAGAGCCAGTTCGAGGAGGACGGCGTGATATCGCGGAAGCCGGCGGCCTGGGCCCAGGAGAGCAGATGGCGCCCGGCGTCCGGTTCGGCGCGGTTGCCCCGGGCGATCTGCTGGTAGGTCTCCATCCATTCATCCAGCTCGGGCAGTTGCGGGAACCAGCTCATGCCGTGGAAATCCGCGTCGCGAACGGCGACGATCCCGCCCGGCTTGGTCACCCGGCGAAGTTCGTACAGCGCGGCGACCGGATCGGTCAGGTGCTGCAGGACCTGGTGGGCATGGACGACGTCGAAGGTGTCATCGTCGTAGTCCAGGTCGTAGATGTTGCCGCTGACGAAGGTGGCGTTGTCGATGCCGCGGAGTGCCGCCAGCTCCGCGGCCTGGGTGAGCACGTCATCGGAACGGTCCAGTCCGACGACGTTGCCCGGTGCCACGAGTTCGGCCAGGTCGGCCGTGATGCTGCCGGGTCCGCAGCCAACATCGAGCAGCTGCATGCCGGGCCGCAGATGCGGAATCAGGTAGGCGGCGCAGTCTTCGGCGGTGCGGACCGCGTGGGCGCTGACGACGCTTTGATGGTGGCCGTGCGAGTAGACCTCTTCCTTCATAAGGGGAGGGTACTCTGCGGGGCATCGCAAAACGTAGCAGCGCGGCCGCTTTGTTGCGCTATTGGTCGGATGCCGAAAGCCTCTGCGCAGGAGCCGACAACGTTAGGAAAAGCAAAGTTGAGCCGGTTCGGCTCAAGTCGAATTGACATCGTTCGGAGCCTGAGTAAAGTTGAGTGCAGAACACTCAATAGGGCTTGGCCCGAGGTGGCCGGGCCGGAAGAGATCCAGGCCTTCGGGTCCGTCATGAAAGGACAAGCGTATGTCTCGTGCAGTAGGTATCGACCTCGGAACCACCAACTCCGTGGTTTCCGTGCTTGAAGGTGGCGAGCCCACCGTCATCGCCAACGCGGAGGGTGGCCGCACCACTCCGTCCGTCGTCGCATTCTCCAAGTCCGGCGAGGTCCTGGTCGGCGAGATCGCCAAGCGCCAGGCCGTCAACAACATCGAGCGCACCATCGCCTCGGTCAAGCGCCACATGGGCACTGACTGGAAGAAGGAAGTCGATGGCAAGAACTACACTGCGCAGGAAATTTCCGCCCGCATCCTGCAGAAGCTGAAGCACGACGCCGAGGCCTACCTGGGCGAAAAGGTCACCGATGCAGTGATCACCGTTCCGGCCTACTTCAATGACGCCGAGCGCCAGGCCACCAAGGAAGCCGGCGAAATCGCGGGCATGAACGTCCTGCGCATCGTCAACGAGCCGACCGCCGCTGCACTGGCCTACGGCCTCGACAAGGGCAAGGAAGACGAGCTCATCCTGGTCTTCGACCTCGGCGGCGGCACCTTCGACGTCTCGCTGCTGGAAGTCGGCAAGGACGAGGATGACTTCTCCACCATCCAGGTCCGCGCCACCGCCGGCGACAACCGTCTCGGCGGCGACGACTGGGACCAGCGGGTCGTTGACTATCTGCTCAAGCAGGCCAAGTCCAAGGGCGCCGACCTGTCGAATGACAAGATCGCCCTGCAGCGCCTGAAGGAAGCAGCCGAGCAGGCCAAGAAGGAGCTGTCCTCGGCTTCCTCCACCAACATCTCGCTGCAGTACCTCTCCGTCACCCCGGAGGGTCCGGTGCACCTGGACGAGCACCTGAGCCGTGCCAAGTTCCAGGAGCTGACCGCCGACCTGCTCGAGCGCACCAAGAAGCCGTTCCACGACGTCATCAAGGAAGCCGGCATCAAGGTTTCCGACATCGACCACATCGTGCTCGTCGGTGGCTCGACCCGCATGCCGGCCGTGTACGACCTGGTCAAGGAAATGGCCGGCGGCAAGGAGCCGAACAAGGGCGTGAACCCGGACGAGGTTGTCGCCGTCGGCGCCGCCCTGCAGGCCGGCGTCCTCAAGGGCGAGCGCAAGGACGTGCTGCTGATCGACGTCACCCCGCTGTCCCTGGGCATCGAGACCAAGGGCGGTGTGATGACCAAGCTGATCGAGCGCAACACGGCCATCCCGACCAAGCGCTCCGAGACCTTCACGACCGCCGACGACAACCAGCCGTCGGTCGCCATCCAGGTCTTCCAGGGCGAGCGTGAATTCACCCGGGACAACAAGCCGCTGGGCACCTTTGAGCTGACCGGCATCGCGCCGGCCCCGCGCGGCGTTCCCCAGGTGGAGGTTACCTTCGACATCGACGCCAACGGCATCGTGCACGTCTCCGCCAAGGACAAGGGCACCGGCGCCGAGCAGTCCATGACCATCACGGGCGGCACCGCGCTGTCCAAGGATGACATCGACCGCATGGTCCGCGAGGCCGAGGAGCACGCCGCCGAGGACAAGAAGCGCCGCGAGGCTGCCGATATCCGCAACTCGGCCGAGCAGCTGGCCTACTCCGTGGACAAGCTGCTGGCCGACAACGATGAGAAGCTGCCCGCCGAGGTCAAGACCGAGGTCAAGGCCGACGTGGATGCCCTCAAGGCGGCACTGGAGAAGCAGGATAACGACGACGAGGTCAAGGCCGCGTTCGAGAAGCTCCAGGCTTCCCAGACCAAGCTGGGCGAGGCGATCTACTCGCAGGCCCAGGCCGGTGCTCCGGGTGAAGGCGCCCCCGCCGGTGACGGCGCTGCCGGAGCCGGATCCGCCAATGCCGACGAGGACATCGTCGACGCCGAGGTAGTCGACGAGGAAGAGAAGAAGTAGCAATGCCCCACCACGGTAACGAGCACGAACACGAGTCAGAACCGGTGAGCTTCCGCGACAACCGGAAAATCGACCCGGAGACGGGCAAGGTCCGTGGGCCCCAGGAGGAGGCTGCCGCCCAGGACGCGGCAGCCGCCTCCGACGAGGCAGCCAGCCATGCCCACGAGGACGTCACGGCCGTGGACGAGGCCCACGATTCCGGGGATGCTCTGGCCCAGGCCGAGCAGATCCTCAACGAGGCTTCTGCGGAGCCTGCTGCAGACCAGGCACTGGTCGAGGAGCTGCGCAACGACCTGCTGCGTTTGCAGGCCGAGTACGTCAACTACCGCAAGCGCGTGGAACGGGACCGGGCCGTGGCCGGCGAAATGGCTGTCATCGGCGTGCTGAACTCCCTGCTGCCGGTGCTCGACGACATCGACGCTGCCCGCCAGCACGGTGACTTGACCGACGGCCCGTTCGCTGCCATCGCTGCGAAGCTGGACGGCGTGCTGGAACAGTACGGCCTGAACCGGATCAACGAGGCCGGTGTGGAGTTCGACCCGAACATCCACGAGGCCCTCATGCAGCAGCCCGATCCGGAAGCCAAGGTGGACACTGTCAGCCAGGTCCTTCGCTGGGGGTACAAGTCCGGCGACCGCGTGCTCCGTGCCGCGCAGGTCATTGTGGGTGTGCCGGAGTAGGCCGCAACATCCGAACGGCCGCTGCCGGGAGCTGCCTGCCTCGGGC